>NZ_JANHJR010000001.1:654552-981828 GCF_024495425.1 Haloarchaeobius litoreus | reverse complement strand
GAGCGCCGCACCCGCGTCGATGTCCAGCGACCCGGCGAGCGCCAGCAGCGCGAACAGCGCGTCGCCGAGCTCGTCGTCCGAGACGGTCACGTCCGCCGGCCTGCCGCCGTAGTCCGTCGACTCGCACACCTCCTTCGCCAGTTCGCCGAGTTCGCATTGCAGGTCGAGCAGTCGATACGCCGGCTCCGCCTCCATGTCGTGCGTCGCGACGAACTCCGCGACGCGTCGCTGTTCGTCCATGATTCGGCGGAGAAACGGCACCGCAATAGTGGTACCGTCCTGGACTCGGCGTCCGGGGTTCGACTTACTCTTCGAGGTCGGCTTCGATGTCGTCGGCGTCGATGTCGGCCTCCTCGAGGGCCTCCTCGATGTCGGCCGCGTCCGCGCCGTCTGCGCCGCCACCCATGCCGCCCATCATGCCACCCATGCCACCCATCATACCGCCCATGCCGCCGGAGATGGTCTCCTGGACGATGACGCGGTCGATGTCGAGGTGCTGCATGAGCTGCTGTGCGACCTGCTGCTTGCCGAACATCCACTGCTGGTTCATCTGCAGCTGCGGGTCGGACTCGATGTACAGCGTCTCCTTCTCGACGGTCTGGGTCTCGAACTCGGGCTCGGCGTCCTCGTCGTCGTCGTCGGACTCGACCTGGACCTCCTCCTCGACCTCGTCCGTCTCGAACCACATGTCGAGGTCGACGTCGAACATCATCTCCATCAGGCCCTGTGCCTTCTCGACGCGGTCGTCGACGACGCCGGCGATCTCGTAGTCGTACTCGATGTCGTCACCCGCGAGCGGGTGGTTGAAGTCGACGCGGGCGCGGCCGCCGATGACGGCGTTGACGAAGCCCTGTTCGCCGTCGACCTGGACCTGCGAGCCGGGGCGGCGCGAGTCCTCGGGGAGCTTCTCGACGCTGACGGTGCGGACCTGCTCGTCGTCGTACTCGCCGAAGGCGTCGGCGGCGGGGATGACGACGGTACCGGAGTCGCCGACCTCCTTGCCGCGGAGCTCCTCCTCGACCTGCTCGAACATGTGGCCCTCGCCGAGGACGATGACGCGCGGTTCGAACTCGCGGTCCTCCTCCTCGATGCCCTCCTCCTCGGCGACCTCGGGGTCGGTCGTGTCGACGAGGCGCTCGCTCTCGACGGTTCGGGCGGTGTAGTCGAGCTTGACGAAGTCGCCGTCCTGCAGTCCGGTCACTTCGTCCTCGGTCTCCTCCTTCTCGGACTCGGCTGCCTCGTCCTCGACGTCCGGTGTCTCTTCCTCGTTGTCGGCCGTCTCGGCCTCTTGGTCATCGGTCATATCATGAACGTCTCCCACGCGGCATTTAAGAACCACGTTTTGGACCCGCGAGTCGCTGGTGTGGAGTCGGGAGGGCTTTAGTTCCTGGTGAGCGAGGTGCGGGACATGTACGAGGTCGAACTGAAGGTCCGCGCCGAACACGCCGTGGTCCGGCGACGGCTGGCCGAACTCGACGCCGAGCCGGTGGGCGGTGTCGGCCAGACAGACGTGTACTACGACGCACCGCACCGCGACTTCGCGGAGACGGACGAGGCGCTGCGCATCCGTGGGGAGGTCTCGCTGGACGATACGGGGGCCGGTACCGACGCTGGCTTCGACTGGTCCACCGACGACGGGACGACGAAGGTCACCTACAAAGGCCCCCTCGTCGACGACAGTTCGAAGACCCGCGAGGAGTTCGAGACGGCGGTCGCGGACCGCGACGCGATGGAGGGCATCCTCGACGGGCTGGGCTTCGAGCCCGCGGCGACGGTCCGCAAGCGCCGCCGCCGGTTCGCACTGTCAGGCTACACCGTCACGCTGGACGACGTCGACGGGCTCGGGGAGTTCGTCGAGGTCGAGACCGAGGCCGCCTCCGGCGACATCGAGGCCGCCCGCGACGGCGCGGTCGAGGTGCTCGACGCCCTCGGCCTCGACCCCGCCGACGGCATCCGGACGTCGTACCTGGGTCTCCTGCTCGAGTCGTAGGCCGAGAGATTACTCACGGGCATATTATCGGCCATGAATCGTTTCGCAAGTTATAGAACCTGCCCTGTTCAACTCGGAGCAATGACAGAGCGCAATATTCGCGTAGAACCCATCGACCGGTTCGCGGTCGAGGACCAGGAGGTCGAGATCGTGGAGCGAAAGGGGCTCGGACACCCCGACTCCATCTGCGACGGCATCGCCGAGAGCGTCTCGCAGGCGCTCGCCCAGACCTACCTCGACCGCGTCGGCAAGGTCCTCCACTACAACACCGACGAGACCCAGCTGGTCGCCGGGTCTGCGGCTCCGGCCTTCGGCGGCGGTGAGGTCATCGAGCCGATCTATCTCCTCATCGTCGGGCGTGCCACGAAGCACTACGTCGACGCCGACGGGACCGAGTACCACATCCCGACTGACACCGTCGCGCTCCGTGCCGCCCGCGACTACCTCGCCGAGTACTTCCCCGAACTGGAGTTCGGCACCGACGTCGTCGTCGACGTGAAGCTCGGCGAGGGCTCGGGCGACCTGCAGGAGGTCTTCTCCGAGGAGGGGGCGACGGTCCCGATGGCCAACGACACGTCCTTCGGCGTCGGCCACGCGCCGCTGACCGAGACGGAGCGCATCGTCCTCGAGGCCGAGAAGCGCCTCAACGGCCCCTACGCCACCGACAACCCGGCCGTGGGACAGGACATCAAGATAATGGGCAAGCGGGAGGGCGACGACATCGAGATCACGGTCGCTGCCGCCATCGTCGACAGCTACGTCGAGGGGATGGAGGACTACATCGACGAGGTCGATGGCGTCCGCGAGTTCGTCACCGACGTCGCCACCGAGATCACGGACCGGACCGTGGACGTGCACGTCAACACGGCCGACGACTACGACGAGGGTGCGATCTACCTCACCACGACCGGCACCTCCGCCGAGCAGGGTGACGACGGCTCCGTCGGGCGTGGCAACCGCGCGAACGGGCTCATCACGCCGAACCGGTCGATGTCGATGGAGGCGACCTCCGGCAAGAACCCCGTCAACCACATCGGGAAGATATACAATCTCCTCTCGACGGAGATCGCCGAGTCCGTCGTGAGCGAGGTCGACGGCATCCGCGATCTCCGCATCCGCCTGCTCTCCCAGATCGGTCGGCCCATCGACGAGCCCCACGTCGCCGACGCACACGTCGTCACCGCCGACGGCATCGATGTCGCCGACATCGAGGACGACGTGTCCGCAATCGTCGACCGCGAGCTGGCCGACGTGACCGATATCACCCGTCGCGTCATCGACGGCGAACTGACGACTTTCTGAATCGGGGTTCCGCCCCGGCGACCACGGCCGCGCTCCGACGGCGGTATATACGTCGACGGGCTATCGCCGCGCATGCATGGTGCGGACGCCGTCCTCGTACGCCACGGCGACCTGAACGTCAAGAGCACCCGGGTCAAGCGACGGATGGAACACCGGCTGCTGGACCACGCCGAGTCGCTGCTCGCGGCCGCGGGTGTCGACGCGGAGGTGGACCGCCGCTGGTCCCGCCCCATCGTCAGGGACGTCTGCGGCGATGCCGAGACCGCCGCCGAGACCGTCGCCCGCGCGTTCGGCGTCGTCTCGACGAGTCCGGCTGTGACGGTCCCGTCGGAGCGCGACGCAATCGAGGACGCGCTCGCCGCGGCGGGGGCCGCGGTGTACGAGGGCGGGGCATTCGCGGTCAGCGTCAACCGCGCCGACAAGTCGCTCCCGTACACCAGCGAGGACCTCGAACGCTCCGGCGGGCAGGCCGTCTGGGACGCCGTCGAGGACGAGTTCGAGCCGGAGGTCGATCTCGACGACCCGGACATCGTCTTCGAGGTCGACCTCAGGGAGGACGAGGCGTTCGTCTTCCACGAGCGCTACGACGGTCCCGGCGGGCTGCCGTACGGGACCCAGAAACCACTCGTCGCGCTCGTCAGCGGCGGTATCGACTCGCCCGTGGCGGCCTTCGAGGCGATGCGACGGGGGAGCCCCGTCGTCCCCGTCTACGCAGACCTCGGCGAGTACGGTGGGGCCGACCACGAAGCCCGGGCCGTCGAGACCGTCCGGACGCTCGCCGAGCGCGTGCCCGACGCCGAGTTCGAGCTCTGGCGGGTCCCCGCTGGCGACGTGGTGAACGACCTCGTCGAGACGATGGGGACCGGGCGGATGCTCGCCTTCCGTCGGTTCCTGCTCATGGTCGGCGAGGCCGTCGCCGAGGAGACGGGCGCGGTCGGCGTCGTCACGGGCGAGGCGCTGGGGCAGAAGTCGAGCCAGACAGCGCAGAACATGGCCGTCACCTCGCAGGCCATCGACCTGCCGGTCCACCGGCCGCTGTTCTCCCGGGACAAGCAGGACATCGTCTCGCAGTCACGCGACATCGGCACGTTCGTCGACTCGACCGTCCCGGCGGGCTGCAACCGGGTCGTCCCCGACCAGCCCGAGACGCACGGCTCCGTGGAGACGGTCCGCAGGATGGAGCCCGACGACCTGCGCGAGCGGGCCGTGGCGGCCGTCGAGCGGGCCGAGCGACTCCCGTTCTGAGGCGCGAGCGAGCGAAATCCACATACCCCCCGGGTTCCAACCCACGCACAGTGACCGACGTCTGTCTCATCGGCTCGTCCGACGTGGTCCTCCGGTACGAGCTGCTCTCGCGGGAGACCTCCCGCGAGGCCCTGTCGACCTACGACCTCTGGGAGCCCTACGAGAACGCCATCGCGCTCCGCACCGTGAGCCTGGGGGCCGCCGTCTCGCTGCTGAACGACCTCGACTGGTACATCGTCCGCTTCGTCGACGAGGTGCTCGTCCGCGAACCGAGCGTCGACGACGAGGAGTGGCTCTCGCGCGGGCTCGCCACGCAGGTCCGCAACGACGCCGTCGCTCCGGGCGAAACCGACCAGTACTGTAAGCTGTTCGGCCTCCTCGAACCCGACGACGGTCCGCCGGAGCCCGTCGAGCCGCTGTTCGCCCAGCGCGTCGACGGCGAGCTCCCCACCTACGACCTCCGCCCCGAGGTCGAGGAGACGATGGTCGTCCGCGTCAGCGAGGAGGAGTTCGCCGGATGACGGGCCACGGCATCGCCCGCGTCGACGGGCTCCGCATCCACTACCGGCGAGCCGGTACCGAGGGCCCCACCGTCGTCCTCCTGCACGGTGCCGGGGTCGACGACGCCGACCTCTCCTGGCGGCACACCGTCGAGACGCTGGCCGAGGAGTACCAGGTGTACGCACCCGACTGGCCGGAGTACGGCGACAGCGACCCCGTCGACGACCCCTCCATCGACACCTACCGAGAGGTGTTCGAGGGCTTCGTCGAGTCGGTGGGCCTCGACGAGTTCGCGCTCGTCGGCATCTCCATGGGCGGGGCGGTCGCGCTCGGCTACACGCTCGACCATCCCGACCGCGTCCGCGCGCTCGGCCTGGTCGACAGCTACGGCCTCGGCGGCACCATCCCCGGTGGCTCGATGCTGTACGTGCTGGCCAACGTCCCCGGCGCGAACGCCACGGGCTGGTCGATGCTCGGGAGCTCCAGGACCGCGACCGTCACCGGGCTCGCGAACGTCGTCTACGACCCCTCGACGCTCGACGAGGCGTTCGTCGAGTCGATCAACGAGCGCGCAAGCCAGCGCGGCGCGGGCCGGGCGTTCACCGCCTTCCAGCGCAACGAGATAACCCCGGATGGCCGCGCCCGAACGAACTTCGCCGACCGACTCGGAGAGCTCTCGGTGCCGACGCTGCTCGTCCACGGGGAGACCGACCCGCTGTTCCCCGTGTCGTGGGCGCGGCGGGCCCACGAGCGGATTCCCGGCTCCGAACTCGTCGTGTTCGAGAACTGCGGCCACTGGCCGACACGGGAACACCCCGAGAAGTTCGACGAGACGTTATTGGGGTTCCTGCGCGCGCAGGTGCCGTCCGAAGCGAGAGACGGCGAGTAGCCCGAGCGGGTCCGTACGGTATTTTTCGCCGCCTGTGGACAAACTATGCCATGCAGCGACTCGAACCGTACAGGGAGGAAAACTACGAACATGCGCCATCAACTGCCATCCACGCGGCGGGCACGTACTACGACATCGACCGCCTCGTCGTCTACGATATGATACTCGACTGACCCTCAGTCGAACGTCCCCGCCGACATGTACCGCTCGCCGGAGTCCCAGAACACGGTGACGACGAGTGGGCAGTCCGTGTAGTCGCCGCCGTCGGTCTCGACGCCGCCGGGAACGACGGCGTCCCGACCCGACGCCGGGCAGTCGGCCTCCGGTTCGGCTATCTCTGCTGCGACCTCGCGGGCTTTCAGCGACGACGCGCCTGAGGACTGCCCGACGAAGATGCCCTCCTCGCGGGCGAGGCGGCGGCACTCGGCCTCCGCCGCCTCGAAGTTCACGGTCCGGACCTCGTCGAGCAGGTCGCGGTCGAGGTTCTCGCTGACGAAACCGGGGCCCATGCCCTGGAACTCGTCCTCGCCGGCCTCGCCCGTCGTCAGTACCGCGTTGTCCTCGGGTTCGACGCCGACGACGCGCACGTCGGGGAACTCCTCCTTCAGCCGGCGGGCATTGCCCGAGATGGTGCCGCCGGTGCCGATGCCGGCGACGAAGGCGTCTATCTCGCGGCCGTCGACCTGCTCGATGATCTCCTCGGCGGTCGTCCGGTAGTGCGCCCGGGGGTTGGCGGGGTTCTCGAACTGCCGGAGCTGGAACGCGCCGGTCTCCGCCTCGATCTGGTCCGCGCGTTCTTTCGCGTCGACCATCCCGCCGTCCACGAGTTCGATGTCGGCTCCGTAGGCTCTGAGGATGCCCTTCCGCTCCTCGGACATCCCCTCCGGCATGACGATGGTGACGTCGTAGCCGCGCGCCGCGCCGACCATCGCGATGCCGATACCGGTGTTCCCGCTCGTCGGCTCGACGAGACTGTCGCCGGGCGCGATCTCGCCCCGTCGCTCGGCGTCGAGGACCATCTCGCGGGCGGGTCGGTCCTTGGCGGAGCCGCCGGGGTTGAACGACTCGACCTTGGCCGCGACCGTCGCGCCCGGGGGCGAGGCCACCTGGACCAGCGGCGAGCCGATGGCGTCCAGTATGCTCCGTTTCATGGGGAGCGGTACGGCCCCGACGACTAAGGGACGGCCGACGCCGGCAGATGTGGCCGGGGACTCCGGACCATCGGCAACCCATGCGAGGAGCGGGAGCGTTTTGCCCGTCGGCGAGGTAGGCCGGGGTATGAGCGAGGCAGAACTGGAGACGATGCGACCGAACCCCGCGTGGGCACCCGACGCCTACGAGGACACCCTCGCGGTCTGGGAGGCGCTCGCGGACCGCATCGTCGTCAAGGTCTGGGGTGGCGACTGGTGCAAGGACTGCCGGAGCCTGCTGCCGGACTTCGGCGCGGCACTCGATGCGGCCGAGGTCGCACACGTCGAGCACTACCCGGTCGAGCGCGGGGACGGCGAGAAGGTCGGCCCCGGCGTGGAGGAGTACAGCATCGAGTACATCCCGACGGTCGTGGTCGAGGACCGCGAGACGGGGGCGGAGCTGGCCCGCTTCGTCGAGGAGGAGGACCGCCCAATCGCGGTCTGGCTGGCGGAGGAACTCGAAGACGAGTTGTCGAACTAATCCTCGAACCAGTCGAGCGCGTCCTGCATGTCGTGCGTCGGCTGTGAGCAGGCGAAACCACGGCACGCGTACACCGTCGGCTCGCCGTCGCGGGCCGCCCGGTCGGCCCAGACTGGCGGGGCTTCCTCCAGCCCGAGCGAATCGAGCCAGTCCGCCAGCTCGTCGGCTGTCGGCGGGCGCGGCGCGAGCAGCCGTCGCGGCAGGTAGGTGCCCGAGAGCGTCTCGCGCCACGCCTCGGGCACCGGCAGGTCGTCGGCCGAGACGGTCAGCTCTGCGTCGCCGGCGCTCCAGCGGTCCGCGACGAGCGCGAGCGAGGGGTACTCCAGCGGGCTGGTCTCGACGCGCGTGCCGTGGGTCGCGAGCGTGGTCTCCACCACGTCGGCGAACTTCTCGTCGGGTGCGAAGCCGTCGAGCGAGAGCAGCACGTCCAGCGCGACGCCGAGGCTCGACGGCGTGGACTGGTCGCGAAGCTCCTGCGGGCGGGCGACCAGCTCCTCGCCGTCGCGTGGGGTGAAGAACACCGTTCCCTCGTCGGCGTCCCAGAAGTCCCGGACGACGGCCCGGGCGAGGTCGAGCGCGAAACCGAGGTGGTCGGGTTCGCCCGTCGCCTGATACGTGTCGAACGCCCCGCGGGCGAGGAAGGCGTAATCTTCGAGGAACGCGTCGCCCTTCACGTCTCCGTCCTTGAACCGCCGGGAGAGCGTCTCCGAATCCGCATCCCAGAGCTGCTGCCGGACGAATTCGAGCGCGTCCGCGGCGGCGTCGGCGAATGCGGGGTCCAGCACGATGGCTGCCTCGGCGAACGCGGAGGCCATCAGCCCGTTCCAGCCGGCGAGCACCTTCTCGTCGCGCCGGGGACGCGGACGGTCGGCGCGTGCCTCGAACAGCCGCTCGCGGGCGTCGTCCAGCCGTTTTTCGACGGTCGACGCGTCGACGTCGAACTCGTCGACGAGGTCCGAAACCTCGCGTTCGATGGTCAGCACGGTCTGCCCGTGCTCGAAGTTGCCCGACTCGGTGACGCCGTAGCGAGCGCAGAACAGGTCGGCGTCGCCCTCGTCCAGCACGTTCCGGACCTCCTCGGGCGTCCAGACGTAGAACGCGCCCTCCACGCTTTCGCCGTCGTCGTCGGGCGAGCGGGCGTCGAGCGTCGAGAAGAAGCCGCCGTCGTCGTGGGTCAGCTCGCGCTCGACGAATTCGAGCGTCTCCTCGGTGACGGTCCGGTAGCGCTCGTCGCCGGTGAGCTGGTAGCCCGCGAGGAAGACCCGCGGGAGTTCGGCGTTGTCGTACAGCATCTTCTCGAAGTGTGGCACGGTCCAGTCGCGGTCGGTACAGTAGCGGTGGAAGCCGCCGCCGAGGTGGTCGTACAGCCCGCCGTTCGCCATCGCGTCGAGCGTCTGGGTGGCCACGTCGCGGTAGGCGTCCCGGCCGGTCTCGTCGTACGCCCGCAGCAACAGGTGCAGGCGAGCCTCCTGCGGGAACTTCTGCCCGGTGCCGAAGCCGCCGTACTCGCGGTCGGCGGCTCTGAGGACGGCGTCGGCGGCATCGGTCAGCAGCGTCTCGTCTGGGGCGTCCGCTCCGGCGGAGGGCACGTCCTCCAGCTGGTCCTTCGCGGCGTGGGTCCACTGCTCGGCGCGGTTCTCCATCTCCCGCCTGTCCTCGGGGTTCGACCACGAGTTCGCGATGTTCTCCAGCAGGTCGAGGAAGCCGGGCATGTTTCGGCGCGGTTCGCGCGGGAAGTACGTCCCGACGTAGAACGGCTTCCCGTCGGGAGTGAGCCAGACGGAGAGCGGCCAGCCCCCGCGCCCGGACACCAGCTGCGAGACGGTCTGGTAGATGGAGTCGAGGTCCGGACGCTCCTCCCGGTCGACCTTGACGGGGACGAAGTCCCGGTTCAGAACCGCCGCGACGTCCTCGTCCTCGAAGCTCTCCTCCGCCATGACGTGGCACCAGTGACACGCCGAGTAGCCGACCGAGAGGAAGATGGGCACGTCGCGCTCTCTCGCTGCTTCGAGGGCGGCGTCGTCCCACGGCTGCCAGTCGACGGGGTTGTCCGCGTGCTGGCGCAGGTACGGCGACGCCTCCTCGTCGAGTCGGTTCCGGGCTGTGGGGTCGCTCATGTCCGTCCCTTGGGCCGGTGACGGGTAAAAGCGTCCGACTCCTGGAGCGGAGCGTATTTCGCGGCCGTCGGTGTACGGAGGGGTATGTCGGACGATGTCGAGGACGGGGAGCTGGACGGACAGATGATGGGCGTCGGCATCGCACTGGGCGCGGGAATCGGCGTCTCGCTCGGGGTCGCGATGGACGACATCCCACTCGGGATCGCGATTGGGATGGGCGTCGGCATCGCCCTCGGGACAGGGCTGTCCGCACAGTAGCTGCCACCCTCATGGAGCGATTGGAGAGCCGTTTGTATCCACCCACGTGTATACTTGCAACCGGTCGAACCGAAACCATTACACTCTCTTGCGTACCGACTTCGGGTATGACAGAGACCGTGCTCCTGGTCGGTGGCGGCGGCCGCGAACACGCCATCGCACACGCGCTCGACCGCTCCGAGGACCGCGACGAGTTCGAGTTCTACGCCTGTGCCGGCAACCGGAACCCGGGTATCGCCGCACTCACCGAGGGCTTCGAGACGCTCGACACGAGCGATACCGACGCCGTCGTCGACTACGCGAAGTCCGTCGACGCGACGCTTTCGGTCATCGGGCCGGAGAAGCCCCTCGCCGAGGGCGTCGTCGACGCGCTGGAGGACGCCGGTATCTACGCGTTCGGCCCGCGCCAGGCCGACGCCCGCATCGAGACGGACAAGTCGTTCCAGCGGGAGTTCATGGAGGCCAACGACATCCCCGGCTGTCCGGACTACGCCATCTTCACCGACATGGAGCTGGCCTGCGAGTACATCGACGAGTACGACGGCGACCTCGCGGTCAAGCCCGCCGGCCTGACCGGCGGCAAGGGCGTCCGCGTCACCGGCGACCAGATCACCAAGGCGGAGGCGAAGGAGTACCTCCGCGAGTCGGACTACGAGAAGGTCGTCCTCGAGGAGCGCCTCGTCGGCGAGGAGTTCACCGTGCAGGCGCTCGTCGCGGGCGACGACGTCCTCATCACGCCCGCCGTGCAGGACCACAAGCGCGCATACGAGGGCGACGAGGGCCCGAACACGGGCGGCATGGGCAGCTACACGGACGCGACGTTCCAGCTCCCGTTCATGACGGAGCTGCACAGCTTCGAGGCGCTGCAGGTGCTGGAGGCGACCGTCGACGCCCTCGACGACTACCGGGGCGTGCTGTACGGCCAGTTCATGCTCACCGAGGACGGGGTGAAGGTCGTGGAGTTCAACGCCCGCTTCGGCGACCCCGAGGCGATGAACGTCCTCCCCATCCTGAACACGGACTTCTACGAGGTGCTCGTGGGTGCTCGCGACGGCGGCTCGCGCATCCCCGAACTCGAGTTCCAGTCGCGCGCCACGGTCTGCAAGTACGCCGTCCCCGAGGGCTACCCGACCGACCCGCAGGCCGGCACCCGCATCGAGGTCGACAAGGAGAGCGCGGCCGCCGCCGCGGCCGACCACGACGGCGACGCGTTCCTGTTCTACGCATCAGTCGACGAGCGCGACGACGGGCTCTACACGACGACCTCGCGCTCGTTCGCCGTCGTCGGCGTCGCCGACACCATCAGCGAGGCCGAGGCCATCGCCGAGGACGCCATCGCCGTCGCCGGCGAGGAGGGGTTCCACGTCCGCCACGACATCGGCACCGAGGAGCTCGTCCAGAGCCGCATCGACCACGTCGAGCGGCTCACCGAGTGAGGCGGCGGTCTTCCAGCCAGGATCGCGGACTGTGTCTCCGGGCACGTCATCGGCGATAGATTGAGGCACCCCCCGCGCGAGTCGGGGAACGAATGCGCGTTCGCGTCGACTGGCGTGCGAGCTGTAGCGTCGTCGGCTCCATCTGCAAGATACTGACGCTCCCGCTCGCTGCCCCGCTCGTGCTGGCCCTCTACGACGGCACCGACGTCGTTCCGTTCCTCGTCGCCATCGTCGTCGCGGGTGCGCTCGGGGTCGGCATGGAGCGACTCTCGGTCGAGCGTCAGGTCCGGAGCCGCGAGGCGTTCCTGCTCGTCGCACTCGCCTGGCTGCTCGTCGCCGTCATCGGGGCGATTCCGCTCTACCTCGCGGGCACTGGCCAGTTCGCCGACCCGGTCGACGCGCTGTTCGAGAGCATGAGCGGCATCACGACGACCGGTGCGACCGTCATCACCGACTTCGACGCCCACTCCCGGCCCGTGCTCCTGTGGCGGCAGGTCATCCAGTGGCTCGGCGGGCTCGGCATCCTCATCGTCGCGACGGCGCTGCTCTCGCGACTCGGTGTCGGTGGCGCACAGCTGATGGAGACCGAGACGCAGACGCGGAACGTCACGAAGCTCACGCCGCACATCGAGCACACCGCCCGGCTCATCTGGACGCTCTACATCGGCCTCACCGCGCTCGCGGCGGCCACCTACTACGCGCTCCACGTCGCCGGGCTCGCGCCGGAGATGACCGCCTTCGACGCCGTCGCCCACGCGCTCACCTCCGTCTCGACGAGCGGGTTCTCCCCGCGGGCCGAGAGCGTCGGCGCGTTCTCCCCGGCGGTCCAGTGGGCCGTCGTCCCGTTCATGGCCGTCGGTGCGACCAGTTTCGTCCTCATCTACTCGGTCGTGGGCGGGGACCTGAACCGCATCCGGCGGAGCGAGGAGTTCAGGTTCTACCTCGGACTCCTCGTCGCCATCTCCGCGGTCATGGTCGGCCTGCTCGCCGTCGACGCGCGGTTCGACGGCACCGCGGAGGAGACGCTCCGCCACGGCGTCTTCCAGACCGTCTCCATCGTCACGACGACGGGCTACGCCTCGACCGACTTCGAACTCTGGTCCGCGCCGGCGAAGCAGATCCTCCTGCTCTGCATGTTCATCGGCGGGATGTCCGGCAGTACGACCTGCTCCATCAAGACCGTCCGGTGGCTGGTCGTGGTCAAGGCGTTCCGGAGGGACCTGTTCGTCGCCGCCTCGCCCAACGCCGTGCGCCCGGTCCGACTCAGCGGCGACGTGGTCGACGAGGACGTCATCCGCGACGTGTACGCCTACACGCTCGTCGCGCTGGTCTGCTTCGTACTCGCGTCGGTGTTCGTCGTCATCGACAGCGCCCGGGCCGGCAACGCCGTGACCGAACTGGAGGCGCTCTCGGTCGCCGCCTCGATGTTCTTCAACATCGGTCCCGCGTTCGGGAAGGCGGGACCGTACGGGAGTTACGAGTGGCTCCCCCGCTCGACGAAGCTCGTGCTCACCCTCGTCATGTGGGTGGGCCGCATCGAGATCATCCCCATCCTCGTGATGCTGCGGGCCTCGTTCTGGACCGGCAGCTGACTCAGGCGATATCCTGACCGGCGAGCGAGAGTACCCAGTGGTCGGGGTCGGTCGGGTCACGACCGCCGAGACGCCAGCGGTCACCGCCGGGCGATCCCGTCGGTCTCACCACGTGGACCGTCCGCCGGCCCAGTTTCGACAACGGGAACCTCGCGTCGCTCCAGAACCCACAGCCGGTGAGGACCTGCGTGGGGAGCACGTCGCCCTCGACCTTGTACACGTCCGTCGCGGTGTCGTCTGAGAGTACCGCCTCGACGAGCGCCGCGTACACGCCCGTCCGGTCCCCGTCCGGGTCCATCGGCTGCACGTCGACGATGCGGGTACAGGTCACTCCCTTCAGCACCTCCCGACAGGCGACCAGACCACCGACGGGCCGCCCGTCACGCCGGGCGACGAAGGCCGTCGACTCCCAGGCGGGGTTCTCGAATCGCCAGTCGTAGAACGCCTCGTCCCGGGCGACGTGGAGTTTCGAGGGTGCTCCCGTCCGGTAGAGTGTGGTGAACAGTCGGCTCGGCACCTCGTCGTACCGCTCGACCGTGATGTCGTCCGGCACGGACGCCAGCTTGTCCCTGACTCGGAGCTGGAGTCGCGACAGCGGCGACGCGAGCTTCGCCACATGCCGGGGGAGTCCCCCGTCGGCTTTCGCGTCGACGAGCCGCGCCGGCCGCTCGATGCGGTAGTACGTCGGCCGTTCCCCGACGACCCGCCAGCCGAACGAGTCCAGGCCGGGCAGCAGTACGTCCGTCGGGAAGTTGTAGTAGAGGTCGTAGCGACTCCGCTCGTGTCGGTCCAGCGTCCGTTCCGTCATCCGGGTGAACAGCCCCCGGCGACGGTGGTCCGGATGGACGATCCAGTCCGCCGGCTGGAGCACCGACACCCGCGTTCCCCCCGCACCGAGACGGAACGGCAGACACGGCTCGGCCCCGACGAGTTCTCCGTCCCGTTCGACGACGACCATCTCCACGCCGTCGTCGTACGGGTTCGCCTCGAAGCGCCACTCGAACCACGCTTCGGTCTGTCCTCGTTCCCAGACTGATTCGTACAGGGACAGGAACGACTCGCGGTCGTCCGGTCGGTACCCCCTGACCTGGTACTCCGACTCCTGCTTCTGGAGGGTCGTCTGCCCGGTCTGCGTCGGCGGTCGTGACATCGGCGTTCTGGTGGCCCGTTCGCGGGTTCGGCTATTTGGTACCGACACGGTATCGTCCCGGTAGGCAGCCGAATCGAACTGGTAACAACCTGTTAGACACACGATGCCGTCTGGAAACCAGCCGGTTCCGACGCGATCGACCGGGGACCAACCGGTTTCAATACCCCTGCCCGACTACGGCTGGTCGTGAGCGACGACACCGACGGTCGGCATGCACGGGTCACGTCGCACCCGACGACCGGTCCGCGCAACTCCCTCCAGCACTGGCCGGACGCGAAGTCGCCGCCGCGCGTCGCGTTCAACTACGTCCTCATCTGGCTGATCCGCGTCTCGCCGAGCCTGCGGCTGAAGAACTGGCTCATGCGTCGGCTCGGCATCACGGTCGGTGAGGGCGTCTCCTGGGGGCTGGAGGCGACACCGGACGTGTTCTGGCCGGAGCACATCACGCTCGGCGACCACGTCATCGTGGGCTACGACGCGACCCTGCTCTGTCACGAGTTCCTGCAGGCGGAGTACCGGGTCGGCGACGTGGTGCTCGGCGACCGGGCGATGATCGGCGCGGGTGCCATCGTGCTCCCCGGGGTCGAGATCGGCGAGGGGGCGCAGGTGGCCGCGAACTCGCTGGTCACCGAGGACGTGCCGCCCGGCGAGACCGTCGCCGGCGTGCCCGCCCGACCGATGTCGAGCGAGGAGCTGGCGGACGACTGACTGGCGACCGGAGAGCCCGCGAGAATCGACGACTACTCCCGCACCCGGACGACGCCGGTCTTGAACACGCGGTGGTTCGGGACGATGTACTCCCGGCCGTCGGACTCGATCTGCGTGACGAACAGGTCGACCTCCTGGACGACGCCCTCGTGGCCGTCGATCTCGATCTGGTCGCCGATGCCGTACGGCTGGTCGAGCAGCAGGTAGACGCCGGCCGCACTCGACCGGAGCAGGTCGCGGAACGCCAGCCCGCCGAGGAAGATGAGCGCGAACAGGTAGCCCGCGAACAGCACGAGCAGCGCGAGCATGTGCACGCCGAGCTGGGCGAGCGCGACGAGGAACGCGACGAAGATGACGCTGTACTTCACGACCCGTGGGAGCAGGTTCACCTCGGGCAGTTTGACGCCACGGAGGCGCTCTGAGACGACGAGTTCGGCCTTGTCAGCGACGACGAAGCCGACGATGAGCACGAGCGCGGCGACGAACACGTCCGGGATGAAGCGGACGACGCCCAGCCAGAACTGGTCGGTCCGAACGATGTTCGCCACGTGGACCGCCGCCAGCGCCGCGATACCGTAGGTGAACCACGCGCTCAGCCGGGCGACGATGTCGACCGTCGAACTGCCGAGGCTCCGCGCGCTGCTCTCGAACGGCGTGCCCTCGACCATCTCCGGGACGCCCGCGGCCTTCAGCAGGCGACGGTTCAGCTTGCCGACGACGATACCGAGGACGATGCCGAGAAACAGCACGACTGCGGCGCGAACGAGCGGTTCGTTGATGAGCGCCTCCCACGTCGGGACGCCTGGCGTGGCCCCGTCGGCCGTCGCGTTCGTCTGCTGTGAGAGCCACCACAGCCCACCGAGCAGAGTCATCCTCAGTAGTCCTCCGGGTCGATCTCCAGCAACAGTTCGCCGTTCTTGAACGCCCGCACCAGCCCGTCGCTCTCGGAGAGCACGATGGCCGTCGCGTTCGTGTCCCGGGTGATGGCACCGGCAGCCATGTGGCGCGCGCCGAGGCCCTTCGGGATGTCCACGCCCTCGGCCGACGGCTCCAGATACCGGTACGCCGAGACGATCTTGCCCGAGTCGGAGATGACGAACGCGCCGTCCAGCCGCGAGAACTCCTTCAGCATCACGTTCACGATGGGGTCGCCGACGTGGACGTGGGACTTCTCGAACGGGTTGTACGACAGCGGCCGCGACTTGTTCATCACCTTCCCGGCGTCGCCGACGACGAACAGCGCGCCGACGGGCTTGCCCTTCTGTCCCTTCTTGCCGAGCTCGACGGCCAGTTCTAGCACGTCCTTGATGACGGCCGGGTCGGCACGCGAACTGGAGAACAGGTCGTACACGCCCGAGGTGTCCGAGGCTTCGGCGCGCACCCGCGATACCGTGTCGATGCTCCCCTCGAACACGTTCGTCGCACAGAGCAACACGTCGCCGTCGTCGATGTAGCCCGCCTCCATCGCGCCCTCCAGCCCGAAGTGCACCCGCTGGGCGATGTTCTCGAACTCCAGCGGGAGCTCGACGAACGCGTCGGCCCCGACCGCGTTCTCGGTCCCGACCACGAGTACGTCGAGGTCCTCCTCCTCCGCGAACCGCTCGTAGTAGGACCCGCTCGGTGAGAAGAGCACCACCGTATCGACGTCCGACAGTATCTCGCCGAACAACGCTGCCATGTTCGCCATTGGGAAAGACAACAAAGCCGGTATGAAAAAGGTTTGCGGGGTCGACTCGGTCGATGTGTCAGCTACGACACCGTCACGGTATCCTCCCAGACGATACTGTCCGTCTCGGGGTGGATGATTCGCACGACGATGCGGTCGCCCGACTTGGCGTCCGACAGCCTGACGCCGATCTCGTCGCCGGCGGTCCACTCGACGTTCGCGGGGCTGTTCACGATAACACCGCTCCCGTTATCAACCATGCTCCCGTCGCCCTCGAAGTTCGAACCCACGAGCCCACCCGACGCTGGCAGGTCCACAAGCCGAACCGTCCCGCCACCGCTCGCGTTCCGGATCTGAATCTCCAGCTCCGACACCCGCACGTCGTCACCGCCGTTCTTGGTGATGTTCAGGTAGCCGTCGCTCGATTCGATCGGGTCCATCGACGCGTGGACCTGCGGTGCTGGCTCCTGCGTGCTGTCCGCGAAGCTCAGCGCGAAGTTCGCCGCCGCCACCGCGACCACCAGCACCACTGCGATGAGGAGTACCGTCGCCACCACCGACGAAACCCCCCGTTGCCCTCTCATACGCGGGACATGGCCGTTCGGGTATTAATGCCTGTTGGCCAATCGCGCATTTTATGCCGATTTGTTTTTGAATATTAAGGTATGTATGGGAAATCTGTTCTCACATAATCCGGACTCGGTGAGAGCTCTCGCGCCGTTTTTCCGGTCCGTGCCGGACCGGAGTCGAACCACGCCAGAGAACCTGCGCTCCCGGCGCAGAACCTTGGTCCACCTCAAATCCGTTCGGGGCGCATACACGTCTCTCACTGGCGTTCGAGACGGCATGCGCGGGACCGGATTTGAACCACGGTCGCTCACTTCGTTCGCTCCCTGGTTCAGAATCCGGTCCTGCTCCCTCGCTCGGTCGCTGCGCTCCCTCGCTCAGTGCGCGGGACCGGATTTGAACCGGCGGACCCCTTCGGGACAGCGTCCTAAGCGCTGCGCCGTTTCCTGGCTTGGCTACCCGCGCTCGGCCCGAATTTCACCCGAGGGCTGTATGAACCTGTCGGGTTCCGACGGCAGGCCATTTATGTACGAGAACGCGCTACGACCGGGCATGTACAGCGCACGGGACCAGGTCGAGAACGAGGAGTGGCTGGCCGAGATGGAGGCCGCCGCCGACCGGCTCGACCTGAGCGCCGACGCACGCTCGTACGCGGTGGACATGTTCCTGTCGTCGGTCCCGGAGTCGGACCGGTCGAAGGGGCCGGCGATGGCTGCGAGCCTCTACGCCGGCGCGCTGGTGGCGAGCGACGGCCGGAGTCAGACCGAGGTGGCCGAGGCTGCGGATGTATCGCGCCTGTCCATCCAGCAACGGTGGAAGGACGTGCTCGAATCGGCCGGACTCCAGCCGCCGACCTGGTAACTAGCGTGTCGCGTCCCGGCCGTCGCGGCCTGGCGTGAGGTTCCCGTGCTCGTCGATCTCGCCCTGGACGATGCGGGTGCTGGAGATGACCTCGCCGTCCTCGGCGTAGACGTGGTCGACGACCTCGACGGTGAGGGGGTCGTGGCCGCGCTCGCGTCGGACCTCGTTGACCATCTCGCCGCCGTCGCGCGTCTCGGGGGAGACGACGAGGTAGTCGAACTGTGGTTCGGTGGCGATGCCCGTCGGTTCGGTCAGCTCGCGGACCTCGTAGCTGCGGTCGTGCTCCCCGGCGAGGCGGTCGAGCTCGCGTTCCAGAGCCGCCTTTCGTTCGTCGTAGGGTCTGACGTACCGGTCGACGTTGCGCGTCTTCGGGGCGAGCTCGTCGCTCGTGAGCCCGACTGTCACGTCACCGAGTTCGAACGCTCGCTCGAACAGTGCACGGTGGCCGTCGTGCACCGGGTCGAACGTCCCGCCCAGCGCGACCTTCATGCACGGGCCAAAGCCGGCCCGTGCAATAAAAGAGTCGAAACCGCGGGTTACCGCCCGCCGAGAGCTACTCCGAGGTGGGCTGGCCGTCGTCCGCCGCGGAACCCTCGTCGTCCTCGTCGGCGTCGTCCTCGTCGGCGTCGGAAACCTCCTCGACGGTGATGGTGACCGGCTCGGCGGTGCTGTCCTCGGTCCGTCGCTCACCTTCGAGCACCTTGTCGAGGTTGAAGACGGTGTTCAGCTCCTCCTGGACCTGTCCGACGACACCGCCGACGAGCTCGCTCGGCGCGATGGCCGTGTACTCGTACGGGTTGTTGCCCGCGCCGGCGCTCTCGCGCTTCTCGCGTTCGACCTTCTCCTCGTCGTGGAGCTCCGCGAGGGCCTCCCGGACGGTGGAGGGGTACAGGCCCGTGCCCTGGGCGATCTCCTCGCTCGTGCTGCCGGGGCGCTTCTGCAGGAAGACGTAGATCTTCGCGCGGGTCTCGGTGTCGAGTACCCACGAGAGGAGGTCGACGAGGCCCTGGTCGAACCCTTCGACGGCTCTGTCTCGCCTCGACCGGTCGTCGAGTTCGTCGAAGTCGTCGTCGGTCACGTGCTCGTCGTGGTCTGTATCGTCAGAAGACATGTCCTCTACAGGAGGACACAAGCCTCGGAGTGGTAAAAACCCATTGCTCACAGCAGGAGGTCCCGACAGAGGGCGTCGAGGCCATCGGACTCGAGGATGCGCCGCTGCCGTGTCGCCCCGCTGTCGGCCTCGTACACGTCGCGGATTCCGGTGACGCCGAGCCGGTCGCACTCCCTGTCGACGACCTCGCCGAGGCCGACCGTGCGCGAGCCCTCGCGCTCGACGAACGAGGCGTCGTGGCCGTACCGGAGCGCCCGCCACTTGTTCTCGTCGAGCACCTCGCGGCGCATGCAGCCGTCGGTGCCGGCGGGGTCCGCCAGGTCCTCGTACCGCTCGGAGAGGTCGGTCACGAGCGCCTTCGTGTACTCGACGAACGCGAGGACGACTGCCGGGTCGGCCTGTGCGTCCGGCGCTCGCACCTCGACGGTGCCATGGCCGGAGTGCGGCCGCACGTCGTGCCAGAGCTCGCCTCGGTCGTTTATCGAGCCGCTGTCTATCATCCGGTTCTCGAAGCGCTCGAACTCGTCGTAGTCCGCGAAGGCGGTCGGCATCCCCGTGTTGGGGAGCCCCTCGAATATCTTCGCCCGCGCCGAGGCGAGGCCGGTGTCGTAGCCGTTCCAGAACGGCGAGTTCGCCGAGAGCGCGAGCATCACCGGAAGGTGCCAGCGCATCCGGTTCGCCACCCAGACCGCCTTGTCGGGGTCGTCCACGCCGACGTGGACGTGCAGCCCGGCGGTGGTGTTCCGGTGCTGTGGGTACTGGATGCGCTCGAGCTGGGCGCGGTAGCGCTCCTTCTCGGCGTGTTCGAGCTCGCGCCACCGTGCGGCCGGGTGCAGCCCCGCCGCCGCGACCCGGAAGTCGTACTCGGTGGCGTACTCGACCAGCGCCTCTCGCACGGCGTGGACGTTCTCCGTGGCCTCCGCCAGTCCCTCGGACTTCGGCGTCTGCGTCTCGATGACGGTCTTGAACAGCTCGTGGTCCAGTCGGTCGGCCAGCAGCTCTGGGGGCTCGCCCTCGTAGACCAGCTCGTCACTGCCCGAGACCGGGTGGCCGGCCTCGTCGACGACGAAGAACTCCTCCTCGACCCCGAGCGTTCCCTGCTCGGCGAACGCCTCGGGTGACCCTCGCTCCATCGGACGCTCCTTCGAGTGGGTGCCTAAAAAGGCGTGCGGAGTCGGGTATCTTCACCGCGGACGCGCGACGACCGCCAGGTGGTCCTCGTGGAGCGGGTCCATCCGCTCCGTGGTGACGACCTCGTACTCCGCCTCGATGGTCTCGACGACGTGCCCGAACGTCACCTCGGTCGGCCCGGTCACGTCCTCGCTGCGGGCCTTGATGGTCGCGACGAGCCAGCCGTCGTCCGCGAGGAACTGCCGGTTCCGACACGCCACGTCGCCCTGTCCGCGGGTCGCCACGTCCTGGAACAGCACGTCGACCTCCGACTCGACGACGTGGGCGTACGTCTCCGGCCTGCGTGCGTCCTTCAGCAACGGGAACAGGTTCGCGCGGTCCTCGGCGACCCGGACGAGGTCCCGTGTCGGACGGGGCGCGAACTCGACGGCGTACGTCGGGCCAGCGAAGTCAGCGACGTGGCTCACCGTCGTCCCGCTCGCCGCGCCGAGGTAGAGCACGGTGTCGCCGCCCTCGAACCCGGTCTCGATGCCGCGGCCGAGCATCGCCCCCAGCTTCGAGCGACCCGGGTCCCACGCCCGCCAGCCGTCCTGCACGGGCTCGCCGTACACCGGTTCCCCGCGGGTGGCGAGCCGCTGGTCGCCGTCGAACGTCCGGGGCTCGACACCGTCGGGAAGGTGGCTGTCGTCGCTCATGTGTCGTCCTCCGCCGCCGATGCGTCGTCCTCGGCTCGCGCACGGATGGTCGCCATGCGCTCGTCCAGTTCCTCGTCGAGTTCGGGCTTGCGCTCGCCGGAGTAGTGGTCCACACGGGCCGCGATGGTCAGCTTCCCGGCGAGCGCACGGGACGCCGAGCCGCGGTCCTCGGGCCGGGTCCCGCGGACGTACTCGTGGGTGTAGATGACGCCGTGCTTCGGCGAACTGGCGTGTCCGCGGAGGTGTGCGAACAGCGCGTCCTCCGCGCCGAGCACCTGCACGGTCCCGCTGGGCTTCTTCGCCAGCGGCTCCAGTCCGCCCGCGAGCGCGATGAGCCGCGCTGCGAGCACCGGCCCGGCCATCGCGGCGAGGTTCGGCGCGACCGTCGGTGCGCGGCTCTCGACGTAGGCCTCCAGCTCGTCTGCCTCGTCGACGAGGCCGACCACGCGGTCGGCCAGCGAGACTGCACGCTCCTCGTCGGGCGTCGTCGGCTCCCGGTCGGCGACCTCGCGGGCGAACGCGATGCCGCCGCCCTCCTCGTCGAAGAGCGCGCCGGCCCACTCGCTCAGGCGCTCGGCCAGCTCGTTGGCCGTCCGCGTGCAGTCGTCCATCGCCCGGACGGCGTGGACGAGCTGCTGGTCGCCCGCGCGTTCGGCCTCGGTCGCCTCGCCCCGCGTCGCCGCGATGCAGGCCTCGTGTAGCGCCGCGTAGTACGCCTCCTCGTCGGGTGCGAAGCCGGCTTCGACCGCCCGTGCGGGCCAGTCGGCCGGCGCGTCCGCACGCCCCTCCCGGACGTGTTCGGCCCCCGTGGCGGTGTCGTCGCGCTGTGTGCCGACGAACCACCCGTCTCCTGTCATGGCCACGTCTTCGCCGGCCAGACGAGTAAAGGCCACCGACTCGGCGCGGCCCTGGTACGTGATTAAATAGTTCGATGTTCCCAATCAGTCACGGCGGAAAGCTTATGTCTGCAGACCCATCTCCTTCTGATACTCGATTCGGGTGCCAACGCCCGACACAGACAATGAGTAGCGCGAACAACACGAGTTCCGACGGCCCCCCAGCTATCGACACGAGATTCAGAGCACGCGAATCCGACGACGGCCGAGTCGAGATCTTCGACTCGGAGAACGAGGACGCGTGGATCCGGTCCGACTACACACTCGATGTAGCGGGACCGAACTGACCTGCCTCACGATTCTACCCGCGACAGCACGTAGCGCAGCGTGAACCCGGAGTGGCGGCTGACGACGGCCAGCGGTGCGTCCGGCCCGGTCTGGAGCGTCACGGGACCGGTGAGCACGTCGGCGACACGCCCGAGCGCCCCGCCGTACTCGTTGTGTACATCCGGCCCGCTGACCTCGCCCGCCAGCTCGGCACTCGCCCTGGCCCGACCACCCTCTTCGAGCTCGAACCGGAGCGCCCCGTCCGCGACGACGAACGGGAACGTCGCCGTCCCCGCCGTGCGGACGCCGCTGGCGATCCGACGGAGCTGGTCGGCGTCCGTCTCGACGACCGTCGGGGCGGGCGTCCCGTCGGCGAGGCGGAACCGCTCGTCTGCCGTGAACCGACCAGGCAGCTCGCGCGGGACGTCCGCGAGCAGCCCCGAGTCACGGACACAGTCCACGCGGGCGGTCGCCGCACCGCTCCGGACGACGAGCGCCGACGCTTCGCTGGTTTCGGGGTCGCCGTCCACCCGGACCGAGACGCCCTCGCCCCCGTCGTCCACCCAGGCCATCCAGTCGCGGAGCTCGACGATGTCGAACACCGCCGTGACCGGGCCCCCTTCGACGCCGTCGACCGCGTCGAGCAGGTCCGCCTCGGCCGTGCAGTACGCGGACAGCGGTGCGTCCACACTCCCGGCAGGCGTCCGGAGCGACGACTCGTCGATCTGCAGCAGCATCTCGTCGTAGTACGGCTCGTCGCTGCCCGGGGGCTCGACCGCCGCGAGCGAGAGCATCCGCTCGAACACGGCGGCGGGGGCAGCGAGCTCCGCGAGCGGCTGCGCGTCCATACCTGCCGGGTCAGCATGGACGACCAAAGCTCCGGCGGTCGACGCGGTCGCTCGTGGGCGGAAAACGAGGAGACGGACGGCTATTCGAACCTTTCGAAGGGCTGCTCGCAGTCGTTGCAGTAGTGCATCGACCGGCAGAGCGACGGTCCCTTCGGGTGGTCGCGCACGGTGTTCTCGGAGCCGCAGTACGGACACTCGGCTCCCTCCAGGTCGCCGCTGGTCGTGACGGAGGGGTCTGCGCGTCTCATATGCTCAGTCCGAACTCGCGGAGGTCCTGTTTGCCCTGCTCGGTCACCAGTTCGAGGTTCCACTCGGGCGACCAGACCAGCCGCAGGTCGGCGCGGTCGACGCCGTCGACGGCCTCGACGGCCTCGCGCATCTGGTCCTGGAGCATGTCCCGTGCGGGACAGCCCGAGTACGTCAGCGTCATGTCGACCGTGGCGACGGTCTCGCCGTCGTCGGCGTCGACGCTGACGCCGTAGATGAGCCCGAGGTCGACGATGGAGACGGGCATCTCCGGGTCCTCGATCCCGTAGAGGGTGTCCCAGACGTCGCGCTCGACGCCCTCTGCGCCCTCGCCGGTCGCGGGCACGTCGTCGTACGCCTCGCCCTCGACGTACTCGGTGTAGACACAGGCCTCCCCGGCCGGCTCCACACAGTCGTCGTCGACGGGGTCGACAGAGTCCGGGATGTCCGTGTCGTAGGCGTTACTCATCGTCGGGGTCCTTCATGATGCGCGCGGCGCTGGTGCGCCCGAGCTCCCGGTACGAGCGCGTGAACTCGTCGTACAGGTCGAACCAGTCGTCGGTGTGGGACTGGTCTCGCCCCGTGTGCTCGGGGAGCTCGAGCTGGCTGTGGTGGACGTCGTACTGCTCTGGAAGCTCGGCGTCATCGACGCTGAGGCCAAGCGACTCGAGGAACGGGACGACCTCGTCGAGCCACTCCTCGCGCATGGTCACGAGGGGCTCGCTGCGGATGCCGAGCTCGTCGATGCGGTCCTCGACCGCCTCGTCGGTGGGCGCGAACAGCGTCAGCGCGTGCGGGAACAGCCGGTCGAGGGCGTCCTGCACGCGGGCACGGCTCTCGTCCTCCTCGCAGAGCCGTTCGAGCCAGCTCGCCGCGTGCTCGCGGTGGTAGTCCTCCTCGCCGAGGATCTTGCCGACGCGGTCGCGGATGCGCGGGTACGTCGAGTCCTGCAGCGCGCGGAGCTGGATGTCCTCGGCCACGTCGTAGAGGTACGACCGGAGGACGGGGTCCGACCAGTCGCCCTCCTCGAACGGGAGCTCGACCAGCGTGGAGTGGCGCCACTCCGACGGGTCGCGCTCCCAGATGAGCTCGGACTCCTCGGCACCCCAGTCCTGCAGCAGGTCGTACCAGAGCCGGGCGTGGCCCAGCTCGTCCTGTGCGATGTTCGAGAACGCGAGGTCGGACTCCAGCGTGGGAGCCTTGACCTGCCACTCGGTGTAGCGCTCGGCGAGCACGAACTCGTCGTCGGCCAGCCGGAACAGCTGGTGACGGACGGCCTCGCGCTCCTCCTCGGACAGCGACCCGGGCTCGGAGAGCTCCTCGACGGCCGCCATCAGTTACCACCCGCCTTCTCGATCTGGGCCTTGCGCTCGCGGTCTGCGGTGACCTGCTCGCTCTCGGACTCCTCGACCTCCGAGGCCGCGGCCTCGAAGTTGTAGGTCATGGCCCACCGGTAGGACTTGTCCGTCGTGCCCCCGAACGCGGCGTCCTCGGTGTCGACCTCGCCGATCTCCTTCTGCGGGGTGACCCAGAGGCTGTTCGTCGGCTTGCGTCGCCCGTGCTGGATCTCGGCGAACAGCAGCGCCATCTCCCGGTCCGGTGCGTGGACGTTCCCACAGTGCTTGTGGTAGTCGCCCGACTTCTCCTGTCGGAATACTTCCCAGATCATGGTCTCAGTCTGCCGCCTGCGGCTGGCTGGAACCGTAGAGCCGGTTCTCGTGGTTGTCGAGCGATTCGCGGACCCATTCGACGGCGTCCTGGGACGCCTTCCGGCCCTCGATCTGGCCGACGCCGGGCTCGTAGTCGTTCTTCGCGATGGTGAAGAACTCGTCCCAGTCGAGGTCCTCCTCGACGACCTCGTAGGTGCCGTCGTCGTTCTTCGAGATGCGCGGCTCGTCGGGGATCTCGAGGCCGTACTTCTCGGCCTTCGGGATGTAGGCGTTGAGGAACGCGGTCCGGAGCTCGTCGTTGCCCATCTGCTTCAGGCCGACCTCGCTGGCGAAGCCGTGGTGGGTCGACTTGTCGTTGGTGGGGCCGAAGAACTGGATGATGCGCGGCCACCACTCCTCGAACGCCTCCTGGGTCATCTCCTGTTCCTTCTTCGAGCCGGTCATCAGTTCGTAGAGGATGGCCTCGCCGTGCTTGACGTGGAAGCCCTCCTCGAAGCAGACCTTGTCCATCGCGTGGGCGTACGGCTCCCACGAGGTGGACTTGAGTGTGGCCTGTCGACGCATCGCCGCGCCGTCGACGAAGAACGCGATCATCGGCGTCTCGACGTAGCTGTCCATCGGGTAGTGGAAGCAGTTCAGGAACTTCCCCTCGCCCTCGGCGAGCTCGTCGAGCATCTCGTCACGGGTCTTGATGCCCAGGCTCTCGGCGGCCCGGTAGAGCAGCTGCCCGTGCCCGATCTCGTCCTGCACCTTCGCGCTGAACGCGAGCTTGCGGTCGAGGCTCGGCGCCTGGCGGATGAACGGCTTCTCCAGGTACGCGCCCATGATCTCCGAGTTCGCGTGGAACTGGATCATCCGCGTCGCCGCCTTCCGGTACTCCTCCGGCATGTCGTCCTTCGGACTGAACTCCCGCGGTCCGGCCCGCTGTTTGACCTCCTCGATATCCATGATAGTTCGTCCCATATTTCGGGACCCAACGACTAACAGCTTAACCCGTTCATGTGTGGGGTTTATATACTATTTCGGCAAGACGTTCGGTTCGCCGACAGCCCCATACGTGGCCCCAGCGAACGGATTCCCATGATCGAGGAGTGTCTCGTCGTCGAGTTCGCCGTGACCGGTGACGACTGCCCGCTCGCGACAGCGACACGCGAGACGGACACCGCCGTGGAGGCGAAGCCCCCGCAGCGGCGTGCCGACGGGAACGCGCTCCTCCAGTTCAGCGGCGACCCCGCCATCGCGTCGGTCCTCGACGCCGACGAACGCATCCGGTACCTCCACGCCTCGACGACGGACGACCGGGTGAACTACCGCTGTCTGTCGAAGCACCCCTGCGTCGTCCACCAGCTGACGGACGCCGGGTTCATGGCTGAGGCGCTCCGCTACGACGACGGCATCGAGACCTACACCGGCGCGGTCGTCGGGTACGACGTGCTCGAGGGCGTCCTGGAGGCCGCGGGCGAGGCGGTCGGCGTCACCCTCGAACGCATCTACCCGCTCGGGAGCGAGGACGACGAGGCCGTCGCGCGCCGGTGGGGGTTCACCCCGGCCCAGGAGGAGGCGCTACGGCTCGCCAACGAGATGGGCTACTTCGAGGTACCGCGGCGCGCCGACGCCGGCGATGTCGCCGCGGAGCTGGGCATCGGGAAGTCGGCGTTCCTCGAACGGCTCCGGCGCGGACAGGCCGCGCTCATGGCGCAGGTGTTCGAGTAACCGACCCGCCGGGTGGCTCATCCAGCGGTCGACCCGCTCAGCTCGACGGTGAACCGCGCACCGCCCGTCTCGCTCTCCTCGGCGGTCACCGACCAGCCGTGGGCCCGGGCGATGCTCTCGACGATGGCGAGCCCGAACCCGGTCCCCTCGTCGTTGGTCGTGACGCCGGACTCGAACACCCGCTCTCGCTGGTCGGCTGGAATCCCCAGCCCGTCGTCCGCGACGTAGAAACGGGCGACCGTCGCATCGTCCGCGTCCTCTTCGTGCTCGAACCCGACGGTGACGGTCACTGCGCCCTCGTCGGTCGTCCCGTGCTCGACACAGTTCCGGAACAGGTTCTCGAAGAGCCGACGGAGCCTGTCCCGGTCGGCCGACACGGTGCCCTCACCGTCGAACTGGAGCACGGCGTCGCCCGTCTCGACGGTCGCCCAGGCACGCCGCGCCACGGTGGTCAGCTCGACCGCGTCGGTCTGCTCGACGGTGTCCCCCTGCCGCGCGAGTTCGAGCGCGTCGTCGACGATGCGCTCCATGCGCTCGTGGGTCTCCTCGACGACCTCCAGTGCCGCCATATCGCCCTCCTTCGCGGCCTGCAGGTAGCCGTTGCCCACGGTCAGCGGGTTCCGGAGGTCGTGGCTCACCACGCTCGCGAACTCGTCGAGCCGCTCGTTCGTCCGCTCCAGTTCCCGTTCGCGACGTTTTCGGTCGGTCACGTCTCGGGAGTTGAGGACGATGCCCTCGACCACGGGGTCGTGGAGCAGGTTCGACGCGAACGACTCGAACACCCGCCAGGAGCCGTCGGCGTGGCGGATCCGGTACTCGTGGCGCGAGGTGTGGGCGCGTTCGTCGAGCGCCTGCTGGAACTCCGCGACCAACCGGTCCTGGTCGTCGGGGTGGAGCCGCTCCCGCCCCCGGCGACCGACCCACTCGTCCTGGTCGTAGCCCAGCAGTCCCTCGATAGCCGGACTGTCGTACTTGATGCGGCCGTCCGCGCCGAGGACGGTTATCATGTCCGAGGAGTTCTCGATGAGCCGCTGGTAGCGCTGCTCGATGCGACGTTGTTCGGTCACGTCCCTGAGGATGAGGAGCGTAGTCCCCGCCGACGCCGACTCGAGAGGCTGCTTGGTGACCGCGAAGTGCCGCGTCCCGTCGTCTGTCTCGACCGACAGCTCGTCGGCCGGCTCGTCGCCCGTGAGGACCGGCGCGAACGACGGGAGCACCTCGACCGCGGTCTCGCCGATCAGTGCGGTCGGTCGCACCATCCCGAGTCCTTCGACGGCCGGGTTCGCGTCGACGATACGGCCATCGCTGTCGACGACGACCACCGCATCCTGCATGTTCTCGACGACCGTCTTGCGTGCAACGGGGGAGACTGCGAGCAGCGAGTACCGCGAGATGGCGTACCAGAGCGCGACGGCCGAGAACGAGAACCCGAGGACGGTGAAATCGAGGATCGCTCCCGAACCGAGGCTGACGAACCAGCCCACGTTGACGACGAACGGGACGACGATTGCGGCGATGACGGCCAGTGACTGCGAGCGAAAGAACTGTTCGGAGCGAACCGCGGCCCGCAGGAGCAGGGCGAGGGCGGCGAGGATGAGCGCGTACGAGTAGACGACGTGGAACGTCGCGGCCGGGCCGAGGCTCCGTTCGAGCATCACCAGCCCGGTGTCGGGGTCCACTGCCGTGTCCACGGCGGTTACGTAGAGCTGGTGGTACCCCGGGCTCGTCGCGAGGAGGCCGAGTGCGACGACCATCTCGACGGCCAGCAGACCGAACACCCGCGGCGTCAGCCACTCGTCGTTGTCCGTGTACGCGAGCGCGAACCCGAGCAGGCCCAGCGTCGAGGCGCTCGCACCGATGAACTGGACCGCCAGCCAGGCACGCTTGGCGACGAGGTCGGTCGTGAGGAGCTGGAACACGTCGCCGACGGCCCAGACAGCGATGCTGAACGTGAGGGCGACGAACATACGGACGACCGGCCGGTCGAGCAGGTGCGTCCGGCCGACGACGACGTAGAGGAACAGCCCGAACGACAGGAGCATCGAGAAGACGAACGGGACGAGGTAGACGGTAGGTTGCCAGTCCATGGCGGCAGGTCTGTGGAAGAACAGGTTCGGACACGCTTTACTCTGACGGGCAATCTCCCGCCGCCCCGACAGTCGGGGGACGGGAGTGAAGTGGACCGGGACTGGCGACTCGTGGCCGCCGAGCGTCGTTCGGTTATCCCGTCTTGTAGACGCCGCGGGCGTCCGCGATCAGCGTGTCGTCCTCCGCGGCGAACACGTCGACGTCGACGGTGCCCACGTCACCACCACAGCGGACCACGTCGGCCTCCGCGTACAGGTCACCCGTCCCGGCGTCGAGGTAGTCGATACGCATGTCGATGGTCGGGACCGGCTGGTCGACCTGCGAGACGAGCGCCGCTCCACCCACGGTGTCCGCGAGGGTGAACGTCACGCCGCCGTGGGCCATCAGCTGGTCCGCGTTCCAGGACAGTTCCTCGCGCATCTCCAGTCGCCCCTCGGCGTGTCCGTCGGCAGCTTCCGTCACTTCGACACCCAGGAGGTCGGCGAACGGCATCTCCTCGAAGAACGATTCGATGTCCATGCTCGGCCCTGCTCGGTGCATCCTCTTAACCCTTCAGGAAGGCCACAGCGGCTGCCTGTCATCCCCTGATGCGGTCATCGTCGACGGTGGTGTCGGACGGACCCGACTCTAATAGATTAGATGTCGGATGCGAATGGCACTTACAGATTAGAGTCAAACGTTACCTACCTTGCAATCCAAGGGTAGCTTGGCGAATTGCAGCGACGTGCTGTCGCCACCCCCATACTCCCCCCAACCCCCCCTTCCTGGAACTACCACCCCCCGAGTGAGTTCCATCGCCGGCGTCCAGTCTTCGACGACAGGTAGCGACGGCGAACTCGAGGTAGCCTCGGTCTACTCCGACCGTTCAGCCTCGTACTGCTCGACGAGCGACACGACCGCGTACACGAACGGGGTGTCGACCACGGCGACGAGCAGTTTGAACACGTACTGTCCCACGATGAGCGCGAAGATGACCGAGACCGGCAGATCGCCGCCCACGCCGAACGCTCTGGGAGCCACGTAGAACGCGACAGAGACGAAGATGACCGTGTCGATGGCCTGGCTCGTGGCGGTCGAGAGGATGTT
Organism: Haloarchaeobius litoreus; assembly: GCF_024495425.1. Taxonomy (NCBI): domain Archaea; kingdom Methanobacteriati; phylum Methanobacteriota; class Halobacteria; order Halobacteriales; family Halorubellaceae; genus Haloarchaeobius; species Haloarchaeobius litoreus. The sequence goes on along the minus strand of NZ_JANHJR010000001.1, from coordinate 952,124 downwards.
CCGGAGCCACAACGACTCGCCGTCCGTCGCCTCACGGAGTCGGTGGAAGACGTAGACGTCCCAGTTCTGGCTCACGACGTACGCGAGCAAGGAGCCGACGACGATGTTGGTGCTCGCGCCGAGCACCGTCTCGAACGTGTCGGCGGCGACCGCGCTGTTGCCGGCCACGGGCGAAGCGATGGTGCTCCAGACGAGCACGAGCACGACGAAGTTCATCGCGAAACCGACGTTGACCATCGCGGTCGCCGCGCGACGCCCGTACAGCTCCGAGTAGCAGTCGCTCGCGAAGAACGTCAGCGCGTAGGCCAGCGCCGCACCCGGCAGGATCAGCGCCTCGCCGGTGTGCGGGAGCGAGATGGGGATACCGAATGCGAGCAGCTTGCTCGCGGTGACCTGTGCCGTCGCCAGCGCCGTCACGAACAGACCGACGAGTGCGATCTGTCCGATATCCGCCGCGTCACCCTTCCGGACGGGTTCGTTCATGTCTACCGTGCGAACTCGCGCGATTCGTTTGAGGATTCTGGTTCGTCGTCGCCCGTCCGGCCGCGCTCGACCGTCGGAGCCGTCTCGCCCCGGCCTCACGCATCGGCGGCCGGGCGGTCGGGCACCGAGCCGGCGGCCGCCTCGACCGCCCGGATGGCGTCCGCGCCGGCGCGCCGGCCGACGAGTGCGACCAGCGCGTCCCCGTCGAAGCCCATCGCGTGGACGGACACGTCCGCGAGCGCGAGACGGTCGAGCGCGGCCGCGGCGAACGCCGCGTCGACAGCGCCGGTCGCGAGCACCGCCGTCCGGTCGCCGTCCCCGGCCGGGCCGTAGCCCACGCCGTTCACGCGGAGGAGTAGCTCGTTCTGCGAGCCGTCCGCCGTGACCCCGTCGTCGGCCACCCGGCCGAGGCCGCGCTGCATCGTCACCCTGACCGACGGGGACGACGGTGCGTAGTCGGGGAGTGCCTCGGCGTACCGACGGAGTGCGGTCGCGACGGCCTCCGTCTCGCCCTCGACGTCGACGAACCGCGCCGCCGCGGCGTAGTTGACGACGCCGGCGCGGAGTGCGTCGACGAGGAACGGGTGCGCCGCCGCTGCCTCTCGTGTCCGTGCCGCGAGCGTCATACTCAGAGCCCCGCACCCGCCCCCGATAAACGCCCCGATTCGTGGGACTGGACCCCGGGGACCGACCGCGTTTTCCGACCCGGAACACGACGGACAGTTTTTACGTCGGAGGACGCGAAGCCGGTGCCAGTGACCGAGGACCCGGCGCTCTCGGACGTCGTCGCGCTGCTCGACGACGAGTACGCCCGCGCGATCCTCGAAGCCACCAGCGAGGGGCCGAAGTCGGCCAAGGAGCTGAGCGAGGAGTGCGACGCCTCGCTTCCGACGGTGTACCGACGGGCCGAGTCCCTGCAGGAGTGTGGCCTGCTGCGCGAGGAGACCCGTCTCCAGGACGACGGCAACCACTACAGCGTCTACCTCGCCACGCTGGAGCGGTTCTCGGTCGAACTCACGGAGGGCACATTCGACATGGAACTACAGCGAACCGAACAGGACGTCGCGGACACGTTCACCGACATGTGGCACAGACTCTGACCATGCTCGGGCTCGACATCATCGGCGACCCGGTGCAGGCGCTGGTTGTGGTACTGGCAGCGCTGTCCACGGCCATCGGCCTGCTCATCGGCTACCAGGCCTACCGGGGCTTCCGCCGACACGACAGCCGCCCGATGCAGCTGCTCTCCATCGGCCTGCTGCTGCTGACGGCCGTGACCTACAGTATCTCCTTCGGCGGGAGCATCCTCCTCCGTGAGGGGATCGTCCCGCTCGCGTACCAGGACGCCCACACCGTACTGGTGCGCGTGACCCAGCTGTCGGGGCTGAGCTGCATCCTCTACTCGCTGTACTCGCGGTAGCGGGCGAGCCCTCCGTGACCCGCGACCAGCCCGGAACCCTCGCGGATTCCTTTAAGTCATTCTCGTCACAAGGGTTCATAGTGAGCGAAGTGGGGCTGCCGAGATATCAACCGCGGAGCCCCGCCTTTCTATACGCTGGAGCAGCAACGGGGAGTCGAATGACCGACTCTGCAGTCCCTCCGGCGGCCGACCCTCGGTCCCCCGAGCCACCGGAGCGGCGCGACCCACGCGACGTACACGCCGGCCCCGGCGACGGCTCGCTCGGCCGCGTCGACGCGGTGAAGGACGAACGCTTCCGCCGGTGGGACGTCGTCACGCCCAGTGCGACGCTCATCGGGCGGCCACGACACGCCCACGAGGACGTCAGCGAGAGCCTTCGCCGACTCCACGACGAACAACACCCCGCGATGGCCGGCCACAGCGAGCGGATGCACCGACTGGAGAAGGTCCGCATCACCCACGCCTTCTGCAACAACCTCGCGCTCACGCCCTGGGAACGCGACCGCGCGCTCGGCATCATGGCCGACCTCGACCTTACCGCGTTCGGCAGCCAGCGCGCCATCCAGCGCGTCGCCCTCGTCGTCATCCGCCACGTCGTAGACGAGGAACGGAAACGACGCCTCGGCCTCCACGACGACGACTGGGTGAAAGCGCGCTCGCCCGAGGAGCTCGCCGACCTGTCCGAGCAGTTCGAATCGCTCACCGACGACGGCCAGTTCCGTCTGCTGATGGACGAACACGGCCTCGACGTGACCGCCGTGAACCGGCTCACCCGCACGCTCCGCGACCAGCTCGCGGAGCAGGACCTCGCGGACGCGGTGTTCGGCCGCTCGCCCTACCGCGACCCGAGCCTGCCACCCATCCGCCCCGACCCGCCCGCCGAGGACGGCGAGTCGGCCTGATCTTCTCTCTGACCTCGTCGATGGTCGTCTCCGGATCGGGTCCGAGACTGTCCACGATGGTCTCGACGGCAGCCACCGTCTCCTCGACGCAGCGTGTCCGGTTCGGATCCTCCTCGCCCGGCCGGAGGATGGAGGTGAGCGCGTCGAGCTCCGCCCGGTAGTAGCTCCGCGGGCCCGTCCCGTGGGGGAGCCAGAACCGGTACGATGGGATCTGAGCGTCGGGCAGGCCCACCAGTCGGACGGTCTCACCGTCGAACTTGATCCCCCGACCACCTCGAACGCCACCACCGAGGCAGCCCGCGAGGCCCGTCGCCGTGGTGAGACCTGCCAGCGCCAGCATCCGTCGTCGTGTCGTCGGACCCATGCCATCCCGAAGCCGGGCGTCGTCATGTCTGTAGACGTTCAGTAGCTAGAGGTCCGTCCGCGACGGTCGAAACCGGCAGAAACGTTTTGCAGCCACCTGTCGACCCACTCTCCATGGACAGCTATCCACAGCTCGACCCCGACGACGGCGAGGTCCTCGACGCGGAGGTCGTCGTGACCGACGACGTACTCGTGAAGGCGTTCGCGCTCGGTCCGGGTGCGGAGCTGACGCCGCACGAGCACGGCGACTCGACCAACGTCTTCCACGTGCTGGAGGGCACGGTCGTCGTGATTCGCGGCGACGAGGAGGCCCTCGTCGAAGCTCCGGGCGTCGTCCAGCACGACCGCGGCGTCGTCCACGGCGCACGCAACGACACTGACGAGCGGGCCGTGTTCACGGCGAGTCTCTGTCCGATGCCGGGGTCGGGCTGACGCGGGACCACGGTCGCCGTCGCGCGGTCCGTGACGGACCGTCCGCAAAGGGACTGTTACTGACTCGGCCAGACGAGCGTCCACCGGTTCTTCGCACGCAGTGCCCCTCCGGCCACCGGCCCCGAAATCTGGTATTTTCCGAACCAATACATCTGTATGACATGCCGATGTCGCTGACCGTCCTCTATAACAAAGCACTGGCCCGCCATACGCTCCATCCGCCATCCTGAACGGTCCAGCATCCTGCACGGTCCAGGCCCCTCCGCGGACCCAACTATGACACCCAGACAGCACCCGAAACGGACGGGAGGAACCGACAGATGACCACCGACGACAGCGGTCTCTCGATGAACCGGCGAACGGCGCTGACCGCCGCCGGGGCGACGCTCGGTGGCCTCGCCCTCGGTGGCATCTCGCTCACGGGGGCCCAGGGCGGCGGGAACCAGCCGGCCCGTACCTACCGCGTCACCGTGAGCAATCTCACGCCCGGTCAGCCGTTCACACCGCCACTCGTGGCGGCCCACCGGCCCGACGTGGAGGTGTTCGCCGTCGGTGACCAGGCCAACGAACCGACGCAAGCGCTCGCCGAGAACGGCAACCTCGGCCCGCTCGTCGACCTCGCTGACAGCACCAACAGCATCCGCGACGCGGCCGTCGGCGGTAGCCCACTCGTCCCCGAGGACGACCCCGGGGAGACGGGGCTCCCCTACTACGACACCGTCCACCTCACGACCGACGCCAGCGGGGCGTACCTCACGTTCGCGAGCATGCTCATCGCGACCAACGACGGCATCACCGGCCTCGACACCGTCCCACTCCCCGAGGCAGTCAACGAGTCACGGACGTACTACGCCAACGGCTACGACGTCGGCACCGAGCGCAACACCGAACTGTTCGAGGACCTCGTCCCACCCGCGAAGACGCTCATCGTCGGCGGCGAGCCGGAGGGGACCACCGAGAGCGACCCGGAACTGACCGAGAACGACGTCATCAGACCCCATCCCGGAATCCAGGGTGACGGCGACCTCGACCCCGCGGTGTACGGCTGGCGCGAACCCGCCGCGATGGTCCAGGTCGAACGGCTCGAGGGGCTCCAGGCGGAGTTCGGTGCGACGCTTCGTGGCAGCAACGAGGTTCCACCCGTCGACACCGACGCCACCGGCGAGGCGACGTTCGAGCTGAACGGGAACGGCGACGAGCTCGACTACGAGGTCACCGTCGAGAACATCGAGGACGTCGTCGCCGCCCACATCCACTGCGCCCCACACGACGCGAACGGGCCGGTCGGTGTGACCCTCTTCGAGGGCGGGCCGGAGAGCTCCGACGGCACGCTGGCCGAGGGAACTATCACCGAACCCGACGACGAGAACGGCTGTGGCTGGGAATCACTCGACGACGTGCTGACTGCGCTGCGTGGCGACCACACCTACGTGAACGTCCACACCGCGGCGAACCCGGCAGGAGAGATCCGTGGACAGGTCGTCTGAAACGGACTAGAGTCCGGGGCCCCGACCCCGGACACCATTCGTCGGAGCTACGACGACGCCCAGCTGACGTTCGCATCGCCACTGGGTTCGGTTCTGAATGAACGAGGACGGAGGAGAGGCCGCCGAGAAGGTACATCCGAGGGACGAAGACCGACTCTCGTACCTGCCGGATGAACTGCGCGTCGACGGGGAGCCACTGGGGCTCCGCCGGTTCACCGACGACGAGGGCCACACGGTCGGGAGCGAGTGGGTCTACACCGACGACGAGACGACCGAGCGGCTGGATTCACGGGACTTCGAGAGACAGAGTACGCACTGCGGAAGTGAGCGGAAGCGCATCAAGCACCCGTTCCAGGCCATGAGCGAAGTCGACATCACGCTCCGGAGTGAGAGAGCCGACCGCTGGAACGAAGCGATGGACGAACCGGCGGATCGTCCCGGGTATCGTCCTCCCCGGCCAGCAGCGCTCGGAATCATCCTGGCGTCGTGGGATGACGAGTACGGTGGCCTCCGAGCGCGTGGGGGTACAGGACTGCTCTCGTAGCGATGGGGGTGTTCTACCCCATCATCGGCGTTCCGTCTTCCCTCCGAGTGTACGGCCTCTGATTGGATTCCGCTGCGAGTTTGAACGACAGGGTCACCGTCGTCCCATCGTCGGTTGCGAACTCGAGAGCCCCGTTAGATTTCTCGACGATCCAGTTCGAGAACCAGAGACCGAGGCCGCTGGCGTGGGTAAGTTGCGTTTCCTCGCCAGACTCGATGGCCTCGAGTTCATGTGCGGGGATGCCCGGACCCTGGTCCGTGATTTCGACCACGCCGCAGTCGGCGGTCCGGTAGAGGCTCACTTCTACGTCCCCGCCGCCGTGCTTACAGGCGTTCTCGATGAGTTCGGTGAGTGCTTCGGTAACTCCGTCGATCGCCACGATGCTGAGCTCTGATTCGGCGACGTCCAGGGTGACACGCCCGTCTGGGGTCGCTTCGCGGACTTGAGCGACGGCCTCCTGAAGATCCTTGGTGAGATCTCGCTCGCCAATCCTCCCCGCATCGATGTTCTCCTGTGCGTTTCTGGCGAGTTCTGCGGTCGTTTCGAGACGGTCGAGCGCCTCGATCACGGTCGAGAACTCGTCCCGGCCCATTTCTTGGAACTCGTCGGAGAGAAGTTCCAAGTTGCCCTGTGCGATGTTGAGTTCGTTCCGGATGTTGTGGCGCAGGACCCGGTTCAGCACTTCTAACCGTTGTCGTTGGGCTTGCTCTTCCCGGCGATGGATGTTCCCCCGGCCGTACAGATGGCCGACTACCAGTCCGATCAGTCCGCCACCTGTCGCGGATGTGAGGATGACGATTCCCGGTGTGGCAAGCTGGACGCCCTGCGTTTGCTGCCCCCAGATGATGAGCATGCTACTGAGCAGAAAGAAGGACCCGAACACGAGCGCACCGAGTGCGGCTGTCCTGAAGAGTTCCGACGCATGTGGGTCTCGGACGTATTTGAGGACGTAGAACAGGGCCAAGAGGAAGATTCCAAGGGGGTGAAGCAGGCCGCTGAGTGCAGGAACCGTGGTCAATTCGGAGGTAGAGTCGACGAGGATGATGATGGTGGCCATCGAGGTGAGGAGGAACAGACAGAGGATGGCGATACCTCGTCGCAGACTGGGACCGAGCATGGAGTAATCTTCTTCTATTGTTCCAGCAGGGAAGACAATAGTGTTGCCCCGGTATTTCCCGAGTTGGCCGAAGAATCAAACCCGGTGACGGACATAGATCTACAGTCTGCTGTGATCTGACGCCGTTTACCGGGCAGACTGTGGGTGTGGGTGGGTATCCGTCGTCGGGGAGTTCTGGCAGCGGAGTCGCCAGTTTGGGGTGCAGCTATGGCAACGAATTTTGGAGGCGCGTTCGACCCGTTGGCAGTCCGCAACCTGCTCCAGGTCGACCGCGAGGACGCGGCTGTGAGGGTTCGGCCGGCCCGTGTTCTCGAAGATTCCGGTCGAGTCCGAGCAAGCCGTCGACGACGAGCGAGAAGAAGCGGACAGCGTGTCGCGAGCGACTCGCCGTGTTCTATTCCCGTGTGTACATATCGGTTCTCCGTGTCTACGGAATCCGGTCGAATGGGTGCTCTGTCACTGGCCTCATAACGAATTATTAAATGGGTGAGTGTAGGGGTTGATGCGTTTCCCCACCCATCTTCGAGATGGGAGATTTGACTCCCCCCGAACGACGGTGAGCGGATTACTCACCAATCTCCCACCCACCACTCCCCCCAACCGTGTCGTGGCTATGGATTGGCTGTTCACAGCCGATCCATCCTTTTCCGTTCCGTACCGTTCCCACACGTAGCGGTTTCACTCGTCATCGGTTGACCACCTCGGCGTTCCGCCAGCCGACGATGCGCCACGCGCTGTCGCCGTAGACGTTCGACTGGAGCGTGATGTAGCCACGCCGGTCGAGCGGCCGGAGCACCAGCGCCTCTGCTTCCTCATTGCAGAAGTTCTGCGGCCGTTCGTGCAGGCTTTCTTGGCGGTGCGGACGACCCCCTGTCCGTTGGCGGCCTGACAGAGACGATTGTAGCCGTGAGCGAGCGTCTCGTTCCGGGGGGATTCGAGCGGGGTCGATGGGCTCGTTGTCGACGCGTAGCAGGTAGAAGTGTCTGAAGGTCGACGAGTCCTTTAAGGATGGTATGGGGACGGAGGGGCTCGCTCTCCGCCCGGTTTCGCATACGTTACCCCATTCAGATGGCCGATTTACTCGACCCCCTTTATAAGCCGTCATTTGTCATCCTCCAAACTTAATGTGTCCTGGTACTTCTCGCGCCGTTCCTCCAGCTTCTCGACGCCGGTCGCCACGTCGTAGTGCTCGCGGATGACCGCGGGCGTCGCGTTCACCCGGTCGGCCACGTCCTCGATGTCGATGCCGCGGTTCAGCTGCCACGTCACCGACCCGGTCCGCACCTGGTGCGGAGATCGTGACGATGGGCACTGGCTCGCGTAGTTCCGCTTCGTGTACTCGCAGGCCTTGCGCTCCTGCCCGTGTGGACAGAGCTTCCGCAGGCAGGGCTGGGTGCCCATGTAGCACCAGTTCCGGACCGTCGACGTCGACGGCCGCCCCTGCCGGCAGGCCAGCAGCGGATTCCGCCCGTGGTCATCGCGGGTGTCCGGTCGGTCGCGGCGTATCCACGCCTGCAACACGGAAACGGTCTCGTCGGGGATGCCGACCGGCCGCTCGCCGTCGCTCCCGTTTTTCAGCCGCGTTCCTGAGTCCGGTCTGTGCCGGAACCAGAGCACTCCATCCTCGGCGTTGAAATCGCCGAGGTCGAGTGCCTGAACGCTGCCCATCCGTGCCCCCGTGAACCAGAGGATCTCCAGCAGCGCGTGTTCGACGGTCCCGTACAGGGCCATGTCGTCGCGGTAGTTCTCGATGAGCAGGATGGCCTCCTCGGGGTCGAGCTTCTGCTTGTTCACCCGGTCGTCCTTCGACGGGTAGGGGATGTCGACCTTGTCAGGCAGCTCCGAGTCGACCGCCTCGATGCGGGCAAGGTAGTCGACGAGCTGCTTCACCGCCATCATCTTGCCCTTGATCGTCGCTGGCGCGTTGTCGCTCAGGGTGCGCTTGTACTCGTCGAGCACCCAGCCGTCGATCTCCCTGACCGACTCTATCTGGTTCTCCTCGCAGTAGAGCACGAACTGCCTGAGCCGGTAGCGGTACGACTCGATGGTCCGCTCGGTACGGTTGTGCGACACGTCGTCTAGGAAGCGGTCGCGGGCCTGTCGGGGTGACAGGTTCTCGGGTCGGCTCACTCGCCGTCACCTCCGTCGCTTTCGGCACACTCGGGGCAGAACGGCAGACAGACACCGTGGGCGTTGATGCGGCGGAACGTCGCCAGCGCGATGGGCCGGAGCTCCTCACAGTCCGAGCAGAGGAACGTCGGGCCGTCGTACTCGTCCGGGTCGGCGTGAACCTCTGCCGGCGCAACCTCGACGTCCGGTGGGCTCATACCCGACTGGATGGCAGTCAGCCCGTCGTCGACGTACTCCAGGGCATTGTCCACCTCACCGTCGCGGAGTGCGACAGCAGCATCATCGAACAGCGATGCAGCGACGTGCGCCTGCGGCATCTGCACGCCGCCGTCGGCGACGACCGTGCGGCCCTCGAGGTCGAGCGGCGTGTCGTTGTTCCGCAGATCTAGCAGGGGCGTGACGCCCTTCAGGCGGTTGCACGGCGAGCAGATGCGCGTGTTTTCGCCGGGTCGTGACTGTCGCTCGGTGGTCTGCCCGCAGCTCGGGCAGCGTAGTCTGAACAGGTCCGGGTTACGGTGGTCGACGACGTAGCGCAGCTCGGCGTCGCTCACTAGTCGTCACCCCGGCGATGCGCGTTCAGTCGCTCACCACAGTCGCGGCAGACCGGTTCGCTCCGGGCCGGCGGCTGGCCGACGCTGCCGACGTGCTCGCGGACGGCGTCGGTGCTGTAGAGGGCGGCGTGGCCCTCGGCGGGTGCGCCGCAGAAGTAGCACGACTCGCTGTCGGGCTCGTCGCTTCCCGCGAGACTACCGGCTAAGCGGGTGTCGTTAGTGTTTTCGGCGGTCGGTACGTCACTCTCTATGCGGGGCGTAGTCCCCGTATTGGCTCTCGAATTCATTGGCCTGAATCGGAGCCACCTTATCGGGGCGCGTACCAGCGCGCCCCGTCTTCACCGTCCAACAGAGTCATCTTCAACCGAGTCAGTGGCTTCGCACTCCAACATCTGGGCGGATATTGCATAAACGTAACGGTAGGCTGGATGCGGGCCATTGAAGTACAAACGGATATTTGCTTAACAATAGGTTCGAAGATGTTCAAGTGGGTGGTAATGAGGCAATCTGGGACGTGGATGACTATCTGGGACGATAGAATCCTCGAAATCATCCGAGCGGAAGAAGGGGGTCGTGTTGGAGATCTCGCAGACCGTGATAGCGTTCGTATCTCAGCATCGTCCGTCTCGCGTCGCTGCCAGAAACTCGCGGAACACGGGCTCCTACGAGACCTCGGCAACGGTGTCTACGTGATCACCGAGGAGGGCAAGGCGTATCTCGATGAAGAATACGATGCGGAGGCCGGCGCATACATGGACGCCGGTGAGAATAGCGGGCCGACTGCTGGCGGGCGGGAGAGGACTAACGGATGAACGAGCGGCTGCCGGCGCACTGGATGGTCATGCTTGACGAACGTATCCTCGAGTATCTGGACTCCAAGGGACTGTCGAGTCCGGGGCTAATGTCGAAGGAGTGCAGCTTCAACGCCAAACCGAGCCGCGTTCGAGAACGGTGCAAGGTACTCACCTACGCGGGCCTGATTGCACCCCTCAGTCGGGAGCACCAAGTTTACGAAATCACGTCGCAGGGGCAGGAGTATCTCGCTGGGGAGCTTGACGCCCGGTATCGACCGAATCCACACGCTGTTCGGTTCGACTACTTCTCTCGGGTGTAGTCAGTAACGCAATCCCTAGAATTTTGTCTTGTCAAATTGATATAGGGCTAATATGGATAGTACAATTCAAATTTCGGCAGAAGAACGAAAGGAACTCCAGACCGGGAAGTCAATGGAAGTCCCAAAATATTCTTCGAGTGTCCTGACTGACTCCATCCGTTGGTCTGGCGCGAACAGTTTCGATGTAATTGGGAATCTAAACGACATATATGACGAGTTTGAGGAAAAACACTCAGACGCGGACTATCAAGATTGGGAGCGGTTCTACGTAGAACAGTACAACGGTGATGAACGATTGGAAGAAGGTACGGAACGTGCGTATCAAATGCTCCAAAATATTCGCGACGCGATCGCTGATATTGAGCATAATCAAGTTCACGAGTTCTTAGAGGAATTAGTTCTCTATCAGACTTATCGTGGCCAAAACATTCGTTCACTCATCATTGAGCTTCTTAATGAGAAATACATAGCCGACGTGAAGGCAGTTGATAATGAACCGGTAGAGGCCTTTGTTCATGCGTTTGCGGATGATGTTCCGGTCTCTATTCAGCCGGAATCTGCGGGTATGAGTGGGAAGAGCGCGCCTGCTAAAGAAGATCCAGAGGTGGCTGTAGTCTATTATCGAGAAAATTCTGCTGACTCCGGTCTGCGAATTAATATTGAAGAATTGAATAGGGCCCTCTCACCTATTACGTAGCGTAAATTTCGACAGTATACTCTGTGATGTGGTGGTTGTTGATTGTATCTACAATCTTCATATCATATGTGCTTGCAGCGTCTGTAGCTCGAATGACTGATAGCGTGAAATCAAAATCATTCACGCCATCATGAACAAAGATACTATCCATATTTTCAGATCGCTCGGTTCCAGCTGGGTTATTCCCGACTTTGACGTCGAACCCCGCCTCGGAGCGGAATTTAATCCTACAATCATTGGTCCACTCTGCCATTTCTGCATGTCCAATCAGGCGGGAGATCTCACCGGTCACATTAATGTGATTCTTGGCAACCACACTGGCGTCCTGCGGGTCTTGAAGTGAGATACTGGCTACTACACGAGATTTTAGAGAGTAAGAGGCGATGGCGAAGACGGCAGCAACCCCAACCCCGGCGACAAAGGAATACTTTGGAAGTGGTGTCAAAATGGCTGCTGCTTCAAAAAGGATCGCCAGTACACTTGCCAATCCGAATAAATATTCGATACTGATACCAGCTATCCGGTTTGCAGCACTTTTTATCAAGCTACTCATGCACCCCTCATTATTGTCTTCTCAAAAAGTTGGATGACATACTCAAGTTCTTCAATCGAACCCGTAGCTGAGGAGAGAGACTCCTCGTTGTATATCACCAGATTCTGTCCACTGTCCTCAGGATTATCGAAAAAAAGCTCGGCATCCCAAACAATTGTCTCACCCATTAGTTCCTCTTTAGACGACTCTATCTGGTCAACTGGGACGATATCATTATCCTTCCAAACTTTAATCTCCCCGATCTCGTCCGCTGTTTGAATAAATCCCCAGATTGCACTACGGGAGCCAGAAAGACCTGGCTGAATTCGGAGTCCATTCGGTAATCGAGAATTTATCGCTGAAAATGCATCAGAGATGGCCTCACTTGGTCCATTAGTATCCAAAATGAAAATTCTAGACTCCTCCCGGTATAGAAACTCAAAATCAGTTTCCCGAACGTCGTTTTCACTAAACGGATGTTCTTGCAAGTGGGTGAAACTCCCACGAAATATTTTCTGTCCAGAATACGGGTAATCATCAATAAGAGGTTCTACCGTATCTGATGACCAATTGAAATCCACAATATTCGAATCCCCACCGGAAATCGTGGAAAAGACACTATCGGTCAGCGCTTGCCCTGATCTTGCCCGGCGAAGTTGGCTCATTGGTTCCTCTGAAGACGTATGATAGCTAGCTAATCTTGTACCTCATAGTTCAAAGCCCTTGTTGTTTAGGTCCAGCTGTCCGGGTCTTCACCCCGCTTGCTTGCGTATTTGGTCAGAACGTTAGTTGAGATACTCTGGATTTCAACACCCTGCTCATTCGCAGTGTCATGTAGATCCTCGAAGAACTGTCGCGGTGGGTACCTGGATGTTGGGGGGAGTTCAGTCCAACTGCGGTGAAGGTCAATCAGCTCGTGAAGGAAAGCAATCGAAATTGCCATTCTCCGAACGTCGCCAGAGGTTTTGATATCCCCACGTGATGCCTTGATATGCACCCGGCCTTCACCTATCTGGGCTTTCAGATTGTACTCATCAAATAGTCTGAAGTACCCTTGCATAGTTGAGATGGTCTTGTCTTTCAGGATTCCAGCAAGCATGGGAACACATCGTTCTAGGTCGGTCGAGTCGTCGACTTTTGTTGCACCTCCGAATGCGTCCCTGTCTCCTGTTAATTCAGTATCGGTTAAGTTATTCAACTCAATACCGGTCGGGAGAGACTGATCCTCATACTCCTTGTAGAATAGCCATAGAAGGAAATCACCACCAAAATCTACAGAATTTAGACGGATATGTCCGTCTAGTATCCTTCGAGTTGTCTCCTTAGTTTCTTTTACGTCTCCCTTTGATCCCCTAAGGAACATGTAGTTGGGGTATAACCAGAAGAGGTCCGAGTCCTGAACGTATGGTACCTCAACTTCTACTTCTTCGCCCCGATAGTACGCGTCTTTAGGTTCCCTAGTCTCGTACTTGTATCGGTACGGGATTAGGCTTTGAGCAACCTCCTCTAAATCGGAATCGACGCTGTCGTCGTCGGAAATCGCGTCCTCCAATAACAAGCGGACATATCCCTCTTCGGAGGACTCGTCGCTTGACCTATACTCTGGAAGATGGTCACCAAGTCGAGCCCGAGCTTCGGATCTACCTCCCCCGAACTCTTGGTCTAAAAATTCGGTTTCAAATATCCCATTGAACAGTAGATATCCTTGATAATCGAAATCCCCGTTGGTTGCCATAAGTTATGCTAGCCACCATTGAACATATCCGTGATAAATCCACCGGCCATTATTGTTCTATGATCGTTGCTCTGCGTGCTGGATAATATGATTTAGAATGAAATCAGCATACTCTGCGGCATCGTAACTACTTGGTTGATATACTTCGACATATCCACTCTCTGTAGCGGTCATGTTGATGTCTTCCTCCCCGTCGCTCTTGATGATTAAGCCGATCTGATTTTTAGGTAGTTTTGCAACCACGTCACCAAGTTCACGATCAGAAAAGATTCCATCCCCATAGACAGTGCCTTTCTCGGCCTCTCCCGAATTTCCATAGAACCCCACCTGCCAAGTTTTAGCTGACTCAGGACGCTTATCGTCCTCGTAAGACCTTACCAAGTCGTCCAGATTGATTTTTGCCCGTGAGATACGTGCTGCATCGGTCTGACCGGCAATCATCTCGAACGCGAATGTTCCTCCACCATTCGATACAGCGACGAACTCGTTAGGCACGAGTACAAACTCCGTATATTTCGTTTTTACAGTATTCGCATTCTCAGAAACACTGATGCTGTTATCGCTTTGGTCAATTCTCACTTGTTCTTCTGATCCGAGTTCTTGGAGGGCAGCTCGCCCAGTTTGGAAGGTAACACCGCTAGTCGTGTCAGTCCTGCGCACCTCCAAGCAAGCTGTGAGTGTAGTGTCTTCACTGATCTTCTTTGTATCAGAGAACGATTCAACGGGTTCAAACTCGAAATCGGGTAGTCCAATTACTCCTGCTCGCATGTCCACCAGTAACCTGCCAATACGATATAAACTCTAGCAACATCAGAAGCTCGTATACATTCCGAGCTACAGCCTAATCCCAGACATAGTCTCGATGATATTCTCTTCAGTCGGAGCAGCTAGATAGGGCTCAATCGCGTCGTAGCTGTTCCACCCACCGAGCGCCATCACGATGCGCGGGCTCACGTTCTCCTCGACGAGCAGGTGGTTCGCCCAGCAGCGCCGCAGATCGTGCGTCGACACACGCCGGTAGTCCTCGTCGCCTGTCTCCTCAACCGCGCCCTCGGCGGCCTGCTCGACCCAGTACTGCACCGTGCGCTTGCCACGGTCGATGAGCACCTGGTCGTCGTCGACGTCGTGCTGCTGGCAGTACCGATTGATGAGTGCCTCCAGCTCGCGCGGGAGCCACGTCTCGCGGTGCTTCCCGCCCTCGTATTCGCCCGTCGTGTCTTTGCCCGAGACGACTTCGAGATCGTAGTGGGTGCCGTCGGACTTCCGTGAGATGTGTCTCGGCTCGACGTCGAGGACCTCGGCGACGCGGAGCCCGCAGTCGCCCATCAGGCGGATGGCGATCTCTCGCTGGAAGGTGTCTGCGGCGCGGGGCAACTCGTGATACTCGTCACGGGTCATCCACACGGTGAACGACCCATCCTTGTTTCTCTCACTCCGCATTGCACGCTCCTCTAGAAGTTCATGCACCTAGAGTGTTCCCCCGCTGACTGGGGTATCTCGTGAGACGCCGGATTTCGAGCGAATCAGTTTAGCCGGGTGGCTGGCGTTGCACGCTTCCACACAAGCATGAAATCAAACCAGCTGTACTCCTCCCGTTACTCGTCTCGGAGTATCCACCCAATTACGGCTCCGTGTCCGAAGTGCTGGTGACGGAGCCCCTCGAACCTCTCTATCGTGACCGTCTCAATTCCGATATCGTACCAGAAGGAGACATCTTGTTGGAACTTCTCGGCAATCCGGTCGGCCGTGAGCTGGTCGTACTCTTCCCTATCCTTCTCGTAGTAGAGACCGAGGAGACCGGCAGGAAGGCCGAAGCCCGACTCGTAGAGCTTCCGGCTATCCGTCAGGAGTGACGACGAGCTCCGTTCGGGAAATGGGCTGAAGACGCTCTTGTACATATTCGGGTCGATGTTCCCGTTGTCGCGTCTGAACCGCAGGAGCTTCGCCTCGATTGGCATTCGGAACCCGTCTCCCGTGATGACCAAGTCACACCGCTTCCGACTGTCGGGATACTGCTCCTCGGTTTCGATGTGGCCCGGACGTGGTCCTTCGGCTAGTTCATCGAGGATCATCTCCAGCTGCTTCTCTTCCTCGAAAGGACCGATTCCGGGGTCCCATCGGTCGTGTTCTGCTTCCTGGTCTACGCCCGGAATCACGGCAGCAAAATCACGTGCCAGCTGTTGGAGGGCAGCTTTTTGATTCGACATATCTGGTCAGAATCGTCCGGGTGCAATAGTTCCCTCGGGCGGTTGTGATGTTACCCTTTATGTGAATATGACTCAGCGTTCACGGAAGACGTCTGAATGGTTTGCCTTGTTTGTCGAGCTCGAGATCTGATCTTGGTAGATAGTTGAACCTATATCACTATTAGGCATGCTACCAGAAACTGGTCTAATGGCTGAAAAAACCAAGAATGAATTTGTAGCGAACTACCGCGTACCCACTGACAAGTTTAAGGATTATAAGAGAAGTAATAATCTACTGACGTACACTGGCATCTTTTTCATTATCTCCGGAATGGTTACGGTTGCCACGTACTTGGACTATCAGGGAACCGGCTATGTTGTATACTCTGTGAGAATTCCGGAGCCTCTGATATGGACTACTATATTTATTTCATGTTCTTATGTATTATACTCTCTGAGAAAAAGAATCGAAGGTATAGACATTGAACACCACAACAGCGTGTATCAGCAACTTGCACTTTCTATAGATAGTTATTATTCAGGAGATTTCGAATCCACGTATGAGCATCTACTTGATCTAAATTCGAAGCTGGGCAACAGTGCGTATATGAATTTTCATCCAGTACATAAACGAACCATTGCAGATTATTGTGACTTGCTTGATGAACTCGAGTCAGAGGAAAAAATCGACCAATTTTTCGACTCTACATTTGAGGACGTAGTGGTCTCGCTAGCGGCCGAAATGGAGGAAATTGAAAACTCAGAGGCCTATTCAAATGTGTCTGATATAGAGATTGATACAACGACCTCGGATGCTGCACCTGGTTACTCTTCAATTCTGTATGAGTCTACCAAGGGAGTATTGAGCGGGCAGCCCAACTGGATCTATCTCTTCGGTGGAATCATTCTGATATCGGTTATAATCTATTGGCGTGTAAATGCTGATGCGGGAATGTTCACAGTGACTTCACTTTCCGTCCTTCTTACTGTCGTGACCCAGCTTCGTGCTGAAGACTGACCCGGGAAAAGTCCACACTCGTCGTCTATTCGATTCCAATATTTACTACGGTTGTTGCCTATCCATCGGTTGGAGAGAAGAGAATAGTGTCTGTCTCTGCGTGGTACCCCACGGACAGTGATGATCCCTGCTCCAACCCATGCGCATCCCGGATCTCGGATGGTATGACCGCGTAAATCGAACCACTCCGATTCTGCGCGGAACAGGTCCCGAAGGGAGTCACCGATTCATCGTCGTCAACCACCGCTTGCGCGGCCCTACGTTGTGCCTTCATCGCTCCCGACATACCCCCCACTACGTACCCAGCTAGTAAAAATGGGGAGTCGACTGGGGAGATGACTGGGAACTCGCTCACCCCTTTACTAGTCTCAGTCACCCCCGCTCGGACATGGTCGACGACGACCACCAACCTGAACCAGATGAATCGAACCCCGGAACCAGTCAGGGTAGAATCGCTGAGGATGCCCCGACGACTATCGCGAGATCGTGACTTTCCCGCGATGAACTGGCACGATTGCCCGCGGAAGGACTGCGATGAGGCCCGATGCTCACGCATCGGACTGGAGCTGCATCTCGCCCGCGACCACGAGCCGATCACCGAGATCTGCCGTGCCTGAGTTCGAGTTCGGCGACCGAATCGCGGCGAACCAGTTCCGCGACGACCACGCCGACCACCTCTGTTCGGACGACGACCGTCGCAAGCGCACGGTCACGCTGGTTTCGGACGCGCCCGAGCAGGTGCTCGACCAGGCGGCCGTCGCGGCCGCGGTATCCCGCGAGGACCACCGTGGCACGGGCCAGCTCGAACTCTCCGAGAGCGAGCGCGACCGCATCGACTTTTCCAAAGCACGCGCCTCGATCCCCCACGCGAGGGCGGTCAAGGGCATCGCGACCAACGAGGGCGTCGACGACTGGACCGCCTACTACGACCCAACGCTGTCCGTCGACGAACACCAGGGCGTGATGGAACGCGCCAGCCGGGACGAACGCGGCTCTCGAATGGACAGCGGGCCGACCGCCGACGAACGGCTGGCCAGCACCGAGCAGGCGCTCGACGAGGAGTGCGAGCGGGCACAGGACTACTGCGAGGACGGTGATTCCGACGCCTGCGAGTATCTCACCGAGGGCTGTGGGTTCGATGACGAGGACGTTGCGGCGCTGCTCGATGCCGAGGAGATGCCGGGCGAGGCGTACGGACTGAAGAACAAGCTGTGGCAGCAGTATCAGGTCGCCATCGCCGAGGCGAAGGAGGCCGCGGCGGGCATCAACGAGGTTCACCAGCAGTACGACCGCGACCTCGTGTCCTTCGAGGAGCTGGGCGACCGGAAGCTGACGCCGGCGGACATCGACTGGAATCAATGACAGACAGAACCTGCCCCGTCGAGGGGTGTGACTACGAAACCGAATCGGACGATCCACTGCATGGGCTTCGCTCGCATATCAGTTCCAAGAAGGACGGTGAGCACGACTGGCGCGAGCTGGAAGCGGTGGTTCGAGACCAATTGGACCGACCCGCGGAACCCGACGAGCAACCCGATGCTGAACCCGCCGAGGAGGGGGGTTCAGGGGGTGGGTCGGGGTCGGGTAGCGAGAGCGACCCGGCCAGCGACCCGGCTGACGACCCGGCTGAAGGGGGTCCAGAAAGCGCCGACGAGAGTACAGAAACCGGGTCGAGCAGCGACCCGGAAAACGACCCGGATTCGACCCCCTCTGAAGGGGGTGAAGGCGACGGTTCAACCGCGGGTAGCGCGGGTTCGACTGAAGAAATGGTTTCTGATGAGGAGGTAGACCGGCAGTGGAAGGGGGGTAAAAGCATAGACGGCGACGAGAGCGGCAACCCGGATAGCGACCCGGCTTCGACCCCCTCGAAGGGAGGTTCAACCGGCGGGTCGACGGGTGGGTCGCCGGGTATACCCGTTCCAGTCTCTACAACGACCCTCCTCGTGGGGGTCGTCGTGGTGGGGGTCGTCGTGGTGTACCTCTCCCGTCGCGGGAGCGACGACACGGAGATGAGCGACACCGGCGGCACCGACGACTCGACCGAGGAGACCGACGACGCAGGCGACGGCATGAGCCGCGAATCAGGGGGTGGTCTCAGTGAGTGAAACCGACGCCGAGACCCCCGCCGAACCGCCGAAACCGGAGTCGCCGGAGACGCCGGACGAACCTGACCTCTCCGACGACGACATGGTCGAGATTCCCGACGACGTGGCCGAACAGGTGGCCGAAGCCGATGCCGAGGAGTCCGAGGCTGACGACACCGAGGAAGCCGACGGGGGTGGCGACTCGGTGCCCTCGACGGCGACGGCCACGAACCGAACCACTCTCGGGGACGTGTACTGCAACGCGCTCGGGATGGCGACGGTGGCAGCGAAGGACCGCGCCGGGAGCGAGGTGGACGACCGACAGGACGCGATGGACGAGTACGCGGACATGGCGCGCCAGCTCGACCTGGACGAGTTCGTCGACGACTGGCTCGCCGAGCACGGCCAGTCGAGCGAACTCTCGCCCGGACAGGGCATCCTCGTGTTCACGCTGGTCTTCTGCGGCTCCGTGATGGTCGAGGACGCCGAACTCTCGAACGCGGTGATGGAGGGCGTCGGTGAATGATGGGCATGATGCCAAGCGGTGCGAAGCGCAAGATGGCTCGAAAGATGCTCGACTCGACGATGGGCCAGTCGATGCTCCAGATCGTCGCCCACGCCGAACACGAACTCATCTCCTCCGTTGTCGACCTCCAGAGCGCGGCCGACCTTGCCGACGAGCAGCGCGTGCAGGTGGTTCCGGACCCGGAGGACCGGCAGGCACAACTCCGCCAGATCGTGGAGGCGAAGCTCGACGGCCGGTTCCCCGAGTGGTGGGTCGTCAACTGCTCCGGGCTCGATAATGCCGAAGAAGCCGCCGAGAAGGTCGACGTGGACTGGCACGAGCAGAAGGAGCGATGGGCCGAGCTACTCCGCGAGAACGGCACCGAGGGCGAGACGGACACGCTCGCTGCCTCCTACGTCCGGAGTCGGTACGACTGCACGCTCGACGAGTTCCGCACGCTCGTCGTC
This sequence comes from Haloarchaeobius litoreus, assembly GCF_024495425.1. Lineage (NCBI taxonomy): Archaea > Methanobacteriati > Methanobacteriota > Halobacteria > Halobacteriales > Halorubellaceae > Haloarchaeobius > Haloarchaeobius litoreus. The sequence continues at coordinate 932,357 of NZ_JANHJR010000001.1, read as the reverse complement.
GACTGGCCCGACGGCGGCGAAGACGAACGCTCGCGGGAGGCCGAGCAGTTGAAGCAGGCAGTCGCGTCGGGACTCTCGGTCGCGAACCAGGGCATCCAGACTGTGACCGAGGAACTGGAGGGCGATGAGGATGAGTGAGCTGGCCGATGTGGTCGAGGCGGCCACGAAGGGGCTCGCCGAGGCCGCGGACAACGCGGCGTCCAAGCCGGGCTACGAGGACCGGAACCTGCTCGCGCTGACGCTTGCGGTCAACCGCAAGCGCATCGGCTGTGACGCCGGGTACTTCTACGACGACCGGGGCTGCCCCGTCGTCTGGGCCGTGCTGCCGACAGGGCAAGTGTCGTGGAATCTGCCGCCCCGGTACGAGCAGCACATCGAGGAGTCCTGTCTCGACGAGGAGTGGCCCATGGGCGGCTATGATGGCCACGACAGGCAGCTCAAGAACACCCGGCTGGTCGAGGACGTGGCTGGGCGCGACACCCGCGTCCGGGGAGTCAGACCGCGATGAACCTCGCGTTTGCGGCTCAGACGAACTGGGGGAAGACCTACGTCAGTCACTCCTACATCGAGGAGAACGCCGATGACTACGACGTGACGGTCGTGCTTGACTACAAGGACGAGTACAGCGGACTCGTCGAGTCGGGCTACCTCAAGCGGATGACCGCCCCCAGCGGCACCGAGAACGTCACACCGGAGCAGTGGCGGGGCATCCTCTCGGGTGAGTCGGGACTCCAGATCGTCCGTGCCGGGCTCACCGACGAGCAGTGGCAGGAGCTGCTCGCGAACCTGATTCGCGGACTCGAATCGATGGACATCTCGGTATTCCTCGTACTCGACGAGGCGCATCGCTTCGCACCCCAGGGCGGGAGCTACCCGGACGAGATAGACACGCTGGCGACGACATATCACGGCGACGGCTTCGGCGTCGTCTGGCTGTTCCAGCGGTTCGCCAAGATTGACAAGGACGTGCTCTCGCAGTGTACGGCGTCGATGCTCGGTGGGTTCAAGACGACCAACGACATCCACCAGCTCGACACAATCGAGTACCCACCGGAGGTACATCTGAAGGATATGGACCAGCTCTCGTACCTGCCCGACGAACTACGCGTCGACGGCGAACCGCGTGCGCTACGCCGGTTCACCGACGATGGAGGGTACACGGTCGGGTCAGAGTGGATTTACACCGACGACGAGAGGACCGAGCGGCTGGATTCCCGGGATTTCGAGATGGATAGCACGCACTACGGCAGTGATCGAAAGCGCATCAAGCACCCATTCGAGGTATGAGATTAGATATTACACTGAGGAACGGAAAAGCAGAGAGATTTGAGGAGATACAAAATGATCTCAAGCAAAAACTGGGGTATGAACCAACACGGCCCGAAGTCATGGGATATTTGATGGGAAAATGGTCTGATCAGCGAAGTAAACTGCCATAATCGTTATATCTATACCAACGGGTGTATTCACACCCATGCATCGATTTCTTCCTCGTTAAGTTCCTCTTCATCCATGTCTTGTGGCGGGTCGGAGCTAGAATCTAGAACTATTCTTTGGATTTGTCTCCCCGCACGATTATCTACAAATTTTAACCCATAGCGTCCTTCTGCTAAATCATCTGGATCTCCAGTCAGTTTCAGTGTCATTGGGAATCCATCGATATCTTGATCTGATTTAAGAAGATTACCATCAACTCTAACTGAACCTGGCTTGTTCTCAAAAGGCGTCACCTCAATGGAAGAGTCACTTTTCATCTTAATCTCAAACTTGCTAGCCCAATTCGGAATATCAACATAAATGTCGATTTTACCGAAACCTCTTCGTATCTTGAAAATATTCTGATGTTGATTCTCAACACTATTCTTAGGACTGGTCTGTAGACAGGTGATCTTTATTCCGCTGAAATACCGTGGAACAGTGAAATAGACGGCTAAGAATGCAACACCAATTAGAAGAAAAGCATACTGCGAATACGACTTTGAAGGAAACAACAAGCCAAGCGCAGTAGAAATAATAGCAAGAACCAATGAGATCTTTCCCCACCTAGGATTTTGAGCAAAGACAACCGCCCGGTCAATCACTTTTCCAGACATGGTTACCCGGAGACGTTTCGGAACGATTCCTTGAGTGCGAGTTGCCCGACTTCTTTGGCGATCGTTACGGAATATGCAATTCTAAGAGCAGGAGGTAATTCAGCCAGGCCGCCATCTGAAGTGCGAACGTGGACTCTGGACCGATCAATATCTACAAAGATCTCTTCTTCGCCATGGATCTTCACCGAAATTTCTAATGACAGGGGATAAGCATTTTCAGTAACCTTGGCTGTATTGATCCCACGATCTTTCAAGCTCGAAATTTTCATTTTGGATATCTCATCTCTTCCTTCAAATTCAACGGAATGGAGGTGCGTATAGTCAATCTCAGAATTCCAGCTTAGAATCTCTCTCTTATCATAAATTTGATTAACTGCGCCATGTGAGAGAGGTAGATCTTCAATGAGTAATTCCTGTTTTTTAATCCGCTGGAGGTCCTCAATTGCTTTCCTTACGGCCTTTTTTGTCCCTCGGAACAGAAGCAATCCCGTTGAGAACCAAAAAATATCTACTGAATCAATATTACGAACATACACCTCCCGAAGATCGCCCTCCACATAGGCGCTTTCCTGAGAAAATGATTCAGATTTGTATCTTAGATATTCCATCTCGCGGAACTGAATTGCCACTCCCGGGTCTATGTCATAGTTGTCTAATATATCGTAGAAATTAATCTTCTCAAACCCGGTTTGGGGTTGTTTAGGCGTCCCAGGTTTGAAATCAGGTAAGTCTCCTAAATTCCACCCTTCTGGCCCATTTTCTTGACTGAATTTATCAGAATCCCCGTGTACAGCCCTCGCTGGAGTATATACAAGGTAGCCCTCATAATCAAACTCTTCTGAATGCATGTTTCCTCTATTAAACAGAGGTGGTATGAATCCTATGGCGACGACATTGCCGAAGGAAGGATTTGATTCCGTAGACTGAATCAGTCAAAATAATATGCGTTTCTAGCAAAGTCAGGCAAACGCACGCGGCATTTTATCGCTTCTACTCAGAGAATATTGATTGCAGCAATGGCAATGAATTTTGGAGGCGCGTTCGACGCGCTCGCAGACGACGACACCTGGATGGACGCCGCCGAAGTCGCGGCTGGCTACGTCGGCCCGATGGCTCTCGCCAACGTCGCCGAGGGGGCAACCTCCTACGACGTTCCCAACGAGGCCTACGGCCTGCTCGGGATCTACGCCGGCGAGAAGTTCGACCGTCGCATGGTTTCGGTGGGCTCGGGCGTCTACACGCTCGATGCTCTCAGCCAGCGCTTCGGCCTGAAGAACACCGTGACGAACCTCGGGGGTGCCTGAGATGTCTGAGTCGCTGTTCGCTGCGGCCGGCTCGACGTCCAACTACGTCACCACGGACACGAACGTCACCGGCCAGATGACGCCCGTGCTGGAAATCCAGCCCGACGACGGTGTCGGGCTCGTCATCCACAACGCCGTCGACGTGGGTCAGAAGCGCCAGGGTTTCCCCATCTACGCGGACCTTCGGGACAGCAACGACAACCCGCTCCCGCTGGACACCGTGGTCGCTATCGGCTACGAGAGCCCGACCCACGACAACATCCAGGTCGTATCGACTCCGCTGAGCAACATCTCCTCGTACATCAAGAAGAGCATCAAGGAACAGCAGAACCGCGAGAACGTCGACAGCGTGAAGCACGAACTCAAGAACAAGCGGCTGGAGGTCCGGGACATCGACGCTGCCTACGTCATGCTGAACTCCTCGACCCAGATCGACCACGCCAACAGCGAGATCTACGTCGACAACGACGCCGTCGACGAGGTCGACATCGAGTGACCATGTCGGGCGTGCAGAAGCAGCTCGAAAACGCGGCGTGGAAGCCCGGCAACATCGCCGGCGACGGCGGGTGGACGTTCACCGGCGGGACCGCCGGCGAACCCTCGACCGTCGCGACGTACCAGGCCCCGCGGCCGGTCCGGCTCCGTGAGGATCGCGAGCTCGATCTCGCGGTACCGACGTTCGAGCAGTTCTCGACGAGTGGCGCGGGCAGTCAGGAGACGTTCAACCTCTCGTTCGACCTGCTTGACACGCCGGCGACGGAGGGCATCGTCGTCAACAAGGCGGACGGAAGCGGTGGCTACACCCGTGTCTACCCGGATTCGGTGGACTACGCCAACGACTCGTTCGACTACACCGACGGTGGGAGTACGGAGCAGCTCGTCGTGACGTACATCCCGCGTGACCCGGCGTCGGTCGAGTTTCGGAAGGTCGCACCGGGTGGCGGGGCGACCATCGAACAGCCGCTGTTCGAGATTCCGACCGCCATCGCTCACACGCGCGACCAGTCGCAGGACCCGCTGTCGTTCGACCTGAACCGGTCGAAGTTCCACGACACGGTGCCGCGGAAGTGGAAGATTGAGGTCGTCGTCGACGCGCCGTACCCAGCGGCGTTCGGCGACGAGTCGCTCGGGCTGGTCGCGCCGAACGGCCTGCTGTCGGTGCCGGTGGCGCGTACCGAGCAGCGGATTCGGGGCCTGAAGGACGCGGTGAAGGCCGACATCGCGGGGCTGAGCTAAGTCATGCAGGGCGGTCTCAACGCCGGCTCGGCCGGCATGAGCGGGTCCGCCTACGCCGCCGCGACCGGTACCCAGCCCACTACCACGACGAGCACGCAGGGTTCGTCGGTGTCCGACCGCGAGGCCATCCGCGTGGGGAGCTTCTCGCTGACGATGGAGGAGCTGCTCGCGGTCGCGGTGGTCGTGAACGCGCTGGGCACGCTCACCGCGCTCTACATGGAGGTGTCCTGACCGTGATTGTCGCACCGGAGGCCGGCAAGGGCGGCGGCACGCGGCTTCGCGACAAGCAGGACGACGAGAAGGATGAACCCGTGTCGCTGGCCGCGAACACGCGGTACGAGAAGGCCGACAGCCTCCAGTCCGGGGACTCCAGCGGCTCGACCGACTCGGACTCCGGTGGGTCGTCCACGTCCGGGGGTTCGAGTAACCGCCGGCTGGGTCGTGAAGTCGGCTCGGCGGACCTGACCATCGGACTCGACGAGGACGGCCGTGCCCAGGAGACGCTGAGCGGCATGGGTTCGGGCGGCTCGAACTCCACGGAAGGCGTCACCACCGAGGACACGACGAAGGTCGCGACCGTCACGTCGGACCAGACCGTCGAAGAGGCCGAATCCACCGAGCAGGCCGTCGAGAACGCGACCGACGGCCGGGCCTACGGCAACCCGAACGAGACGGAGGACATCGGCACAGGCGCGGCCGTTACGAGTGGCGGCTCCAGTGGCTCCGGTGGGTCGGCGGGCGAGCTGCTCGACGCGCTCCCGGTGGACAACCTGCTCATCGCGGCGCTCGCGATGGTCGGTGTGGCCGTCGCTGCCGGAGGTGGTGACGGTGGGTGACTGGTTCGGCGGGCTCGCTGACGACGTAGCCGGCGCAGTCCCGGACTCCGGCGTCATTCCCGACCAGATACAGGACCCAGTAACTGGCCGAGAAGGACAGCAGCTCGTCCCTGGCGGGAGCGCAACCTCGACCGAAAACATCCTCATCGCCACCCCACTCGCCCCTCTCGTCCTCGATCCACAGGGCGACAACGACGAGATCGCCGACAACATCGGGGAAGGGTTGCTCTCGCCGGGCGAACAGTACAACCCGGAGGGGCCGCTCGAAACCGGCGTGAACGCCGGGTTCGACGACTCGAATTTCAACCCCGACGCTGACGGCGGTGACACCATCGACCTGCCCGGTCCCGGCACTGGCGAGTTCCTCCAGGACCCCGCTGCGGCGGTCGACCCGTTCGGGGAGAACCAGCAGTTCGCGCTGCTGTTCTGGGGTGCGGCCGCGTTCGTCGCGCTCTGGGCGCTCGGCCCGGCGATGCAGGCCGGTGCGGAGGTGGCATCGTGACCCGGACCATCGCGCTGCTGGCCGTCGCCGGCGTTCTCGCGTGGGTGTTACTCGGCGACGACCCTGCGCCGGCGGTGGCGGACCGGTCGTCGCTGTCGGAGATCTTCACGCCCGACCAGATCGAGGACCTGCGCCAGCTCAACGAGGAGGAAGCGGCTGGCGAGGGGTTCGAGGCCGGCACGCGGGCCGCACTGGTCGGTGAACAGGTCGAGGGCGGTCTTCAGACGGGGGCGACGGGCCTGTGAACGGGCTCGTGTTCACGTACGTCGTGACGGCGTGCGCGATGGTCACGGCGTCTGCTGCCGTGGCGGCCGCGGGCTACCTGCGGTCGGTGAAGGCGACGGTCGAGGCCAACGAGCAGCGCTCTCGGAAGAACCACAAACTGCTGACCGGCGAGAACGCCCCTCACTACGAGGGTGTGATTCGAAAGGTGAAGCGGCTGGAGAACCGGGGTGGTGACTCGTGAGCGTAGGACCGAACTCGCAGATTGAGCAGATGCTGTCGCTGTACGGGCTCGGTGCGAACTCGTGGGCGGCCGACATCGTCCAGAGTGACACCGACAGGCTGCTGCTGGCGCTGTTGCTCGAACAGCGCGGGCAGGACCTGATCGAAGCGACGGAGACGGCCAGCGACGAGTACAGCGACCAGACGGCGACCTACGCGACGACGGAGGTAACGGCCGACGAGGAGTGGTCGGAGCCGGTGGAGTTCGGGTTCGTCACGAGCGAGATTGACCTGCGGATCTCTGGTGCGGACGTGGAGGTCGCGTTCGCGGACCCGTCGGGGGCGGCGTCTGGCGTGCCGTACTCGACGGCGAACTCGCCGGTTGCGGGGATTCCGGCGAGCACGTCGAAGCTGTGGGTTCGCTCGCAGTCGACGACGACCGCGACGGTTCGCATCGAGGGGTGGGCCTGATGGTTCGCTCGATGAACTCGCTCCCGAACCAGCCGTGTGTGGAAGTCGTCGCGACGCAGGATAAGACGGCTTTCGCAGACCGTAGACAGGCGGTTATCTGGGAGGATGCCGATTTCAGGCACAATTCCGCGGAGGCTCACGTCGGATTGAGCTACCTCTACCGCAACTACGAAATCGGTGTGGAAACGACCGGGCTGTATCGGGTCACCGGCCAGATCGCGTTCACGGCCGACAACGATGCGGAATACACGGTTCATCTCAACTGCTCACAGGAGAGCCGAAAGATCGAGTGCAACACCCAGATAAGTGGGTCAGGCAACACGGTCCATCGTTCGATTACCGGGCTCTTCGAGGTCCCCACAGAGACGGCGTTCTATCTGGAGCTGACGAACCCCGGGCCCTCCGATTCGACGATAAAGGCCGGTCCAGGTAACACGTACCTCGCGATGAATCGAATCGGGGAGATTCCGGCATGATTCCAGAGCTCAACCCGGTGGTTCTGGTTGCGTTCATAGCGGGCCTGCTCGTGGACTTCGACTACGCGATGACGCGACTTCGAGGGTTCGGCAGGCTCGTGTTCTCGAAGATCCCGGTCGAGTCCGAACAGGCCGTCGACGACGAGCGAGAAGAAGCAGCTGACGAGTAGCGGGTTACTCTGGCGGGAGGTAGGTCTCCCCGTCGGGGCACCCGTGGGTCACGATTTCTTCGAGCCCTTCGAGTATCTTCTTACAGCCGAGACACCGAGCACGTGCTTCCGAAGGGTCGGCAGTGGGCCATCCGTCGATACTTGCGGCCATCAGGCGGTCACCTCGCCGTCGACGAAGCGGCACCCGGGACAGCGTTCCTCACCTTTGTCGAGCGTGACGCCGCAATCACAGCGGTTCTCGCCATACTCGTCGGGATCCAGGTCCGCGTCGCACTTCAGGCAGCGCGTTCCCTCCGAGTTCGGGTGGTGGCCTAGACACCTGCCAGTGCCGGAACTACGGGTGAGCGTCCGGATGCTCGACTCGCGGCTCCTCAGATTGCTGTTGCGGTCGCTGGGGTCGTGGACGGTGATGGTTCCCCAGCGGTAGCTGAGGTAGTCGTCGTCTTCGAGTGGGTCCAGGATAACCGCGCGAACCTGTGGCTTCGGGACTTTCGACTGTTCAGCGACGACGGTCTCGGCCGCGTCCGGCTTGATGGTTCCCGAGTCAGGTTGCCGGTTGTCGAGCAGGAGGCGGTAGGCGTCGGCGAGCTGCGGGTCGTCCGGGTAGTCGCCGTTGCCGGGCGAACCGTCGGACTGGTCGGTCCCCCACTCGTCGAGCGCCTCGATGACGGCGTTGGTCTTCGAGATACCGCGGTCGCCGGCGATGCCGTCGACGAGAGCGTTCAGGCCCTCGGGGATGCGGGCGGAGATAGTCGCCTTCTCGGCGGTCTCGTAGCTGTCAGGTCGGCTCTCGTCGGGCTCGAGATCGTCACGAAAGCCGGGCTCGTTGTGGATACGGTAGTGGCACGGCCGACAGACCCGGACCGTTCGCTCGGGCTCGTAGCTGGTGTGATGGTCGGTCGTCGAGGCACCGCCACAGACGATGCAAGTCATCGCGACCACCCTTGCAAGTGAAACCCGCACTGTATTACGCGAGCCAATCCGATAATACGCAGACGGGGCTGGATTTTGCAGGGTATAATACGACCCCCCGGGGGGTCGGCTGAGGGAGTCGCCCTCGCGCCCGCACTTTCCGCGTGCGTGACCGACCGTCGTCGGTAGCGCCGCGTAGTCACCGTCGAACACCTCCGTCGGTCCGCACCCGGTCGACTTGCGCGTCGGGGTCGACGCGGATCGTCTCGTCGGTCATGGGCTGAATACTGACGGGCTGGTCCTGGTCGTCGGTTAGCGCGAGATCGACGGCCTTGCGGACGGTGCAGAGGTGAGCGCAGGGACCGTCCTGGTACTCGAAGCCCCGGCAGTCACACCGGCCTTCGTAGGCGCCGCTGTCGTGGCCGAGGGCGAGGTGATGGACCGAGCCGCCGGGAAGGGTCACGCGATACCCGTAGCGGCCGAACTGCTCTATGAGCGCGGCGCGTGGGTCGGCTCGCTCCCAGGAGTCGCCGCCGCGGTCGCGTTCGGCTTCGAAGTCGAGCTGGCGGGGCATCAGGCACCACCTCGATCGAACGTCGCCTCTCCCGCGAGGAAGCACTCGAAGCACGGCACGCCGTCGGGGAGTGCATCGCAGTCGCACTCCTCGTTTTCGTCGTCGACGGTGTCCTCGCTAGCCGTCGCGAAGTCATCGAGAGTGCTCACGCCAACCACCGCTGGCGCGCGGACTCAGCGCTGTTCGATAGTAACGTCCGAAACCCGAGAAGAAGGCCTGAAACGGCCGTTTCCGGGTTTATTACAGTGGGGACGGAGGGATTTGAACCCCCGATCGACTGATATCTCCGGTGTGCGCCTCGGAACTCCAGAGGGTCGTCGTCGCGAGCCGATGATCAGTCGGTCGCTCGGTATATCAGTCTGGAGTCTCGTCCCGGGCGCGTGGCCTCTGGAGTCAGTCGCCATGCCTGGCTTGGCCACGTCCCCGCAGGTGCTTCGTTTGGCGGTTCTCACTAAAGGGGTTTCGATTCGGTGCGTCAGTCGCGGTCGTCGTCGGCCCAGTCGCAGTCCTGGCACTTGTAGCCGGTGACGAGTTCGGTGACACTCGGCATGTAGACGACCTCGAGGACGGCACCGCCACAGTCGGGGCACTCGCGGTCGGCGTCGGCGATGGGTTCGGCCTCCATGACGGAATCACCTTCGACGAGCTCGGCGAGTTTCTTCGGGGTGACCATCCGGCCCTGGACGACGCGGTTGTCTGGCATGAGCGAAAGGGGTGGGCGAACGGCCGTAAGCGCTCCGGTCAGTCGGCGGCTTCGGCGTGGGCGGTCGAGTCGCGGGTGGGCTCGTCCGGGCAGTCGTCGGCGCAGCCGGGTTCGAGCGCGAACAGTGCGGCGACGCCGACGACGGCGAGGGGGGCCGAGCCGACCTGCAGCCCAAGGATGGAGAGTGCGAGGAGGCCGAGGGCGACCGCGCTGCCGAAGCGGAAGCGGTCGACGTCCATGCGGCGACGCAGGTGGGGGCCGGCGACGGCGACGGCGAGCGCGAAACCAGCACCGACGGCGGCGGCAGCGGCAGCGGCGGCGACGAGTTCCGGTTCGAGGACGACCTCGAACCGGGGGTCGGAGAGGTCGAGGCTCACGAGGAGGCCGAGGCCGACGACGACCGCGGGGCGGGGGAGGTACTCTCCGACCCGAGCGGACGCGGTCTTGGCGGCGACGGCGAGCACGACCAGTGCGGCGGCGCGCTCGAACGTGGCGATGTCGAGGACGCTCTCGATGGTGGGTGCGAGGGCGGCCTCGACGGTTGCGAGGGCGACGATGCCGATGCCGACGGCAGCGACGGTCGTCACAGTCTCGCGTCGGGTGCCGTCCATCTCGGCGAGGACGACGGCGACGGTCGCGCTGCCGCCGAAGACGAGCAGGCCGACCTGGAGGACGTTCAGCGGGCCGTCCAGTGCGCCGGCGAGGACGAGCGCAGGGAAGATGCCGTCGACGAGCGGGAGGCCCATGACGGTAGCGAGGAGCTTCGCGTCGCCGCCGACGAGAGCCTCGAGACGGGCGGCGATGGGGTGGGTGGCCGGGCTCATGCCGCGGTAACCCTCGTCGTGGTGGCCGGCCCGGTGTCCGTCGTGGCTGTAGCAGCGACGTCATCGTGGCGTGCTGCGTCGGCACCGGACCAGACTTTCGTGGTTGCGAGGGGCCGTGTCGCTGCCACGAGGAAGAACGGAAACGAGCACCCGGTGTGGTCGCTGTGCTCGGCACCGTTGCGTGCTCCGTCCGTCGTGACGGCGGTCATGCACGACACTCTGGGCGTGACGGTAATAAGAATTCTGTGTCAAGTGCAGCCATACCCGAACTATCTTCGGTGGATGGGCGAATATAGCTACGATGTTTCGCTCACCGGGGGAGGACACCGTGTGGTGTTCATTCACGAGCCGGTCGTGTCCGGATGGTCGAACCACGCTGGGGCGGGCGGGTGTGCGACCACGCGCCACGGAGCGACCGTCTCGGAACGTTTTTGTGCGAATCGTGCGGACCGTTTATATGGCGAAAGACGCTCCACGCAGCGGCCAGTTCTCGGGCAAACTCGACGTTCCGGAGGCACTGACGTTCGACGACGTGCTGCTCCGACCGAAGGAGAGCCGGGTCGAACCGGACGACGCGGACCTCACATCGCGCGTAACGAAACACGTCGAGCTGCCGGTGCCGGTGCTGTCGGCGGCGATGGACACCGTCACCGAGGCCGGTATGGGTATCGCGATGGCTCGTCACGGCGGGCTCGGCGTCATCCACCGCAACCTCGACGTCGACGAGATGGCGGCGCACATCGAGCGCGTCAAGCGCGCCGACGAGCTCATCATCCGCGACGTGGTGACCGCGAAGCCGGAGCAGACGGTCCGCGAGGTCGACGAGATGATGGACCACGAGGGCGTCAACGGCGCACCCGTCGTCGGGGATGACGGCGTCGTCCTCGGCATCATCTCCGGGACGGACATCCGGCCGTACCTCGAGGTCGGCGAGCAGGACAGCGTGCGCGAGGCGATGACCGAGGAGGTCATCACCGCAGAGAAGGGCATCACGGCGCGCGAGGCGCTCGAACTCATGTACGAGCACAAGATCGAGCGCGTCCCCATCGTCGGCGAGGACGACAGGCTCATCGGCCTCGTGACGATGCAGGGCATCCTCCAGCGCCGCGAGTACGACAACGCGGCGCGCGACGAGGACGGACGCCTCATCGCCGGTGCCGCCGTCGGCCCGTTCGAGGTCGACCGCGCCGTCGCCGCCGATGAGGCCGGTGCAGACGTGCTGTTCATCGACTGCGCGCACGCCCACAACCGGAACGTGGTCGACAGCGCCCGCGAGATCAAGGCCGAGGTCGACGCCGACGTCGTCGTCGGCAACATCGGGACCCGTGAGGCGGCCGAGGCGCTCGTGGACTTCGCCGACGGGCTCAAGGTCGGCATCGGCCCGGGCTCCATCTGCACGACGCGGATCGTCTCCGGCGCGGGGATGCCCCAGATCTCGGCGGTCGCACAGGTCGCCGACGTCGCCGCGAAGCACGACGTGCCCGTCATCGCGGACGGCGGCATCCGGTACTCCGGCGACGCCATCAAGGCCATCGCGGCCGGCGCGGACGCGGTGATGCTCGGTTCGTACTTCGCGGGCACCGACGAGGCACCGGGACGCGTCGTCACGATGAAGGGCAAGAAGTACAAGCAGTACCGCGGCATGGGCAGCGTCGGCGCGATGCAGTCCGGCGACAGCCAGCGCTACCTCAAGGAGGACGACGAGGACGAGGAGTACGTCCCCGAGGGTGTCGAGGCCGCGACGCCGTACAAGGGCAGTCTGAAGTCCGAGCTCCACCAGCTCGTCGGTGGGATGCAGTCCGGTATGGGCTACGTCGGTGCCGGTACCATCCCCGCGTTCAAGGAGCGTGCCGAGTTCGTGCGCGTCTCGTCGGCGGGCCAGACCGAGAGCCACGCACACGACGTGCTCATCACCGACGAGGCACCGAACTACAAGCCCGACGGGAGCTGAGCGGGCGGTCCCTGTCATCGTGCCGTACCGGCGTCCTGACGCCTCCGCGGCCTCGTGATTTTTGTCGGTGGGGTCCGAATCGGATAGCCGATGGCTACCGAGGAGCCCGAGAGCGAGGGTCAGACCGACGGGGGACGAACCGTGACGACAGAGGCTGCACCAGGGGAGACACGTACGAGTCGCTGGCTCGGGAAACGCTGGTACCGGACGACACCCGGTATCGTCACCGCCGGGGTCCTCGTCGTCCTGACCGCCGTGGGGTTGGCCATCTCGACCGGCGTCGTCGCCCCGGCGTTCACGGAGCTCGACCCCTCGGCCGAGGCCGCCATTCCGCCGTACGTCTACCTCTACGGCGGCCTCGGCGGGCTGGCGTACGTGTTCACCAGTCTCGTCGTCGAGTTCGAGAAGACGACCGAGGAGCTGGGTCGTGCGGGCCTGCGCCTGCTCGCCGCACCGCTGCTCGCCGCGGGCATCTACCTGTTGATGCGCTTCTTCCTCGACTCCCCCTCGACGCGACAGGTCGCCGGGCTCTCCTTCCTGGTCGGGCTCTACGTCAAGGTCACCATCGAGGCGCTCGGTTCGCTGGCTCGGCGGCTCTACGGACGGCCGACGGGTCGCGCTCGACGCACCGACGGCGATTCCGAGTGAGAGCGGAGTATGGACGGAGCATCCGACTGGTGGGACCGATTCCCATCGTCCGGCGCGTCCGTCTCAGCGTCAGAACGAGTGTGTTCGAACGGGTGGTGACGGCGGACTGAAACCACGGCACCTCTCGGCGCGGTCACTGGTCCCAGAGCCGCATGAACGCGTGATTGGCCACCACGAGCGCGGCGAACAGCCCCGCCAGGATCGGCTGCCCGACCGCGTACAACCCCGCTGTCGCCGCGCCGAAGACGAGTCCCTCCAGCAGCAGCCGCCCGCGGTCGGACACCGGGACCGCTGCCTGTGGCGACCCGAACACACCCCAGACGACCGCGACGGAAAGCGGCGCGGCGAGTCCGAGCGCGACGCTGACAGGCAGTGAATCACCGCTCTCGAACCCCCAGTACGCGATGGCGAGCAGCGCGAGCACCTCGAGGAGGAAGCGAAGGCCACGGTTCACCGGCCGGAGGACCATACGAATGCACGGGGCGCGTCGACTTTCAAGCCATCGGCGAGCCGGCCGTGGCGAACACCGCACTCAGGAACAACTTATCGACGCTGCGACCTCCAGCAGCGTGCCTCGGGGCAGCGAGCCGGTGACGATGTACGCCTGTCCGCCGCACTCCCACTGGACGTAGCCACCCGTGTCGCCACCCGTGTACTGGACCGTCCTGCCGTCGAGGTCGACCGGTTCGGCCTCGGGGGGACTGCTACCCGTGGAGCCGTTCCGGACCAGCACGTGGACGGTCGCCGACCCGTTCGTGTACACCAGCGTCGCCCGCTCGTTCGAGCCGACCGCCAGCTGCGCCTGCCCCAGCGCTAAGCCAGTCGGAACGTCGGGGGCGGGGACCTGGAGGCTGGTGTTCGTCCGCAGCAGCTCGACGCGCTCGAACGTCGTCACCGCGGGAGTCTCGTGCGTCGTCCACTCGACGTCCCCGGGCACGTCGAGGCTGAAGCGGTCGTCGTCAATCTCGACGTCGAGTTCGACGTCCTCGAAGGTCGTCGTCGAGCTGTAGGACCGCTCGCCGACCGAAGATGTCGACGCCAGCCGCACCGGGAAGTACGTCTCGGTGTCGAGCCAGCCGACGAGGCTGACGTTTCCGGCCATGGACTCGTTCGGGACGAACCGCACCTTGTAGTGCACCTCCCCGTCGAGCTGCTCGGTGCCGACGTACTCGACGGTGCTCCGCTCCAGCAGCGACCGGACGGGCATGCCGATCATCGGGACCGAGTCAGTCGACTGCGGGTAGGTCGTCACCCGCTCGGCGTCGGGCTCGTAGATCGTCATCCCACTCTCGTTGCGGAGCATCACCGTACCGGCGCGCTCTTTGGGTGCGACGACCACCTGACGGAGCTGCCGGTCGTCGACTCGCACCCAGACGCGCACCTCGCTCGTGGTGACGTTCTCCCCGACCGTGACGTTCGTCCGGCGGGTGGCGACGTAGCTCTCCAGCGAGGACAGCCGCTCGCGGAACGCCGCGACGACCGCCTCGCCGTCGGGGTCGTCGGCCCGACTCGCCGACTTGGTGTGGGTCGGGGTCCCATCGACCGTCGTCGCCGGTGCCGCGGCGTCGTTGTCGGTGCCCGCGTCGTCGAGACAGCCGGCGAGTGTCGTCGACGACAGCAGCACGAGGCAGATACAGGCGACTCGGAGGAACCGGTGGACCATATCGACTCGCCGTTCGCCCGCCCCTCTGATAAAGGAACTGATACGACGGTGTTTCGTGCACCGTCCTGTCCGGGGAAACGACGCGCCTGCGTCAGCTTCTCTCGGCGACGTAGTAGTGACTGATCTCGAAGTTCACGAGCGGCCAGCCGCGCTTTCCCACCACCGTTACGTGGTCGAATCCGGCGTCGGTCAGCAGCGCCGGGAGCACGTACCACCAGTTGTGCGAGTTGAACGTGAACACGCCGCCCGGTTTCAGCAACCGATGGAGCTCCCGCATCGCCTGCTCGCGCCCGGACTCTGGGTAGATGCTGTCCAGTCCGTAGTACGAGAACAGGACGTAGTCGAACGTCTCGTCCGCGAAGTCGAGATCGGTCACGTCGTCGACCGCGAACGTCAGGTCCGGATGGCGTGCCCGTGCCTGGGCGACCATCTCATCGCTCACGTCGATACCGACCACGTCGTGGCCACGTTCCGCGAGCGGTCTGGACGTCCGGCCGGTGCCACAGCCGACGTCGAGGACACGGCCCGGCTCCGCGAAGTGCTCGTCGACGATGGCGGCTTCCCGGTCGGTCAACCAGCCGTCCTCGCCGAAGCTGTCGTACCGGTCGACCATGGCCGTCTCCCGGTACACCTCCTCGTTCCGCTGGACGACGGTTCCCCCCGTGGCCTGGTGTTCGTCGGTGCTCATTCTCCCCCAACGCGATGCGCGACCGGTCGGAATATTGTTATTCGGTCGCTACGTGGTCCCTGAAGCCTACCATCCGGGGGAAAGCTGGTAATCTGCTGGGCACCACGGGCGCGTCTCGCTGCGCACCTGGTCCGCGAGAGAAGGGGGCCGGATGGGAATTGAACCGTGCCGAGACAGTCCTGCTCGCTCCGCTGCGCGGGCTGTGATTCAGCGGGTTCAACTCCATCGTAGCCGCTTCGCTCCTCACGTGCGTTCGGAGCAGAAGCGGGCCGGATGGGAATTGAACCCATGACCGTCTGATTAAGAGTCAGACGCTCTGCCTAACTGAGCTACCGGCCCGAGTGCACTCGTTCGTTACGTGGTAGTGTTAAAAAGGGTTTTCATTCCAGGGGAGCCCCATCGTCCTCGAACCGCAACCAGTAACGTCGTCGGGCGACAGACGACAGGCATGTCCTGGGGAATCCTCGTCGTCGCTGGCCTGTTCGAGATCGCGTGGGCGGTCGGACTGGAGTACTCAGACGGGTTCTCGAAGCCCGTGCCCTCGGCGCTGACAGTCGTCGCGCTCGCCATCAGCATGCTGTTGCTTGCGCGGGCAATCGAGAGCCTGCCGGTCGGGACGGCGTACGCGGTGTGGACCGGCATCGGTGCGGTCGGGACGGCCATCCTCGGCGTGCTGCTGTTCGACGAACCGGCGACGCTTGTACGTGCGGGTTTCCTGGGACTCATCGTCGCTGGAATCGTGGGACTGCACGCGACTGGCGCGTGAGGCGAGGGTCGGGAGCGTTAAGTGTGCCCGGGCAAAGGTGTTGCGTACATGAGTACCGGGGTCAGCATCGCTGCGATGTCGAGATACGCGATTCTCGGCTGTGGGAGCGTCGGTCACGCGGTCGCCGAGGATCTGGTGGAGCAGGGCAAGGACGTGCTCATCGTCGACAAGGACGAGGGCCGCGTCGAGGCGCTGCGCGACCAGGACCTCAACGCCCAGACGGCGGACATCCGCGACCCCGAAACGGCGGAGGCGGTCGACGACTGCGACGTGGTCCTCATCATGTCCTCGGACATCGAGGCGAACAAGGAGGCGGTGGGGAACATCCGGGAGCGAAACGGCGACCAGTTCGTCGTCGTCCGCGCCTCCGACCCCGTCTCGGGCGACGAACTCACCGAGCTCGGGGCAGACGTGGTCATCAACCCGTCCTCGGTCATCGCCGACGCGGCGATGCGCTCGCTCGAATCGGGCGAGCTGGAGTACCGCGCGACCCAGCTCTCGGAGGTGCTCCGCGACGCGAACGACCGCGTCGCCATCTTCACCAACGAGAGCCCCGACCCGGACTCCATCGCCAGCGCGGCCGCGCTACAGGCCATCGCCTCGCACCTCGGCGTCGATGCGGACATCTGCTATCTCGGCGACATCGGCCATCAGGAGAGCCGGGCGTTCGTGAACCTGCTCGGCATCGAACTGCTGAACTGGGCGGACATCGAGGACCGCGACCAGTACGACACGATGGCGGTCGTCGACCACGCGAAGGGGGGCGAGGAGTTCGACATCGAGGTCGACATCGTCATCGACCACTACGAGTCCGACGAGGAGTGGGACGCGACGTTCGTCGACGTACGCCCGAACGTCTCCTCCACGTCGACCATCATGACGAAGTACATCCAGGAGTTCGACATGAAGGTCGACGAGGCCGTCGCGACGGCGCTGCTGTACGGCATCCGCGAGGAGACACTCGACTTCAAGCGGGACACGACGCCCGCGGACCTCACCGCCGCGGCGTACCTCTACCCCTTCGCGAACCACGACCTGCTCGAACAGGTCGAGTCGCCGTCGATGAGCCCGGAGACGCTGGACGTGCTCGCCGAGGCCATCCAGAACCGCGAGGTGCAGGGCTCACATCTGGTCTCGAACGCGGGGTTCATCCGCGACCGGGAGGCGCTCGCGCAGGCCGCCCAGCACCTCCTGAATCTGGAGGGCATCACGACGACGGCGGTGTTCGGCATCGCGGACGACACCATCTTCCTGGCGGCGCGCTCGAAGGACATCCGGATGAACATCGGCAAGGTGCTCTCGGACGCCTACGGCGGCATCGGCGAGGCGGCGGGGCACTCCACACAGGCCAGCGCGGAGATCTCGCTGGGCATCTTCACCGGCATCGAGACGAACGACGAGAACCGGGATACGCTCCTCTCGCTCACCGAGGAGGCGGTCAAGCGCAAGCTGTTCGAGGCGATGGGCGTCGAGAGCGGCGAGTCCAGTAACGGGAGCTAGGCGACGACTTCCTCTTCCTCGTCCGGTGTCTTCAGACGCTCGATGATGTCGTTGATGAGCACCACGTCACCGACGGCGCGGACCCAGCGGTAGGGGACGAGCACGCCGCGGTGGTCGCCGATGCGGTTGCTGAACAGCTCCTGGTTGAGGTTCGCCAGCGCGAGTCCGGTGACGACCTCGTTCTCGACGTCGAGCCGGACGTCCTCGATCTCGCCGACGAACACGCCGTTGTTCGAGTAGACCTCCCGGCCGACGAGGGCCGTAATCTCCTGTGGGGTACCGTTCATATCCCTCCTGTCGTGGAGGCGGGTCTTATAACTTGGTCAGACGCAGGTGACACCGCGATACGCGAGGTTCCCGGGCCCGTCAGCGAAGCCCGTCGAGCACCGCCCCGAACGCCGACAGTGCGGCCTCGCAGTGCTCGGGGCTGCGTCCGAGGCTGACCCGCACGCAGCCGGGGGCGTCGAAGAAGCGCCCCGGAACGACGAGGACGCCCTCGTCCCAGGCGGCCTCGGCCACGGCGTCCCCGTCCACTGTCGTGGGCTCCAGCAGCGCGAAGGTCGCGTCGTCGTGGACGGTCCCGTCGAGGTCGTCGCGGTCGTCGACGAACGTCGCGAGCAGGTCGTGGTTCGTCGCCGCGAGGTCGCGCTGTCCGGCGAGCAGTCGCTGCTCGTGGTGGAGCGCGCGCCGTGCCAGCGAGACGCTCGGCTGGGCGAGCGCGGGCAGGTGGTGTGCGACGCGTTCGGCGCGCTCGACGAACGCCGCGTCGGCGATGAGCCAGCCGACGCGGAGCCCACCGAACCCGAAGAACTTGGTGAGGGAGCCCGTCACGACCACGTCGTCGAGTCCGGCCGCGGTCGGCCCGCCCAGGCCCTTCGCCGCTGGGTCGAGCGTGAACGGAGCGTACACCTCGTCGACGAGGAGCCGGCCGCCGGCGGCACGGACCCGTTCGGCGGTCGCGGCCAGCGTCTCCCGTGACGACAGCCGGCCGGACGGGTTGTGCCGGTTCGTGGCGATGACGAGACAGGCCTCGTCGACGAGGGCACCGTCGACACGGTCGGGGTCGAGCCGGTAGCCGTCGTCCGCGGGCCGGACGAACCGGTGAATCTGCCCGCCGAAGGCACGGGGCGTGGCGACGAGCGGCTCGTAGCCGGGCTTCTCGACGAGCACCTGGGGTTGCTCGTTCTCGTGGCCGTCGAGTGCCGTCGCAGTCGCGAGCACGTTCGCCATGCTGGCACCGGCGGTGACGAGGACGTTCGACCGGTCGACGTCGTACTCCGTCGCGACCTGCTCCTCGAGGGTCGCGGACGCCGGCGGCTCCGAGAGTCCTGCCAGTCGCCCCGGGATGGGATCTCGACGCTCGCCGGCGGTCCCACGGAGGTCGCTGGACCCGAGGTCGTGCTCGGCGTCCTCGGGGCGACCGGTGATCCAGTCGAGGTACGCGATGGTGGGGAACACATTCGGCCGCTCGTCCGCCCACCTGTTGAGTGTTCGGCTCGGGACGACGACGGAGTATATAAATAGCCGCTTACCTTTTATACTATGGTTCATTACCCGCTGCTTCTTCCAGGGGATGAGTGTAAACGTCCGTATCCGCTACAGGAACGTGCCGGGGTGCCTCTGACAATCCGGCCCTTGACGGTCGGTCGTGCCCGGGCCGACCGTCGTACAGGGTTCTTCCCTGTTCATTTGTCGCAGAAACCAACCCCTACGAGTGGTAACGTCGGGTTTCTCGCTCAGCCGTCCCGACGGTCGAGTTCGACGTCCATCGTGTCCCCGAACCGGTCGTACGTCGAGTCGGTGACCGCGTCCCGGACGAGCGCGAACACGCCACGGGCGGCCCGCTCGCGGGTCGTCGCCGCCATCGAGTCGACGAGCTGGCCGACCGCGGCCCGTTCGGCGTACATCAACAGCACGTTCACGTTGTCGAACACCACCCAGCCATCGCCGGGTTTGACGTGGACCATCGCCCGGTCGAACCGGTCGTGAATGCCCGTCAGGTCGTTCGGATGGACGACCGAGGTAGTCCACAGCGGGCCGTCGTAGTCGACGGGGGAGCCCGAGACGGGGACGACACCGACCTTGTTCGGGTCGCCACCGCGGTCACGGACGAACTGCTCGACCTTGCGCGGCGGGCGCGTCGACGAGACGACGAGCAGGTTCTCGAACGCCCCGGTCGGGAGCGTCGCGAGCGGTGACTGCAGCGACGGCGTGAGAACCAGCGCCTGCGTGCCGGGGGTGAGCCGGTCGAACGGGTCGCGCTCAGTCGTCGTCGGCATCCTCGAACCCTCCTTCGTGTCCGGTCTCTCGTGGTGCGACTTCGTCGCGCGAGGTGTCGATGAACTGCCTGGCGAAGTAGTAGATGCCGACCGTGGCGGAGACGCTCGCTCCGAGATTGACGACGCTCCGGACGAACACCGAGCTGTCGAGGAACGACACGAAGCCGGCGTCGATGAGTAGCCCGACGCAGTTAGACACGGTCAAGAGCAACAGCGCGACCGCCAGCCCGACCAGTCCCTCGGTGTAGGCGACGTTCTCGGCGTGGGTGACGACGGGATAGAGCAGCAGGCCCGTCGCCGCCAGCAGCGCGGCTATCTGGACGCTGCTCAGGACCGCCCGCGGGTTCCCGAGGAGTGCCTCGAGAACCATCAGAGGTCCCTCCGTTCGGTCAGCAGCACCATCCCGCGGACGGCGGCCACGACGACGGCCAGCGTGGCCACGGAGAACGTGGCCGAGTACGCGACCGTGTACCCGGGGAGTCTCGCCACCCCGAACACCACCCAGGGGATGTTGACGAGGACGAAACAGCCGAACGCGACCGGGAGAGGCATGAGCATCCGATTGATCGGCGCACCCGCGAATCCGCGGATCGCGACCAGCGAGAGGCAGAACGCGACCGTCAGCACCAGCACGTTGGCCAGCGAGAGTAGCTGGACGACGAACCAGTACGTCTCGACCGACAGCATCAGCAACCACCCACCTTCCGTGTCACTGTCTGTCGTGAGCGTGGCGCTCTCAAAAACGTTGTGACCTCAGTCGCCGAGGATGCCGTCGAGGTCGGCGTGCCCGGCCAGCAGCTCGCCCATCCGGTTCACGGTCTCCTCGTCGCGTGTCCGGCCGACGCGGACCACGTCCTCGGCGCGCTCGATGGTCGTCAGGGTGTTCGAGTTGACGACCATGACGGGGACCCCCTTCTCCGCAGCCTTCCCGAGCACCGCGCCCGAGGGGCGGTGGCCGCCGGTGAGGATGAGGCACTTCACGCCCGGCGCTTCGAGCGCGGCGGTGTGGATCTCCGAGCGGTCACCACCCGTGATGACGGCAGTGTCCTTCGTCCGTCGCAGACCGCGGAGGGCGGCGTCGGGGCCCATGGCGGCGACGCTGAAGCGCTCGACGAACGCGTCGGTCGGCACGTCGGTCAGCACGTTCGCACCGATGTCGTCGGCCAGTTCGCCGACGGTGACACCCGCGAGGTCCTGTTCGCGGGGGAGCACGCCGTGGACGGTGATACCACGTCCTTCGAGGAACGGCACCACGTCGTCCTGGAGCTGGTCGTACGCCGACTCCGAGACGCGGTTGAACAGCACACCGGAGAGCGAGTCGCCCACGTCCTCGGCCGCCGCGAGCACGTCGTCGACGTCGGTCACGGCGTCGTACGGACAGACCAGCAGGACGGTCGCATCGAGCAGCTCGGCCACGTCGCCGTCGGCGATGTCGAGTATCCTGCCGGCGGTCAGTCCGCCCCCCTCGACGAACATCCGGTCGTGGTCCGCGGCGAGCGCGTCGTACGCCTCGCGGATACGCGCGCGCACCTCGTCGGCCGTCTCGCGGCCCCGGATGGCTTCCTGGACGAACGTCGGCGAGTAGACGACGGGTTCGAGCTCGTGCATCTCGGCGTCGAGGCCGAGCAGCTCACGGGCGAGCATCGGGTCCTCGTCGAGCGTCTTGCCGACGTTCGACTGGAGCCGCGTGCCCTTGGGTTTCATGTAGCCGACGTCGGTCCCCCGCTCGCGCGCCGCCTGGGCGAGTGCGAGCGTGACCGCCGTCTTGCCGGTGCTCTCTGCGTTCGCGGTGACGAGTAACGGGTTCATAGTTGATCGGTGTCCACGGTGAGTCTGATGTCGACCGCCTCGACGCCGTCCGGTCCGGCGACGAGCGGGTTGATGTCCAGTTCCAGTATCGCGGGGAAGTCGGTGACGAGCTGTGAGAGCCGCTGGATGGTCTCGATGATGCTCTCCACGTCGGCGGGCGTCCGGCCCCGCGCCCCGCGGAGCAGCGGCGCGGCCTTCACCTCGTCTATCATCTCCCGGGCCTCCGGTTCGGAGACGGGTGCGACGCGCAGGGTCGTGTCCTCCAGCACCTCGACGAAGATGCCGCCCAGGCCGAAGAGGACGAGCGGACCGAACTGGGGGTCGCGGTTGACGCCGACGATGGTCTCGGTGCCCTCGTCGAGGTCGACCATCTCCTGGACCTGCACGCCGAGGATGGTCGCGTCGGGCTGGTAGTTCGTCGCCCGGGCGACGAGGTCCTCGTACGCGTCGTAGACGTCCTCGTTCGCCACGCCGATCTTCACGCCGCCGATGTCGGACTTGTGGAGGATGTCCGGGCTGACGATCTTCATCACGACCGGGCCGTCGATCCCCTCCGCGACCTCGACGGCGTCGCCCGGCTCGTCGACGACCTCGCCCGCGGGCGTCTGGATTCCGTAGGCGTCGAGCAGTCCCATGGCCTCCACGCCGAGGCGGTTGTCGTCGCGCTCCTTCGCCTCCAGCAGGATGTCGCGGGCGGCCTCGCGGTCCACGTCGAACTCGGTCGGGTCGACGTACTCCCGCTCGGTGACGCGACGCTGCCGGGCGAGCGCGTCGATGCTGTCGACCGCGCGCGCCGGGTCGAAGTAGTTCGGGATGCCCGCTGCGCGCAGCTTCTCGACGGCGGGCTCGGTGCGCGAGCCGCCCATCAGGCTCGTGACGACCGGTTTCCCGTGGTCCGCCTGCACCTCGACGACCGCCTCGGCGAGCTCCTCGAAGTCGAGCACCGCGGTCGGCGCGCTGACGACGACCGCCGCCGAGACGTTCGAATCCGAGAGTGCGGCGTCGATGGCCGCGGTGAACCGCTCGACGGAGGCGTCACCGATGACGTCGACCGGGTTGTAGATGTTCGCCTCCTCCGGCAGCACCTCGCGGAAGGTGTCGAGCGTCTCGTCGGTGAAGCTCGCGAGCGAGAGCGTCGCGTCGCCGATGGCGTCCGTCGCCATCACGCCCGGGCCGCCGGCGTTCGTGACGACGGCCACGTCGTCCGACTCCGGCAGGGGCAACCCCGAGAGCGCACGCGCCGAGTCGAACAGCTCCTGCACGGAGTCGGCCCGGAGGACGCCCGCCTGTTCGAGGCCGGCCTCGTAGGCGGCCTCGCTGCCGGCGATGGCCCCGGTGTGGCTCGACGCCGCCTTCGCGCCAGCGTCGGTGCGACCGGACTTGACGACGGCCACGGGAGTCTCCTGTGTCGTCTCTCGGGCGGCCTCGAGGAAGGCCTGTCCGTCCTGTACGCTCTCCAGGTAGCCGAGCACCACGTCGGTGTCCGGGTCGTCCCCCCACTCGCGCACGAAGTCCGTCTCGTCGAGGACGGCCTTGTTGCCGAGCGAGACGACGTCCTTGAAGCCGATGCCCTGGTCGGCCGCCCAGTCCAGGACGGCCGTGATGAACGCCCCGGACTGGCTCATCAACGACATCGAGCCCGGTAGCGCCATCTCCGGGCCGAACGTCGCGTTCATGTCGACGGTCGTGTTCATCACGCCGAGGCAGTTCGGGCCGACGAGGTTGAGGTCGTACTCCGCGGCGACGGCCTTCAGCTCCCCCTCGCGCGACGCACCGTCCGCGCCGGTCTCGCTGAACCCGGCGGTGATGACGACGACGTTCTCGACCCCGGCCTCGGCGGCCTCGCGCACCACCGGGTTGGCGACCGACGGTGGTACGACCACGACCGCGAGGTCGACGGGCTCGCCCACGCTCGCCACGTCCGGATAGCAGCGGTAGCCGAGCACCTCCTCGCGGTTCGGGTTCACGGCGACGACGTCGCCGTCGAACGCGCCGAGGTTCTCCAGTATCGCACGCCCGACCGAGCCCTCGCGGTCGGTCGCTCCGACCACGGCGACACGGTCCGGCGCGAACAGTCCTGACAGCGTTCCCATCAGTAAAACCAACTGTCGGCTCGCCGATAAAGGTACGTATCCGTCGCCGAGTACGACCCCGGTCGATGGCCCTACTCGGCCACGTCTGCGACGGTCCCACCGGATAGCTCGGCGAGCTGCTCGGGGTCGAGCGGGAACACCGCGTCGGGCGTCCCGGCGGCCACCCACACCGTCTCGAACTCCTGCAGGGTCTCGTCGACGAACACCGGCAGGTCGGTCTCGTGGCAGAACGGCGGCACGCCACCGATGGTCCAGCCCGTCGCTCCCTTCACCTCGTCGGGCTCGGCCATCCGTGCCGTCTCGCCGCCCACGAGGTCGGCCATCTTCGCGAGGTCCACGCGGTTCGCGCCCGACGTGACCGAGACGACCACCTGCTCCTCGTCCGTCCCGGCGTCGACGACGAGGACGATGCTGCTCCCGATCTGTGCCACGTCACAGCCGATGGCGGCCGCCGCGTCGGCCGCCGTCTTCGTCCCCTCCGGGAACTCCGTCACCTCGGGCTCGAACCCGTACTCCTCGCGGGCTCGGTCCGCGAACCGGGCTGCGGTCGAATGCATACCGTAGGGGTGTGCGAGGGCCCCTCAAAAAGCCACGTAATCGGGCAACACTGCTAGGGCAACCAGTTTTGTGCCCGCCGCGAGTGGGTCCGACCATGACAGAGAGGCCCGACGTGCTCGTCCTCCGGAAGGCCGCCCACGGGATGCCGATAGAGCAGTACGCCGCGGCGTTGCGGGAGCGGCTGCCCGACCACGACGTACAGCTTGCGCGGACTCCCGTCGAGGAGCGAGAGGCGATTCGAGACGCCGAGATAGTCACGGGGATGTGGCTCACCGACGACCTGCTCGACGACGCCGAGAACATGCGGCTGTTCGCCTGTGGCTACGCGGGCACCGGCCACCTCCCGCGCGAGCGGTTGGCGCAACTCGACGTGACCGTGACCAACGCCTCGGGGGTTCACGGTCCGAACATCGGCGAGCACGTCCTCGGTGCCATGCTCACCTTCTCGCGGCGCTTCCACGAGGCGTTCCGCCGCCAGCGCCGCCACGAGTGGCGCTCCTTCGAGACCCACGAGCTCCAGGGCTCGACCGTCACCGTCGTCGGCCTCGGAGCCATCGGCGAGGCGACGGTGAACCGGCTCGCGGGCTTCGACGTCGACACCATCGGCGTGCGCTACTCGCCGGAGAAGGACGGGCCGACGGACCGCGTCGTCGGCTTCGAGGACGACGACCTCCACGACGTGCTGGCCGAGACAGAGTACCTCGTGCTCGCCTGTCCGCTGACCGAGACGACCCAGGGACTCATCGGCACCTCCGAGCTGGTCACCCTCCCGCCCGAGGCCGTCGTCGTCAACGTCGCCCGCGGTCCCGTCATCGACACCGATGCGCTCGTCACCGCCCTCCAGCGCGGCTGGATCCGCGGGGCATCCCTCGACGTGACCGACCCCGAGCCGCTGCCGGCGGACCACGACCTCTGGGACCTCGGCAACGTCCAGATCACTCCGCACAACGCTGGCCACACGCCGGAGTACTACGAGCGCCTCGCCGACATCGTCGCCTCGAACGTCCGCCACGTCACCGAGTCCGGCGAGTACGACGGGCTGGCGAACCAGGTGCCGCTGTAGGTTCCAGTTCGGAGTAACGTCCGCGCGAACGGAGTGAGCGCGGTTGACCGGCGACGAGCGCAGCGAGGAGCCGGCCTTTTTCATCCATGTTTTTCGAGGAGTGGTTCGAGCGGAGCGAGAACCCGACGACGAAAAAGATGGTCGTAGAAGGATGGTCGCGCTACAGATAGCCCTCGGAGAGGAGGAGTTCGCCGTTCAGCACGCTCGCGCCGGCCGCGCCACGGATGGTGTTGTGGGCGAGGCAGTTGTACTGGAGGCCGAACGTGGACTCCTGGAAGCCACCGGCAGCGACGGCCATGCCGCCGCCGACAGTGCGGTCGAGGCGGGGCTGGGGCCGGTCCGGCTTGTCGAACACGTGGATGAGCGGCTCCGGCGACGAGGGCAGGTCGAGGCTCGGGTACGCTTCCATGGCCGCCTTCGCGTCGGCGGGCGTCAGCTCCTCTGCGGCCTCGACCCAGACGTTCTCCAGGTGGCCGTCGATTGTTGGGATGCGGTTGCAGGAGGCGGAGACGCCGACCTCGTGTTCCGTGAGGGAGCTGCCGTCGAACTCCCCCAGCAGCTTTCGCGACTCGGTCTCCAGCTTCTCCTCCTCGCCTCCGATGTGGGGGATGGCGTTGTCGATGATCTCCATCGAACTGACGCCGTCGTAGCCCGCGCCGGAGACGGCCTGCAGCGTCGCGACGTGGACCCGTTCGAGGTCGTAGCCGGCGTCGGCGAGCGCGGCGAGCGTCGGGACGAAGGTGATGGTCGAGCAGTTCGGGTTCTTCACCATCGCGCCGTCCCAGCCGCGCTCGTCGCGCTGCACCTCGAGCAGGTCGAGGTGGTCGGCGTTGACCTCCGGGATGACGAGCGGCACGTCGGCAGCCATCCGGGCGTTCGACGAGTTCGACGAGAGGACGTAGCCGGCCTCACAGAACGCCGGTTCGACCTCGGCTCCGACCGAGGACGGTAGCGAGGAGAACACCAGGTCCACGTCGTCGGGGACGGCCTCGGGGTCGGTCTCGGTGACGGTCATCTCCGCGACGTGCTCCGGAATCGGCGCGTCGACACGCCACTTGGCGGCGTCGCGATACAGTTCGCCGGCGCTGGCGGAACTGGCTGTGAGCGCGGCGAGTTCGAAGTCGGCGTGTGGTGCGAGGAGCTGTACGAGGCGCTGGCCGACGGCACCCGTCGCGCCGAGGATGCCTACCTGTACGGTCATTGCTGATGCCCTCAGCCCTGCCGGGAGAAAACCCTTCGGGTGATGTCAGTGATTGCTGCCGCCGGGGAGACGGTTCGCGTGGGTCACGGGTCGCCCTACCCGCGAGTCGGACCGCACCTCCGCCCGCAGAGAGAGTCGGTGTTACTGCTCGGCCGCGGCGGTGCCTTTCTTCCGGGCGACGTAGCCCGCGATGCGGTTCCGAACGCCCTTGGACTCGATGTTGGTGAGCTTCGTGACGCTCTTCTTGTTCATGTCGAAGTCGGCCGTGAACGCGTTGGGGTATCGCTCGAGGAGGATGTTCCCCGTCTTCTTGACGTAGTCCGGCTTGATTGCCATACCCATTCGTTCCTCGTTCGCCCCCTAAAATGATTCGTTCTCTGTCTTCCAGTCCGTCAGCGAGCCGATGAGCGCCATCGCCTCGCGCTCGCGCGGTCCGCCACAGCGCTCGACCACGGCGTCGAAGTACGAGAGTCGCCGGCGGAGCGTCGACTCGTCGTACGACGGCACGTCGAGCCGCGACGCGGCGACCGTCGCCTCGACTAGCGCGCCGAACGCACGGTTGATCGGCTCGACCGACCGGCGCTCGACGGTCGATTCGACCGGGTGGAGCTCCCACTCGGCCCACTCGGTGCCCCCGTCGTCGCCGGCCGTCACGTGCTCGACTTCGACACGGGCCCACGCCTGTGAGCTATGGAGGACCGGCTCCTCTCGCTCGTACACGTCGAGTGCCGCGCGTGTGAACTCGACCGGGTCCCGTGTGAACTGGACGACAGCGCCGGCTCGCCGGTCGAAGTTCAGCCGGGTCCGGGTCCGCCCCCACGTCCGGGCCGTCACGGGGTCGCCGGCGTGGAGCCCCAGCGCGGCCAGGTTCCAGCGGCCGTTCGGGCCCTCCGTCGCCACGACCGACTCGGTGACGCCGCGGAGGTCGACGGGCCAGTCCCCGTTCCCGTCACCGTCGTCGGCAGACCCCTCGTCGCTCACGGCACCACCCCATCACGTTCCAGCGCGACGAACGTCGCCGCCGCCGTGATGTCCGCCGTCGTGCCCGGGTTCACACCGCGTTCGACCAGCTCGTCGGCGAACGCCTCGCGCTCGTCGCGGTCGGCGTGACGGAGAGCGGCCGCACGCTCTCGGACCGACTCCGCGACCGCTTCGCCGTGCTGTTTCGCGACCATCGTGTCCGGCTCGTCGGCGAGCAGTTCGAGGAAGGCCTCGGCCACCCTGTCGGGGACGGGGCCGTCGCCGTCGCTGATCGTCCCCGTGACGGCGAACGTCCGTCGAAAGCCGTTCACCCACTCCGCCGCGACGCCGTCCTCGGGTGCGCTCAGCTCCATCACGTCGTAGAGGGTCATCGCTCGTTCGCGCACCGCCGGAATCGCGTCGGCACCCCGGCGCACGTCGAGCGCCTCGGCGTCCGCGGGTGGCTCGTCGACGAACACGTCGACGTGTTCGAACGCCCGGTAGAACCCCGCGGCGTCGTCGACCGAGGTCGCCTCCACGACGGCGGCCGTGTCGTCGGGTGTGAGTCCCCACGTCGCCGCCGCCCGAACCAGCGGTACGAGCAGGAGCAGCGCACCGAACTGGGCGTTGCCGCCGCGCTGCTGGCTCATCCCCTCGACCGCGGTGTCGAACGACGCCCCGACCGGTTCGCCGGCCGCAGCCGCCTCGAGTCCGTCGCACGCACCGACCGCCCCGGCGAGGAAGTGCTCGAACCGCAGGTCGTCGAAGTCGCGGTGTCGGTCCACGTTGCCCGGCTTCGGCGTGCCGGCGACCTCGAGCAGCAAGGCGAGTTGGGCGTGCTGTGCTGTCTGCATATCCAGCTGTTCGACTGGCGCAGGTATGAAAGTCGTGACACCGGAGACAGGCAAGAACCCTTTTTGTCGCCCACTGAGTAGCGGTGCGCATGACTGGTGGCGGGTTCGGCGATGGAGTACTCCATCCCCGGAACGAAGGACGGATTCGGGTCCTCCACGTGGACGACGACGTCCAGTTCCGGGACCTGACGAAGACGTTCCTCGAGCAGCTTCGAGACGAGTTCGAGGTCACCTCGTTCGCCGACCCGACCATCGCCATCGAACACGTCGACGAGTTCGACTGCGTCGTCAGTGACTACCAGATGCCCGACGTCGACGGTCTCGACTTCCTCTCGCTCGTCCGCGAGCACGACGACTCCATCCCCTTCGTCCTGTTCACCGGGCAGGGGAGCGAGGAGATCGCGAGCGAGGCCATCTCGGCCGGTGTCACCGACTACATCCAGAAGGAGGGGAGCCGGGACCAGTACGAGGTGCTCGCCAACCGCATCGAGAACGTGGTCGCACGCCACCGAAGCGAGCAGCGCCTGCGCGACAGCGAGCGCCGGTACCGGGAGCTCGCGGACGCCTCGCCCGTGCCGATGGGCATCCACGTCCCCGACGACGGCATCATCTACGTGAACGACGCTGCGGTCGAATTCTTCGGCGCCGACAGTGCCGAGGCGGTTCTCGGACGGAGCCCCATCTCGCTCATGCATCCCGACGACAGGAGCACCGTCGCCGAGCGTATCGGCTCGCTGTTCGAGGACGGCGAGGCGCTCCCCGGCGAGCCCGAACGGTTCGTCGGTCTGGACGGCGAGGTCAGGACCGGTATCGTCTCCGCCGTGCCGACGACCGTCGAAGGGCGAACGGCCGCCCACGTCGTCGTCAACGACATCTCGTCGTACCTGGACGCGAAAGCCCGAATCAGTGCACAGCAGTCGCTCGTGCAGACAATCATCGACACGCTCGACGACATGGTGTACGTGTTCGAGGACGACCGTCTCATCCGGTGGAACGAACGCGTCGCCGAGGTCACCGGCTACGACGACGCGGCGCTCGCTTCGATGTCGCCGCTCGACTTCGTCGCCGCCGCCGACATCGAGGATGCAGCCGCGTACGTCGAGCGGATATCCGAGGACGGGCGGGCGACGGGGACGTTCGAGCTGGAGACGGCCGACGGCGACCGCCGTCCGTTCGAATTCGAGGGGTTCTGCGTCGAGGCGGACGGGACGGAGTTCCGCGTCGGCATCGCTCGCGAGCCGAGGAGCGAGGACCGTCGACTGGAGGAGTACCGCAAACTCGTCGAGGCCGTCGGCGACCCGATGTACCTCCTCGACGACGAGGGGACCATCGAGACGGCGAACGAGGCGATGGCCGACATCCTCGGCATCTCGAAGCAGGCCGTGATCGGCGAGCACGCCTCGTCGTTCATGACCGACGGCGACTTCGTCTGCGGCACTGCGCTGGTCTCCGAGGTCCTCTCCGACCCGGACCGGACATCGGGCACCTACGAGTTCACCGTGGCTAGGCCTGACGGCGGCCGCATCGCGGTCGAGGACAACGTGACACCCCTACTCGACGAACGGGGGAACTACGTCGGCTCCGTGGGCGTCATCCGCGACATCTCGGAGCGCAAGCGCCGCGAGAACGAGCTCGAACGCCAGAACGAACGCCTCGACGAGTTCGCGAGCGTCCTGAGCCACGACCTGCGGAACCCGCTGAACGTCGCTCAGGCGACCGTCGAAAACATGGCAAGCGACTCCGAGGACCGGGGCGGACAGCTCGACGTGCTCCGTGAGTCCCACCAGCGGATGGCCGACATCGTCGAGGACGCGCTGACCCTCGCCAGGGAAGGTGCGTCGGTGACAGAGCCGACCGAGACACGGCTCGACGAGGTCGCCGGTGCCGCCGTCAGCGGCGTCGACACGGCGGGGCACGCAGTCGAGGTGCGGGCGGACGCCACCATCGTCGCCGACGAGCCCCGGCTCCAGCGCCTCCTCGAGAACCTCGTCCGGAACGCCGTCGAACACGGCGGGGCCACCGTGCGTATCGACGCGTCGACCGACCCCGAGACGGGGATGGTCACGGTCTCGGTCGCCGACGACGGTCCGGGTATCCCGGAGTCGGAGGAGTCGTCCGTGTTCGACTCCGGCTACACGAACTCTGAGACCGGAACGGGATTCGGGCTGGCCATCGTTCGCCAGCTCGCGGAAGCCCACGGCTGGTCGGTCACCGTGGAGGAGAGCGAGCTCGGCGGCGCGCGGATCGAGATCGCCGGCGTCACCCCGGCGTGACCGCGACGTCAGGCCGGCGACGCGAACCACTCGACCGTCGCATCACGCACCCGGTCGAGCACACGTGGGTCGTCGCTCGGCCGGCCCACGCTGACCGCGTCGGCACCGTGGTCCAGGTACTCCCGGACGGTCGCGCGGTCGCGGACGCCGTTGTTCGCGACGACGAAGCAGTCCGTCGCGTCGACGACTGCCGCGACCATCTCCTCCGAGTCCATCGCGTCCACGTGAAGGATGTCCGCACCGGCCGCTTCGACCCGACGCGCGGTCTCGACGAGGTCGACACCGTCGACTTCGGTCCGCAGCTTCACCGACACGGTCGCGCCGTTCTCGGCCGCCGCCGCCACGTAGTCGGCGAGCCGGTCGGTGTCGCGGAGCAACGATTCGCCACAGCCGACGGCACACAGCTCGTCCTGCCGGCAATGCGCATTCACCTCGACGACGGCGTCGTGTTCGGCACAGATGCGGGCGGCTTCGCGAACCGGGTCGACGGTCGCACTCCGGACGTTGAACCCGGCGCTGATGTCCGTGCCCGCGAGCGATGCCAGCTGTGCGTCGATGAACGCGAACGGGTCGTCGGGGAGGAACTCGTTCCGGTCGCGGGCGACCAGTTCACGGGCGGCCTCGCGGCTCGCCGCGTCGAGCGCGATCCCCCCGAGGAACGCCATGCCGGCGAACTCGCTACCTGTCCGGGCCCACTCCGCGTCCGCCTCGCCGCTGAGACTCGCGAGGGCCACGCGTGGCTGGAACATCACTCGACGGCCTCGATGGCGAGGGCCACGGCCTTGCAGACCCGGCCGGCGTCCTGTCGGTCGTCGATGCGGATGTCCGTCCGTTCGACCGGCTTGCCGAACTCGGCGTCGTCGCCCTCGTCGACGACGAACGCGTCGGCGAAGGGGTAGGCCGTGGCCAGTCCCTCGGTGCTCGGTTCGGCGTTGACCGCCTCCATCAGCTTCCCGGCCGGTCCCGAGAACGCCTCGTCGCCGAGGAACGGCGAGACGGCGACGACGGTCGTGTCGTTGAGTGCGGCACCGAAGCCCGGAATCGAGAGCATGGGTCCGATGCTCGTCACCGGGTTCGAGGGGCCGATGACGACCGTGTCGTCGAGCGCCTCGAGGACGCCGGGTGCCGGTTCGGCCCTCGAGGAGCCGCGGAACTCGACGTTCTCGACCGTCGGCTCGCCGCCGTGTGCTACCCAGAACTCCTGAAAGTGCATCATCCCCTGTGGCGTGTGGATGAGGCTGGCGACCGGGTCGTTCGTCATCGGGAGCAGGTCGATCGCCAGCCCGAAGCCGGACGCCAGTCGCTCCGTGACCTCGGCGAGTGTCTCCCCGCGGTCGAGGAGGCTCGTCCGCGTCACGTGCACCGCCCGGTCCCGGTCGCCGATCTCCATGAACTCCGCGACGCCGGAGAACCGTCGCCAGCGAGCTATCTCTCGACCCTCCGTCTGGCGCTCGTCGGGGAGGTACTGCGGGCCGCCCTGCAGGCCGACCGCGTTGGCGATGTCGTAGAGTGCGTCGTGGGTCCGTGTCGTATCGCCCTTGATACCCCACCACCGCTCGCGGTCGAGGAGCCCGCCGCCCTGGAAGACGAGCGTGTCGATGTCGGGACAGATGACCAGTCCGCCGAGTTCGATGTCGTCTCCGGTGTTCGCGATGACCGTCGTGTCGTCGGGAGAGAACGCAGCAGCGGCACCGTCGAGCAGTTTCGGCGTTCCGGTGCCACCGGAGAGGAACGTCACCATGGACGAAGCGTTCAGCGTCGGGACTATAATCAGTTCCGGCCTTCACGGAGCCAGTCCGCGAAGCTTCCCGAGAGCAGCGTCTCGCGCTGGGCATCGATGTACTCCCCCTGGGCGGTGTACACCGCCTCGTCGAACGCGGTGCCGTCGGCGACCAGCTCCCGGACGCGGTCGTGCTTCCAGCGGGCCGGGGTCGTGTGCTGTCGGACGCGCACCCGGAGCGGGTAGAGGAACGTCGCCGTGTCGTCGTCGCTCAGGCCCCGGTTCTTCAGCCCCTGCTCGGCGTGGTCGAGGATGTCCTCGTAGATGGCCACCGTGTCGGTCACCTGCTTGCCGTCGTTCGTGATCCAGGTGAAGTCGGCGTCGAGACCATCACGCATCGCCCGGTAGAAGTTGTCGTGGGCCAGCTCCCAGTCGAGGTCCGCGACCGGGTGTTCGAGCTTCGGCAGGGCCTCCATCAGCCCGGCGAAGGCCGCCTGGAACGCGAGGCTGTCGCGGACCGTCGGCTGAGCGGGGATGGGGCGGAACTCGATGCGGGCGTTGGCTGCCGAGCGCGTCGGCCCGCCGAACACCGGGCGGACCCACCGCCAGTACGTGCCGTGTTTGGTCCGGAAGTGCGCGAACTTGTCGTCGAACCGGTTGGTCTCCTCGACGTCGAGGGGCACGAACGTATCGTCCTCGGCGATCCGGTCGACGGCCTCCTCGACGGTCTCGAAGTCACGCGGGAACCGGACTTTACCGGCGGTGTCCGAGGCGGCGTTGAGCACCGTCTCGAACACGCTGATGCGGTGTTCCATCCACGCGTCGTCGAGGATGTCGGCCGGTGACGCCGAGTCGTCGTACAGCTCCGGCGGGAAGAACGGCGAGTTCACTCCCAGTGCGAGCAGCGGTCCGGCGATCCGCAGCGCGTACCGGAAGAACGTCGGCAGGTCCGCGGCGTGGGACACCTGGTAGTGCGGCTGGATGGAGGTGATGAGGCTCTCCGGCAGCACCGTATCCGCCTGGAGGTCGACGTTCGGCGCGTCGAGGCGCATCCCCGCGGTCGTCGCCCGGTCGGTGTTCGCCATCGCGTGATAGCGCGCCGAGTCGCTCATGTTCGTCGCGATGCGGACGCCCCGGTCCTCGACGCTGTCGGTGAGGTACTGGCTCGCCGTCTCGCCTTCCGGCGGGATGGTCCACATCCCGTCGCTGACGAGGCGCATCCCCTCCGAGCGAGTGCAGTCGAGGGCGGTCTCCAGCCTAGCCAGTACCTCGTGTTCCTGTGCGAGCAGGCCGTGACGGTTGAACGGCTGGGGGCTCGTCGTCATCTCGGCGTTGTGGAGGCCGAGCTCCTTCTCGAAGCCGATGAACTCCAGCAACCGGCGTGGCACGCGACGAAGGGGGTAGTTCCCGGCGCCCCCCTGGCGCTCGGTGTCGGGCTCCGAGACCGCGTAGAACTCGTACTCCAGCCCGAGGATGGCCTGGGGGTTGTCGAACGTCCCCGCCGCCAGCTCCTCCTTCAGCACCGCGACGTCGTCGTCGACCGCCGCCTGGAACGACTCCCGGTCGACAGACAACGCCGAGTCGACTCGTTCGGCGAGGTCGTCGTCGGACATGGGAGACAGTCGGACGGGTGCGCTCTAAAAACCCGTGGGTCAGCAGGTTGGCGTCGGTTGCGAACAGGCGACACTGGCCGCGCCCGAGGGGTCGTGTCGCGCACCCGCGTTCCCCCCGGGGCCATTCGGTCAGGCACGCCGACGTTGGCCCCGGCTTTGCACTTGAACCCCCGCACTCCCGCGTCGTCAGAATCCGACCGGTTTATCCCACCGTCGCCAGTACGCTCGGTCGATGAAGTTCGCGTCGTTCGCCGAGCGTGCGGCAGAAATCGAGGGGGAGCCGGCTGATCTGGAGACGGTCGCGCTCGTCGGCGACCTGTTCGCGGCGGCCGGCGACGACCTCGCCGTCGTCGCTCGGTTCGTCCAGGGTCGCGTGTTCCCGGCGTGGGACGAGCGCAAGCTGGACGTCGGGCCGAGCACCTGCTACACCGCCATCGCGCGTGCTGCGGGCCCGAACGTCGACGCCGACGACGTGGAGGCCCGGGTCGCCGAGGTCGGCGAAATCGGGGCCGTCGCCGAGGAGTACGAGTTCGGCGGCCAGACCGGGCTCGGCGCGTTCGGGGTCGGGGAGAGCGGCGACGACCGCACCGTCGGGTCGGTGTACGACGACCTCGTCGCGCTCGCGTCCACGGAGGGCGCAGGGAGCGAGGGCGCGAAGGTCGACCGGCTGTTCGGGCTGTTCAACGAGAGCGAGCAACGGGAGGCCCGCTACCTCGCGCGGCTCGTCCTCGCGGAGATGCGCATCGGCGTCGGCGAAGGCACCGTGAGGGACGCCATCGCCGACGCGTTCGACGTGCCCGTCGCCGCCGTGGAGCGCGCCCTCCAGGTGTCGAACGATTACGGGCTCGTCGCCGAGACGGCTCGCGACGAGGGCGAGGCCGGTATCGCCGCGATGGAACTCGAGGTCGGCCGCCCCGTCCAGCCGATGCTCGCGCAGGCCGGCAGCGCGAGCGACGCGCTGGAGGACTGGGACGAGGCCGCGGTGGAGACGAAGTTCGACGGGGCTCGCGTGCAGGTCCACTGGGACGGCGACGAGGTGTCGGTCTACTCCCGGAACATGGCGGACGTGACCGACGCCCTCCCGGAGGTGGGCGAGTTCGTCCGCGAGCACTGCGACGCACCGGCCATCCTCGACGGCGAGGTCGTCGCGGTCGACGACGACGGCGAGCCGCTCCCGTTCCAGCAGGTGCTCAGGCGCTTCCGCCGGAAGCACG
This sequence comes from Haloarchaeobius litoreus, assembly GCF_024495425.1. Classification (NCBI taxonomy): domain Archaea; kingdom Methanobacteriati; phylum Methanobacteriota; class Halobacteria; order Halobacteriales; family Halorubellaceae; genus Haloarchaeobius; species Haloarchaeobius litoreus. Next base: position 896,959 of record NZ_JANHJR010000001.1, on the reverse strand, counting down.
ACGTGGCGCAGGCCCGCGAGCAGGTGACCGTCGAGCTCCGCGCGTTCGACTGTCTGCACGCCGGCGGCGACGACCTGCTCGACGCGGCGCTCGTCGACCGACACGACCGGCTCCGCGAGACCATCGACGCTGGCGTCGAGGACCTGCTCGTAACCGACGACGCGGACGCCGTGGCTGCCCACGAAGCGGACGCGCTGGCGGCGGGCCACGAGGGCATCATGCTGAAGGAGCCCGGGTCGACGTACTCACCGGGCAAGCGCGGGAAGAACTGGCTGAAGCGCAAACCCGACGTGGAGACGCTCGACTGCGTCGTCGTCGGGGCCGAGTGGGGCGAGGGCCGGCGTGCGAACCTGTTCGGGACGTTCCACATCGCGGTGCGCGACGGTGACGACCACCTGGCCGTCGGGAAGGTCGCGACCGGTGTCACGGACGAGGAGCTGGCGGAGCTGACCGGGCGACTGGAACGGCACGTCACCACGGAGTCCGGGCGCGACGTGACGTTCGAACCCGCGGTCGTCTTCGAGGTCGGCTACGAGGAGATCCAGAGCTCCCCGACGTACGAATCGGGCTACGCGCTCCGGTTCCCGCGCTTCGTCGGCGTCCGAGACGACAAGGAACCCACGGACGCGGACTCGCTGGAGCGGCTGGAACGGCTCGCCGGTTCGCAGTGAACAACCCCTGAATTTCCCTGGTTTCGTCAGCCGTCGGTCCGGTCGAGCGACGGAACGGCAAATACGCTTTTGTCCATCGGTCTCCCTTCGTGGCTGTATGGGAATCGGCACACCGCCGGACGACATCGGCGACGAGAAACCCGAGTGGGTCCGCGACCGTGCCGAGGAGCTCGACGTCCAGCCCGCCGTCGTCTGGGACTTTCTCGAGGACGAGGTCGACGGTGTCGCCACCGTCGACGAACACCGGACCCGGCTGGCGAAGCTGTTCGACGCACATCTCGGCCGCCCGATGCTGTCCGACCACTACCGGGTCCAGATCTACGACGGGCCGACTGGACGCTACGACTACGTGAAGGGAACCCACTACGTACGGGATATCGGCACCGAGGTGCGCGAGGTCGTGCGGGCGCTCGCCGACGAACACCGGCTGGTCGTCGAGCTGGACGGCACCACCGGCATCGCGGTTCGCTACGACGAGCCGGTTCCGTCCGCGGACGCCTGTCTCGCCGCCGAACTCTGCCGTCGGTGCTTCGATACCTCCCTCTCCGGACTCGGTGACGAGGTGTACGAGGTCGTCGACCAGGACACCCGGCACTCGTGGACCACGGTCGACTGACCCGGCGGTGTAGGCCGACCGAGCCCCGGTCAGCCCGCCCGCATCCGTCGCCGTTTTGCCACGGCCGCACCAACGCCCGGGCATGACCATCCGTCACGACGGCCTGCTCGTCGACTGGCTCGGCTACGCGACCACGCGCATCGAATCGCAGGACGGAACCGTCGTCTACCTCGACCCCGGCCGCTACGGTGTCCTCTCCGGTGAGTGGGCCCCGCCGGGTGACGAAGACCTGCCGCACCCTGCACCGCAGAACGACTACCCGAAGGACGGCGACCTCGTCTGTATCACGCACGACCACCACTACGACACCGACGCCATCCAGCGCGTCGCGAAGCGAGAGGCGACCGTCGTCGTCTACGAGGGCGTCGACGCGGCGAACATCGACCGGGACGTGACGCCGGTCGGCGAACTCCCGTACGATGTCGTCCGTGTGACCGACGAGGACCACGTCTCGACGGCGGGCGTGGACTGCTGGACGGTCGCCGCGTACAACGACCCCGAGGGCCCGCGAGCCGAACCGGACGGCTCGGTCACCCATCCCCCAGGGTTCGGCTGTGGCTTCCTGCTCTCGGTCGCTGACGTGACGGTGTTCTGGCCCGGCGACTCGGACGCCCTCGACGGCTTCGCGGAGCTGGACGTGTCGCTGTTCCTCGCGAACATCGGTGGGACAGTGGTCAGCGACCGCCACGAGGCGGCCGACCTGGCCGAGCGCATGGACCCGGACCTGGTCCTGCCAGTCCACTACAACACCATCGACATCCTCACGACGGACTCGGGCGCGTTCGCGGCCGACGTGGCCGGTCGGGGCGTCCCGGTCGTGCTGGACGAGAGGTAGAGAAACGGAGCCCGGAACTCAGTTCCGCTCGTAGCTGACGAGTTCCATCGACATCGAGAGGCTCCCGTCCTCGTTGTAGTACGCGGTGTAGGGGGCCAGCCCGAGGTCCGGCGAGAAGCAGCCCTCGTGCAGCGTCGTGCCGTCGACTATCATCTCCGAGTAGAAGCAGTCGACGCCGGCGTACGTCTGGACGCCGGTCACCTCGAAGCTCGCCGAGCCCTCCTGGGTCTGGTAGGACCAGCCCGACCCGACTTCGAGCTCCTGGCCGCCGTACCACGCCGAGGGCGTGAACATCGTCGTCAGGAGCAGGATACCCGCGGGGTTCGCGTAGAGCTGTGACTGGACCGTCTCCTTCGTGCCGGTCACGGTCGACTCGTAGCGCTCCTCGCCGAGTTCGTACACCGTCCGGATGGTGATGGTGTCGCCGTCGACCTCCTGGACGTCCCAGACGAGGGTGCCGGACCCCTCCTCCTCCACGTAGATGTCGTACGTGTACGTCGCGGGCTGGTCGAACTCGAGCACGTTCCAGCTCCCGGGTTCGAGGTCGCCGCTGCCACCGCCGCCACCGCCGCCACCGCCGTTGCCGCCACCGGAGCCACCGCCGCTGCTGGTCGGTGTTCCGGTCTCGGTCGAATCCACTCCCACGCCCCCGCCGACACAGCCGGCGAGGAGCACGGTGAGCACCACGAGAGCAACAGGTAGTCGTGCCATGCATCTCACACGACGGGGGGCACGATAACGGTTCCTACCCCGACGAGGCGGACGGACCGGTGACCGTGCTCAGAGGACGCCCATCTCCGTCAGGCGTTCGGGCAGGTACGTGTCGGTGACGAAGTCCAGCCCGTTCGCCGCCAGGGCCTGCTGTTCGGCCTTCTTCTCGATGTCGAGCTGGAGCTCGATCTGCTCGGTCCAGAACTCGTCCTGGAACCGGGGGTCCTCCAGCTCGGACTCCAGGGCGTTCACGTCGGAGTCGGCGAGCGGGTCCGTCGGCAGGTCGTACTCCACGATGTCCTGCGGGCGGATGCCGACGTAGCGGGCCTCCGGCGTCGCGAGGTACTTCGAGAGGTGTGCGGACTTGATGGAGCCGTACGCCACGGAGCCGAAGATGCGGTACGACCACGGGTCGCCGTCAGTGAACACCAGCACCGGGAGGTCGAGCTCGTCGTGGAGCCGTTTCGTGATGCGCCGGGTCGCCCGGGCGGGCTGACCCTTCAGGTGGACGACGAGGCAGTTGTAGTCCGTGTCGAACCCGTTCTCGACGAGCCGGTCGCGCATCCCACCCGTCTCCACGCAGAGGACGAAGTCGATGTCGTGGTCGGTGAACTCGATGGTGTCGGGGTTGTTGGGAATCTGGTAGCCGCCCTCGCCCACGTCCTCTTGACAGTGTATCTGTCGTTCGCCCCGGCGGGTCTGCTCGATGAGTTCGAGCGGGCCGATGAGGGTCGCGCCCGACTCCTCCGGGCGCATGTGGAAGTCCTCCCGCTTGACCTCGCTGACGATCTCCAGGTCCTCGACGAGCTTGTTCGACTCGTCCTGCCCGTTGAACTGGGCCTCCTCGGCGTCCCACGACTCGGAGAGGTAGTACAGCTCACGCAGGGTGGAGGAGCGGTCCTCGTCCAGCTGGCGCGAGAGGAACTCGATGGTGTAGATGGCCTTCAGGAGCTTTCGTGCGCCCCGGACCGAGTTGGCCGAGCGGGTGGACGTGCGGTCGCCGTACACCCAGACGTTGCTCTCCTCGTCGTACTCGATGTTCGACTTCGTCCGGGTCGGGAGCGTCATGGTCGGGACGTTCCCGTCCTCGAACTGGTCGTAGAACTCCGCGGCGAGGTCGATGAGTTGCTGTCGTGCGTCTGCGTCTGTGTCGGTGCTCATATCAGTTGGTCACGGTCAGTTTCGGTCCCTCGACCCCGCTGACGGAGAGGTCGAACGATGCGTCGGTCGCGACGGTGTACTCGAGGACGGCCTCGTCTCCCGAGCTCACCTCCGGCTGCCACTTGACGAACCACTCGCCGTCCATCTCGACGACGGTCGCGCCGTCGGTCAGGTTCGAGGGTTCGGCGGTGACGATGTCCGTCAGCTCCGGCGACTCCTTCGTCGAGGCGTTGTTCTCGACGCGGACGGTCACGGTCTGACTGTCGCCGTTCTCCTTGGTCTCGCGCTCGACGAGGACGTTGTTCATGATGCGGGCCAGTGCGTCGTCGAAGTTCGGCTCCGGTCGCCCGGTCACCTCGGCGACCTTCGTCGCCATCCGGGGCAGGATGTCCGCGAGGACGTTCTGCTTCTGCTGACGTTTGCGCATCGAACGCTGCTTCTTCAGATACGATTTCAGGTCGCGTGCGGCCTCGCGCACGGCGAGCTCGATCTCGTCCTCGATCTCGGGCACCGAGGCGACGGCGTCCTTCGACTCGCTGGTGAAGGGGACGTTCGTCGAAGCGACGTGGACCATGATGACGGCCGGGCCGGTGGGCACGCCGCGGCCGCCCGGCTGGTCGAGGTTGTAGTTCCGCCAGCCGATGTTCTGGATGACCTGCGTGATGGCACAGCCGCCCCGCTTGTAGACGAGCGGGACGCGGTTGGCGTATCGGAGCAGGTTGGCCTGCCCCTCGGCCTCGATGTCGCCGCCGTAGGCGATGCCGGCCTCCACGACGAACGGGTCGCCCGCGGTGACCTCGGCGTCGCGGGTCGCCGCCGAGTAGAACTCCGCGTCGAACTCCTTGCGGAGGCCGGCCTCGACGAGTTCGGCCGAGATGGGCGAGAGACACGAGGTCGGTGGCGCGATGATGTCGGTCTTCCGCATCGCGGCGACGAGGTCGCCGACGCCCTGTCTGTCCCCGGCGAGGTCGCGGACCTTCGGCGGGTCGTCCGGCACCGTCACCATCGTGCTCCAGAGCTCCTCGACGATGTTCTCGCGTGCGGTGTCGCCGAAGGTGGCGTCCTCGCGCTCCTCGGTCATGTCCGCGGCCCGGTCGACGTAGTCCCGGACGGTGTCCCTGTGGAGTCGGTTCCGGCGAACGGCCGGGTCCTCGGCGTCCTCCCCCTCGGGCACGAACTTCGCGGCTAGCCGGTCGGCGAAGGCGACGACGACGGCGTCGTCCTTCTGGACCGAGGTGGCCGCGTCGGCGTGGGCGCGCACGTCGTCGCGGATCCGCGCGGCGTCGTCGGTCTCCTCGTCCGCGCTCGTCACGCCGTAGCCCGTGATGGCAGTCCAGACGCCCTCGACGACGTTCTCGCGAACGGTCGAACCGAACTGGGCGTCGGCCTCGACGGCCCCGGCGGCTGCCTCGACCGCCGCGGCGACCTGATGGTGGGCCACGCGGCCGTCGGCGGCCCGGTCGTCGAGCGCTGTGACGACCTGGTCGGCGAACGCGCCGACTGCCTCGGAGGGTTTGTTGTTCACGGCCTCGGTGACCGCCGCGACGACCGCGTCGTCGTCGGGGAGCGACCACGCCATCTCGCGGCCGTAGTGCCGGTCGCGGAAGGCGTCGACGATGTTGTCGGCGGTCTTGCGCCCGACGCGGGTGAACTCGGTCTGGAGGAAGCCCGACACCGAGTGCGAGTCGGTCGCCTTCAGCATCTTGAGGACGTTCCCGAGTTCGACGCCGTGTGGATGTGGCCGGATCTCCTCGGTCTCCTCGGGGAGGTCGGCGTCGTAGTCGGCCTTCGCGACGAACTCGTCGTTCGGCTCGGAGAAGGAGATGGTCGCGTGCGGGTTGACGACCGCGGTGTGTTTGATGTAGTCGTGGAGCTGCTGGCGGGCGCGCATGTTCGCCGCCATCTCCAGCTCGATACGCGTGCCGTGTGTGTCGCCGAGGTCGGACTCGCCCGGCGTGAGTTCGCGTTCCTCGCGAATCTCCGGCTCGTTGTCGTCGGTGTCGATGACGAGCTCGAACTCCATCACCGTCCCCGACCCCTTCGTCCGGGAGGTGACCTTCGCCGGCTTACCGCTGGTAAGCTGGGAGTACAGCACGGCCGCGGAGATACCGATACCCTGCTGGCCGCGGGACTGCTCGCGCGCGTGGAACCGGCTCCCGTACAGGAGCTTCCCGAAGATCTTCGGGATCTGCTCCTTCGTGATGCCGGGACCGTTGTCCTCGACGGCGAGTCGGTAGTAGTCGCCCGACTCCGCGATCTCGACCGAGATGTTCGGTCGGATACGGGCCTCCTCCGTGGCGTCCAGCGCGTTGTCGACGGCCTCCTTGACGGCCGTGACGAGCGCCCGGGCCTCGGAGTCGAACCCGAGCATCTGCTTGTTCTTCTCGAAGAACTCGGCGATGGAGATGGCCCGCTGGCTCTCGGCCAACTCCTCGGCGATGCCCTCCTCCTCGCCGAGTGTCTGCTGGAAGGACGTCATTCTGTACTCCCCCTTTCCGCGGCCGAGGTTAAAAGGGGTACGCTGGCGGAGTGAAAGTGAACCGAACGGCCAGCAGAGTCAAAACGGGACCAATCGTATCAACCGAACAAGGGATGGTCGTCTCCACGGCGAGTGCACCCGGCTACGGCGTTCTCCTGACCGGCGTGTCCCTCGTGGCGCTGGTCGTGGCGACGCGGACGACGATGCTGCTCGTCCAGCGCGGTGCCTTCGGAGACGGTCGGCCGTGGCTCTCGGCTGGCGTCGCCGTCTGCGAGGCCAACGCCCTCCTGCTCGTCGTGCTCACGGGCTACATGCTGGCGGCGGACAGGCCCGTGCCGACGCCGCTGTTGCTCGCGGGGGCGGGGGTCATGCTCGCGGCGCTCGGCGCGTACCGGTGGGTGCTCGACCACACCACCGACAGCCGTGGACAGCACTGATCAATCTGGGACTGCGAGCGTCGTTTCTGCACCCATGGTAACGACAGATTTCCCGACAGTGCGTGGTGATTCCGGGTTCACGCGCGAGCGCGCACACGTGAGTTTTATTACCCCACGCCATCTACCCGGAATCAGGTTTTCATGTCCAACGAAAATGAGTACAGCGCCGGTCAAATCCAGGTCCTCGAGGGCCTGGAGGCCGTCCGAAAACGGCCGGCGATGTACATCGGTTCTACAGACTCTCGTGGCCTCCATCACCTCGTCTACGAGGTGGTCGACAACTCCATCGACGAGGCCCTCGCCGGCTACTGCGACGACATCACGGTGACCATCCACGAGGACGACTCCGTGAGCGTCTCCGACGACGGGCGCGGTATCCCCGTCGACACACACGAGGAGCACGACAAGCCCGCACTGGAGGTCATCATGACCGTCCTCCACGCCGGCGGGAAGTTCGACAACAAGTCCTACCAGGTGTCCGGCGGCCTCCACGGCGTCGGTGTCAGCGTCGTCAACGCGCTGTCGAAGCGCCTCGAGGTCGAGGTGACACGCGACGGCGCAGTCTGGAAGCAGGCGTTCAAACGCGGCGTCCCGAAGGGCGAACTCGACCGCGTCCGCGACATGGACGCCGACGAGGAGACCGGCACCACCATCCGGTTCTGGCCCGACGAGGAGATATTCGAGTCCAACGACTTCTCCTACAAGACGCTCGCGAACCGCCTGCGCGAGCTCGCGTTCCTCAACTCCGGCGTCAACATCGGCATCGTCGACGAGCGCGACGGTGAGTCGGAGACGTTCCACTACGAGGGCGGCATCAAGGCGTTCGTCCGGTACCTCAACGAGACCAAGACGGCGCTCCACGAGGACGTCATCTACTTCGAGGACGAGGAGGAGAACATCCAGGTCGAGGTCGCGATGCAGGCCACGGACGAGCTTCAGGGCTCCATCCACGCCTTCGCCAACAACATCAACACGCGCGAGGGCGGCAGCCACCTCACCGGGTTCAAGACCGCGCTCACGCGGGTCGTCAACGACTACGCGACGACCAACGGGATGCTGAAGGACCTCGACGACACGCTCAAGGGCGAGGACATCCGCGAAGGGCTGACCGCGGTCATCTCCATCAAGCACCCCGACCCGCAGTTCGAGGGACAGACCAAGACGAAGCTCGGGAACTCGGAGGTCAGGGGCATCGTCGAGAGCGCGATGCACGACGGCCTCGACACCTACTTCGAGGAGCACCCGACCACCGCCGAGGCCATCATCGGGAAGGCCGTCGAGGCCGCGAAGGCCCGCAAGGCCGCCCAGAAGGCCGAGGAGCTGACCCGGCGCAAGAGCGCGCTGGAGAACACCGCGCTGCCGGGCAAGCTCTCGGACTGCCAGACGAAGGACCCCTCGAAGGCCGAGCTGTTCATCGTCGAGGGCGACTCCGCCGGCGGGAGCGCGAAGCAGGCACGGAACCCCGAGTTCCAGGCCGTCCTCCCCATCCGTGGGAAGGTGCTGAACGTCGAGAAGCACCGCCTCGACCGCATCCTGGAGAACGAGCAGATCCGCAACCTCATCACCGCCATCGGCACGGGCATCGGCGACGAGTTCGACATCGAGGACGCTCGCTACGAGAAGATCATCATGGCGACCGACGCCGACGTGGACGGCGCGCACATCCGGACCCTGCTGCTGACGTTCCTCTACCGGCACATGCGCCCGCTCGTCGAGGCCGGCTACGTCTACGCGACGAAGCCGCCGCTGTACCGTATCCGGTACGACGGCAACACGTACGACGTGATGACCGAGGCCGAGCGCGAGGAGGTCGTCCGCGAGAAGTGCAACGGGAACCCCACGCAGGTCCAGCGGTTCAAGGGCCTCGGCGAGATGAACCCGAAGCAGCTCTGGTCGACGACGATGGACCCCGACAACCGCGTCCTGAAGCGCATCGACATCGAGGACGCCGCCGCGGCTGACAAGATGTTCTCCGTGCTGATGGGCGACGCCGTCGGTCCGCGCAAGCAGTTCATCAAGGACCACGCGCCCGAGGCGAACTGGGTGGACATATGAGCTCGGAAGCCCCCGACGCTCCCGACGTCCCGGCGGACCGCGTCGAGCACGTCCGCATCGAGGACGAGATGGAGCAGAGCTACATCGACTACGCGATGTCCGTCATCGTCGGGCGTGCGCTGCCCGACGTGCGCGACGGGCTCAAGCCCGTCCACCGGCGTATCCTCTACGCGATGCACGAGATGGGCGTCACCAGCCGGACGAGCCACCGCAAGAGCTCCTCCATCGTCGGCGAGACGATGGGTGACTACCACCCCCACGGCGACCAGGCCATCTACGACACGCTCGTCGGCATGGCACAGGAGTTCTCGATGCGCTACCCGCTCGTGGACGGGCAGGGGAACTTCGGCTCGATGGACGGCGACCCGGCCGCGGCCATGCGGTACACCGAGGCCCGGATGGCACCCATCGCCGAGACGCTGCTCGAGGACATCGAGAAGGACACGGTCGACTTCTCGGGCAACTACGACGACCGCCTGACCGAGCCCGACGTGCTGCCGGCGGCGTACCCGAACCTGCTCGTCAACGGCAGCACGGGCATCGCGGTCGGGATGTCGACGAACGTCCCGCCGCACAACCTCGGCGAGGTCATCGATGCGACCATCGAGCTCATCGACAACCCCGACTGCGACACCAACGACCTGATGGAGCACGTCAAGGGGCCGGACTTCCCGACCGGCGCGAACATCGTCGGCCGCAACGCCGTCCGGAAGGCGTACGCGACCGGCCGTGGTCGCCTCCGCGTCCGCGCCGAGTTCGAGGTCGAGGACTGGAAGAAGGACCGAAAACGCATCGTCATCACCGAGCTGCCCTACCAGGAGAACAAGGCCCGGCTCGTCGAGCGCATCGCCGAGAACGTCAACGAGGGCAAGCTGGAGGACATCTCGGACCTGCGCGACGAGTCCGACCGCAACGGCGTCCGCATCGCCATCGACCTCAAGCGCGGCGCGAACGTCGACGTGGTGAAGAACCAGCTCATCGAGCACCACCTGGAGAAGACGTTCGGCGTCATCAACCTCGCGCTGGTCGACGGCCAGCCGAAGGTGCTCTCGCTGAAGGAGACGCTGGCGCACTACGTCGACCACCGCAAGGAGGTCGTCCGCCGGCGCACGCAGTTCGAACTCGACGAGGCCGAGGACCGCGCGCACATCCTCGAAGGTCGGCTCATCGCGCTCGACAACGTCGACGACGTGGTCGAGCTCATCCGCAACTCCGAGGACCGCGACGCGGCGAAGGCGGGCCTGCGGGAGGAGTACGACCTCTCCGAGGACCAGTCCGAGCACATCGTCCGGATGCAGCTCGGCTCGCTGACCAGCATGGAGCGCACGGAGATCGAGCAGGAGTACGAGCGCGTCCAGGAGACCATCGAGTACCTCCAGTCCGTCCTCGACAGCGAGGAGAAGCTCCTCGGCGTCATCAAGGACGAGCTCCGCGACGTGAAAGACGAGTACGACGACGACCGTCGCACCTCCTTCGTCGAGGACACCGGCGAGGTCACCCACGAGGACCTCATCCCGGAGGAGGACGTGCTCGTCGTCGTCACCGAGGACGACTACGTCAAGCGGATGCCCGTCGACGCCTTCGACGCCCAGCACCGCGGCGGGAAGGGCATCATCGGCGGCGACATCAAGGAGGGCGACCGCGTCTCGAAGGTGTTCCGCGCGAGCACCCACGACTACCTGCTGTGCTTCACGAACCACGGTCAGGTGTACCAGCTGAAGGCCTACCAGATACCGGAGATGTCCCGCACGGCGCGCGGGAAGTCGGCGGTGAACATCCTCGACCTCGACGACGGCGAGGAGATAACAGCCGTCGTCAACACCGACGACTTCGAGCCGGACGAGGCCATCACGATGGTCACCCGGAACGGCTACGTGAAGCGGACGAAGACCGAGGACTTCCAGAACATCCTCTCGACGGGTATCATCGCCGCGAAGCTCGACGAGGACGACGAGCTGGTCGACGTGGACGTCACCGACGGCACGAAGGACCTCGTCATCGCCACCGAGGACGGCATGACCATCCGGTTCGACGAGGACGAGGTGCGCACGATGGGCCGAAACACGCGTGGTGTCCGGGGCATCAGGCTCACCGAGGGCGACCACGTCGCCGGCCTCGTCGCCACCGAGGAGGACGACGACAAGGCGCTGTTGACCGTGACGAAGCGGGGGTACGGCAAGCGCACGCTCCTGTCGAACTACCGGCGGCAGTCCCGGTACGGCAAGGGCCTCATCGACATCAAGACCAACGAGCGCAACGGTCACGTCACGTCGGTGAAGGCGGTCGAGCAGGACGACCACCTCGTCGTCATGTCCGAGCAGGGCCAGATCATGCGGACCCGCGTCTCGGACATCTCGCTGCAGGGCCGCAACACGATGGGTGTCACCGTGATGGACGTGATCGATGACGACGCGGTCGCGACCGTCGACGTGATTCCGACCCCGGAGTCCACGGACGAGGCTGACGCCGACGCCGAGCCCGAAGCCGACGAGGAGTAGTCCACGAACCGCACCCCGAGTATTTTCCTTTCTCCCCGCTGAACCGTCCGCCATGGACGTGCCGCGACACCTCGGCCACCACGAGGCGGCCGCGGAACTCCCGCTGGTGACCGAGTCGGCGACGGTGACTGACGTGACGGTGATGGACGAGAACCGGGTCGACGAGGTCGAACAGGTCGTCCGGGCCCTCCTCGACCGGAACGACGTCGGCGACTGGTACGACGAGGAAGAGATTGGCTCGGACGTCGACTGGGAGGACCTCCAGTCGCGGGCGGCCGAAGCGGGTTTCTCCGATGCAGAACTCGACGCGCTGTCGGACCTCGGGGGCCGGTTCGTGCGCCCGTATCCGTCGTTGCTCCGCGTTCGGGTCCGTATCGACGACGACACCCCGTTCGAGTTCGCGCCGGGGCAGTACGCGACGGTGACCTTCGACGGGCACCCGCGGCCGTACTCCATCGCCAGTTCACCGACCAGAAACGAGGTGGAGTTCTGCATCCGGCGCGTCCCCGGTGGGCGGCTCACGACCGATCTGTTCCAGCATCTCGACGAGGGCGACGAGGTGACCGTCCGGGGACCGAACGGCGAGATGGTGCTCGGCCCCCCGTCGGCGAACGACCTCGTGTTCCTCGCCACGGGAACCGGCGTTGCGCCGTTCAAGGGGATGGTTGACTACCTGTTCGACACCGGCCGGAACGTCGTCGACGGAGTCGAGCGCGACGTGTGGGTGTTCCTCGGCTGCGCGTGGGAGGACGACCTCGCGTACCGCGAGGCGTTCCGCGAGTACGACCGCCGGTACGACGGGTTCCACTTCGTGCCGACGCTCACCCGCGAGCACCACCTCACCGACTGGACCGGCGAGTCCGACTACGTCCAGCGCGTCCTGCTGAAGTACGTCGACGACGACGCGGTCGACACCGACGAACTCCGACCCGAGCTCGCGAGGTTCGTCGCGGAGCCACCGGCCAGGGCCGTCGCGGCACGCATCGACCCCGGTTCGGTCGACGTGTACGCCTGCGGCATCTCGGCGATGGTCGAGCAGCTCGTCGCCGCCACCCGGGTGATCGGCGTCCCCCGGGACGCGACACAATTCGAGGGCTTCGGGTAGACGACAGCCCCGGACCGCAGGATGCGGCCGACAGAACTGCCGACCAACAGTTTTTTACTGAGCTGTTCGGAGTGAAGAGTATGGCTGTCAACCATACATCAACTGGCGTCCGGCTCATCGGGGCCTACTTCATCCTGAGCGCACTCTTGTTCGGCTCGCTCGGGCTGGGCTCCATGGACCAGGGCACCGGGCAGTTCGCCATCGTGGTCGGTCTCGCGATGTTCGTCGTCGGATTCGGCCTCCTCGACGGCCGAGACTGGGGGTTCACAGGGGGTATCCTCGGTGCGTTCCTCGCGTTCGTCGTGAATGCAGCACTGTTCATGGACGGGCGGAGCATCGGCATGGGCGGAGCACTCGTCTCGCTCCTCGTGGTCGGCTACCTCATCAAGGAGAAGGGGCCGAGTTCACGGTCCTGGGCACCCTCCGGGCCGCGTGGTCCCTGAGCTACAGGATCCGCTTTCCGAGCGCGCTGGCGGCGAGCTCCGTCGCCAGCTTCGCCGTCTGGTTGTGCTCGTCGAGCACCGGGTTCACCTCGACGACGTCCATCGACCGTAGCCCGTCGTGTCTCTCGTCGTACTCCGCGACCCGTTCGAGCGCGTAGTGAGCCTCCCGGTACGTCGCACCGCCGTGGACCGGCGTCCCGACGCCGGGCGCTTCGTTGGGGTCGAGCCAGTCGAGGTCGAGGCTGACGTGGATGCCGTCGACGCCGTCCGTGGCGATCTCGAGCGCGCGGTCGATTATCTCGCTCATGCCGTGCTCGTCGATGTCCGACATGGTGAACGCGGTGCCCTCGCTCTCGCGGATACCCTCGCGTTCCGCCTCGTCGAGGGAGCGAAGCCCCACCCAGACGACGTTCTCCTCGGACAGACCGGGAGCGTTCGCCCACTCGACGTCCGCGAGGTCGCGGTAGCCGAGCGCCGCCGCCAGCGGCATCCCGTGGATGTTGCCGCTGGGCGAGGTCTCTGGCGTGTTGTAGTCGCCGTGTGCGTCGAACCAGATGGCGCCGATGTCGGCGTCACGGCTGGAGCCGGAGAGACAGCCGATGGCGACGGAGTGGTCGCCGCCGAGGACGAGCGGGACGCCGCCCTCGTCGATGGCCTCTGCTACCTGGTCGGCGAGACGGAGCGAGACGTCCTCGACCTCGCGGACGAACTTCGCCTTGCGGCCCTCCTCCTCGGGCTCGTCCACGGTCGGGTCGCGGGTCTCGGCCGTCGGAACCAGCAGGTCACCGGTGTCGACCACGTCGACACCCGCCGCCGTCAGCTCGTCGGCGAGCCCCGCGTACCGGATCGCCGACGGCCCCATGTCGACGCCACGTCGGTTCGCCCCGTAGTCTGTCGGTGCCCCGATGATACGGACCTCTCTGCTCATGGACGGGATTTTACGGGGATGCCGTATGAAGAGTCCGGTCCGCTGTCCCACCACGCCGTCACGCGCCCCCGCGCTCGTCGGCCACGGTGACAACGGTGAACATTTAACCTACGATGAAGTATTTGTGTCCACACGGAGACTCGGAACCATATGAGTACCGACGAGTACTACTCGGACGAGGCGGGCCAGCGCAGCCTCCTCCTCCGATTCGTCGTCTGGGTCCTCGCGGTGATACTGCTGGGGCGGGTGTTCGACAACAACTCACTGTACGATCTCCGACAACTCAGGGCGGAGCAGGTGGCCATCCGGCTCGGGACGCTGGCCGTGCTCGGGAGCTTCTTCTACTGGACCATCTTCGTCGCCCGGCACGACGTCGTCGCCATCGTCTTCATGGCCTCGGCGGGGTTCATCGGCATGTACACCCTGCCGCTCGTCGTCGTGAAGCTGATGACCTACGCGACGGACCGGGCCGAGTACGAGGAGGCCCGGAAGTGGGAGAGCATCACCGACGGCCGCGACTTCGACTGACACGGCGACGGCGCGGGCGACGACCCGGTTGATTACTCCAGGTAGGGCTCGCAGACGAGCTCCAGCCCCTTCTCGAACGATATCTCCGGTTCCCAGCCGGTGGCCTCGCGCATCTTCGTCGCGTCGGCCATCGTGTGCTGGACGAACACGTCGTCGTCGATTGGGTTCTCGACGTGTTCGGGCTCGACTTCGCTGCCCAGGATCGCACAGAGGCGCTCCACGACCTCGTTGGCGGTGTACTGCTCGCCCGTGCCGAGGTTGTAGATGCCCTGGAGCTCGTGGTCCGCCGCGAGCTCGATGCCGCGGACGATATCCTGGACGTGCGTGAAGTCACGCGAGTGCGTGCCGTCGCCGTAGATGACCGGCGACTCGCCGTTGGCCACGTCGTCGGCGAACTGCGCGATGATGTTCGCGAACTCGCCCTTGTGTGCCTCTGCGCCCCGGTACCCCTGGTACACCGAGAAGAAGCGCAGCCCCGCCATCGACATGTCGTGGTAGTTGTGGAAGTACTCGGCGTACCGCTCACGGGCGAGCTTCGAGGCCTCGTAGCCGGTGTTGGCCGCCACGTCCATCGACTCCGGCGAGGGCTCGGTCCGGTCGCCGTAGATGGAGGACGTCGAGGCGTAGACGACGGTGTCACAGCCGTCCTCGCGGGCCTGCTCGACGGTGTTGGCGAAGCCCTCGACGTTCACCCGCAGCCCGGTACAGAGGTTCTCGCGGGAGTCCTCGTGCATCTTCAGCGAGGAGAGCGCGGCGAGGTGGAACACCGCGTCGACGCCCTCGGTCGGAAGGTCGTCGTCGAGCACGCTCTGCTCGTGGAACTCGACGCTCTCGTCCAGGTTCTCTGGTGTGCCGAGGAAGCAGTCGTCGACGACGACCACCTCGTTGTCGGCGGCGAGGTGGTTCGCGAGGTTCGACCCGATGAAGCCAGCGCCCCCTGTGACGAGGACCCGGTTCCCGTTCATACATTGGGGTTCGACGGGGGCGTTTGTAGCATTGTCGCTTCACGGGGTCGTTGGCCCACCAACGAGGCCCGCGCCGGTGTGCAGGTCCATCCCACGGATTTAAGGACGCGAGCGACCAACCAGACGGTATGTCGTCTATCGAACTTACGCCGAGCCAGAAAAACATCTTGCAGGCGCTGATCAACCTCCACCGGGAGGACGAGAACGCCGTAAAGGGGGAGGACATCGCGCAGCGGGTCGACCGGAACGCGGGCACCATCCGGAACCAGATGCAGAGCCTGAAGGCGCTCCAGCTGGTCGAAGGCGTGCCCGGCCCGAAGGGCGGCTACAAGCCGACCGCGGCCGCCTACGAGGCACTCGAGATACAGCAGATGGACGAGCCGGCGTCGGTCCCGTTCCGCCACGAGGGCGAGACCGTCGAGGGGGCCATCGTCGAGGAGATCGACCTGTCGTCGGTCCACCATCCCGAGCTCTGCCGCGCCGAGGTCCACGTCCAGGGGTCGGTCCGGGACATCCACGAGGGCGACGAGGTCACCGTGGGCCCGACGCCGCTCTCGAAGCTGCTCATCAAGGGCACCGTCGACGGCAAGGACGACACGAACAACATCGTCATCCTCCGCATCGACGAGATGACGGCGCCGTCGGAAGAGCCCGAACACTGACTCGGCATCTATCCTGACAACATCTCGCACGCCCATCCGGGTTTCAACACCTTTGTATCGGTCGGTTTCTGAAGCTCCCGTATGGCTACGAAGGTCGTCGTGCTCGGCGCGGGGTACGCGGGCGCTGGCACGGTCAAGGACTTGCAGAAGCAACTGGGCCAGGGCGTCGAACTGACGTGGGTGGCCGACGTCGACTACCACCTCGTCCTCCACGAGTCCCACCGCGTCATCCGGGACCCCGCTGTACAACACAAGATCACGATCCCCGTCGGCGAGATAGCCGACCCGGGCACCGAGTTCGTGCGGGGCGAGGTCACCGGACTCGACACCGACGAGCGCGTCGTCGAGGTCGACGACGGCGAGACGACGGTCGACTACGACTACGTCGTCGTCGCGCTGGGCAGCCAGACCGCCTACTACGGCATCCCCGGGCTCGAGGAGTACTCCCACACGCTGAAGGGTCTCGACGACGCCCTCGAGATCCACGAGGCGGTCAAGGACGCCGCACAGGACGCCACGCGCGACGACAGGGCCCAGGTCGTCGTCGGTGGGGCCGGCCTCTCGGGCATCCAGTCCGCCGGCGAGATCGCGGAGTTCCGCGACAAGCACCGCGCCCCGATGGACATCTACCTCGTCGAGGCGCTGGAGGAGATCTTCCCGCCGGGCGACCCGGAGATCCAGGGCGCGCTCCGCAAGCGCCTGCAGGAGAACGATATCGAGATCCTCACGGACGACCCCATCACGGAGGCCGAGGAGGACGTCATCCACTTCGACGAGCGCGACCCCATCGACTTCGACGTCTTCCTCTGGACCGGCGGCGTCACCGGCCGGGACGCGATGGACGGCGTCGACGTCGAGAACGAGCACAACCGCCTCAACGCCGAGATGGACTTCCGGACCTCCGACGAGCGCGTGTTCGCCCTCGGTGACTCCGCCGTCATCGACCAGCCCGGCGAGCACCCCGCCCCGCCGACGGCCCAGGCCGCCTGGCAGGCCGCCGAGGTCGTCGCCGACAACGTCGTCCGCGCCATCAACGGCCAGCGACTGGAGACCTGGACCCACGAGGACAAGGGCACCGTCGTCTCCGTCGGCGAGAGCGCCGTCGCCCACGACGTCTACATCTCCCCCGTCACCACCTTCGGCGGCTTCCCCGCGAAGATGCTCAAGAAGGGCATCGCCGCCCGCTGGATTGCCGACCTGACCTCCTGGAAGCGCGCCTGGAACGCCTGGGACGCGCTGTAGAACGGGCCGCAGTTCTCTCCTCCTCGCTCCGACTCTTTATATACGAAACCGCACCCAGAGCAGTCGTGTCCTGAACGACGACGGCGTGGGGGACGAGGCGGGTGTGCGATGCACCCCACGCTCGTGGTGGGGTCGCCTGTTCGCTATCAGACGGTCCAGACGAAAGTCGACGGAATCGCCGTCACCCACACTGGATTCGTGTTCCGTTGGTGGAGTCCTCGTCCGGGTCCTCCGTCCGGAACGTCCCGTCGTCACCGCGATAGTAGTAGGCCGTCACCTCGTAGTCGACCCGCTGGTCGGGCGAATCCTCGGAGGACTTGATGGTCCCGAACGTCGTCCGGAGTTCGGCGTAGACACCGGTGTCCCGGGCGTCGAGTTCGACCACCGTCGGATCCAGTGAGCCGTCTATCCGTTCGTCGTCGTCGACGACTTCAGTTCGGATGTACTGCTCCTCACAGCTGACGAACTGCCGACGCTCGGCCCCAGTATCCTCGTTCGAGGTCGTTCCCCCGGTACTGTCGCCGGATGCGTTGTCGAGACAGCCTGCCGCGACCGATACGGCAGCAACTGCGAGAAACGTCCGCCGGTCCATATCCACCGCTGTGCCGCCCGATATGAATCCTTTCCGGTAAAAACGCCGCGGGCTCGTGCTACTCGATGGAGAGTCCGGCGTGCCAGCGGTCGACGCCCGCTTCCGCCTTCACCTGGTCCATCTTCGCGAGAAGCTTCGTCGCCAGCGACGCCGTCTCCGAGGCCCGGCGCTCGCCCTCGGTTCGGAACTCGCCGGTGACGCGGTTTGCGTACACCGAGCAGACCGCGCCCGCCCGGAGCCCATAGATGTTGGCGATGGTCATGATAGCCGCGGCCTCCATCTCGATGTTCTTCACGTTCGCCTCCTGCAGGTGTTCCACGAGCTCCTCCGCGCCTTCGGCCATGAAGCCCTCGAAGCCGGGGCGGCCCTGCCCTGAGTAGAAGGAGTCAGCGGACATCGTGACGCCGGTGTGGTAGTCGTAGCCCAGGCGCTCGGCGGCGGCGACGAGCGCGCTGACGACCTCGAAGTCGGCCGTCGCGGGGTACTCGTCGCGGACGTACGCCTTGCTGGTGCCCTCCTGTCGCATCCCGCCGGTCGTGATGACGAGGTCGCCCACGTCCATCTCGGGCTGGATGGCCCCGCAGGAGCCCACGCGGATGAAGGTGTCCGCGCCGACGCGGGCCAGCTCCTCGACCGCGATGGCCGCGGAGGGCGAACCGATGCCCGTCGACGTGACCGAGATGGGTTCACCGTCGTAGGTCCCGGTCGCGGTGCGGTACTCGCGGTGGTAGGCGACCTCCTCGGCGTCGTCCCAGTAGCTGGTTATCTTGTCCACGCGCTCGGGATTGCCCGGCAGCAGGACGGTGTCGGCGACGTCGCCCGGCGTCAGTTCCACGTGGTACTGCATCTCCTGGTTCGGGTCCTCGCTCGCGTCAGTCATGGCCCCGCCTTCATCGTGCGAGTAGAAATGTCTGTTCACTCCCGGCCCAGCGTCTCGGCGGAGATGGCGTCGGGCAGGAGGGTTCCGAGCGAGTACGACCGGGTGTCGTCGCCGAGGTCACAGAGCACGACCATCTCGTCGTCCGCGAACTCCGAGAGCGTCTGTCGGCACATCCCACACGGTGTGACACCGTCCTGTTCGCCAGAGGAGACCGCCACACGCTCGAACTCCTGATGTCCGTCAGAGACGGCCTTCCCGACGGCGACCTCCTCGGCGTGGAGGCTGTTCGAGTAGTTCGCGTTCTCGATGTTGCAGCCGGTGTAGACGGTGCCGTCGGCGGTCACGAGCGCCGCACCGACGGCGTACTCGGAGTACGGGATGTAGGCGTTCTCGCGCGCCGTTCGTGCCAGCTCTACGAGCTCTGCGTCGTCCATGGGCACCGATACCCGGGCCAGGGTGAAGTAGCCCCCGGCTCTCTCGGGGTGGTTTCGGGAGAAGACAGGGGGACGGTCAGTCCTCGCCTGACTCGTAGTGCTCGCCGGCGGCCTCGGGTAGCCGGGTCCGTCCGACCAGCACGAGGACGATGACGACCACGATGTACGGTGCCATTAGGAATATTTCCGTCGGAGCGACCCCTTGGCCCTGGAGACGGATTTGCACCGCTTGCAGTCCAGAGAAAAGGTAGGACGCGGCGAAGGCACCGAAGGGGTTGTAGTTGCCGAATAGATACGCTGCGATAGCGATAAACCCACGACCGTCGACCATGGTCGGTCCACCACCGTCAAAACTGCCTTGGAAACCTAATGATAGGGCAGTTCCACCAATACCGGCGAAGAATCCGGAGACGAGTACTGCTGCATAGCGGACTCTGTCGACGTTTATGCCGACGGTGTCGAGCGCTTTCGGGTTCTCACCGCTCGCCCGGACCCAATAGCCGAAACTGGTCCGGTTCAACCCGTACCAGGCGGCTGGGACCGATATAAGCATGATAATGACTGTTGGATTCGCGTCAAAGAGAATTGGTCCAACGTACGGGATTTTAGACAGTAACGGTATCGACCACGTGTCAAGTGTACCAACGTTCTCGGTCGAAACTCTCCCGTAGACGACTTGCGCCACGAATGGTGCGAGTCCGAGGGCGAGAAGCCACACAGCCAGTCCCGCAATAATCTGATCGGCCTCGTACCGGATGCAGATGACTCCGAATAGGAGCGCAAGCAGCATGCTGGCGACTACACCACTGAGTAAACCGATCCAAATATTCGGGATAACAAATTGCAGTCCAGGGTCGATAGTATACGCACGACTGCCGAGATCCCAGGTAACGACCGGCGGGACACCCGTGGTCTGACCGGCACCGAGTTGGTCTGTGACAAGAACACTGACAAACGCTGAGATAATGAGCAGACCTTCGAGCCCGATATTGATGACCCCGCTCTTCTCAGCATAAAGGCCACCAATTGCCGTGAGTGCAATTGGGACTGCAAGCCGGAGCGATGACTCGATGGTGCCTTGGTCGATGGCGGTCCAGAACACTTTGCCGACTGTCGAGTTGGGGAAGAAGACGCCATAGAGCGAGACGAGAGCGATGACAGCGAGTGTCCCACCCGCGACCATTCGCCTAGTCCCGTTCCTGTCTTTTCCGCTCATCAGTCCGCGGACACTCCGTACAAACTCCGATAGTTCATCTTTATTCATCGTCTTCACCACCATCAGTCCTGACGTTACTCCCCTGCCCGCTATCGAGGCCAATCCGCTTGCCAATCATCCGGAAGAACTCTGGCATCGCCACGAACAGAATGATGAGTCCAGGGAGCACCTCTACGAGTTCGGGTGGGACGTCGGTCTGGAAGTTAACCGCGTTGCGGCCACTCTTTAGAACGCCAAACAGAGCCGACCCGAAAATGACACCGATCGGATTATTTCCAGCTAGTACCGAGACTGTAATACCATCGAATCCAAGACTTCCTCCTGCAACGTCTCCTCCTGACAACATCCGTCCAGTAGATAGCAGTACCCAAAGAGCACCTGCGATACCGCCAAGCGCGCCGGAGATAGTCATACTGCGGACGATTGTACGCTCGGCGTTCACTCCAGCATACGTCGCCGCCTCTGGCTGGAGGCCGCTCGTTCGGACATCGAAACCGAACGATGTACCCCAGAGCACGAAGTAGACGATAAACGCGAACAGGAGTGCGAATATGAGCGCTAAGATAGAGGAGCGAGTACCTTGGAACCCCATCGGGAGACTAGGAACAAGGGAGTTCACCGGAATCCGACGGGTTCCGATATTTGAGTACTCTGGGTCCTGGAAGAATAGCTTAATCATGAGCGTCGCACCGAAACTCGCCACGAAGTTCAGCATGATAGTCGTGATGACCTCGTTGGCGTCGGCGTAGGCCTTCAGTGCGCCGGGAATCGCGCCCCAGATGCCGCCGGCGACCGCGCCGGAGAACAATGCGAGTGGGAGCAGGATGACCGTCCCTGCCAGCCCGGCGGGTGCGAAGTCGGCGACGAAGAGGACGGTGACAGCCGAGACGAGCGCTCCCCACACCATCTGTCCCTGCGTGCCGATGTTGAATAGTCCCGCACGGAACGAAACGGCGACTGAGAGCCCTGCGAACAACAGCAATGTCATCCGCCGGAGTAACACCTCCATCGAGAGGTTCGTCGGCTGCCAGCCGCTCTCCCACGGGAGGCCGCCGATGGCCCCGACGAACAGCTTCGCGTAGACGTTGATGGGGTCGTAGCACGACTTGTAGCCGAACAGCGAGAGTCTGCCGTCGAACAGCAATATCTCGAAGCTCCCCGGTAGCGGGATGGCGAGGTGGTAGTTCGCCCCGGCATCGCAGGCTGCCCCGAGACCGGAGACGAACACGATGACCGCACCGACGAGGATGGAGAGTACGAGCGCGGCGATGCTGATGACAGCACGCTCGGCACCCGACGCGCCGACGAGCCGTTCGAGTACGTCCCGAAGCCGGCTCATGGCTTGCCTCCGGTCGGACGCACCGTGGCGACACCGTCGGGTCGTTCACCGGCCATCAGCAGGCCGATCTCCTCCTCGGTCGTCTCGTCGGGGTCGACGACGTCGACGAGTTCGCCCTCGTACATCACGCCGAGGCGGTCCGAGAGCTGTCGCACCTCGTCGAGCTTCGAGGAGACGAGCAACACCGCGCGGTCGCGCTGGCGGAGGTCGAGCAGCTCCTCGTGGATGAACTCCGTCGAGCCGATGTCGACGCCACGCGTCGGGTGGGTGGCGACGACGACGGAGGGGTCGCGTTCGAACTCGCGACCGACGATGAACTTCTGCTGGTTCCCACCGGACAGCGAGTGCGCGTCGGCGTCGGCGTTCGGCGGGCGCACGTCGTACGTCTCGATGATCTCCTCGGCGTGTCCCCTGACGGTCTCCCAGTCGATGCGGCCGTTCTTCGAGTACGGCTCGGAGTGCTGACTCCCGAGCAGGCCGTTCTCGACGAGGTCGAAGTCCATCACGAGCCCGCGCTCGTGGCGGTCCTCAGGGATGTACGCCATGCCGTCCTCGATGCGTTCCCGTCGGGAGCGTCGGGTGACGTCCACACCCTCGACGACGATGCGGCCCGAGGTGGGCGATTCGAGGCCGGTGACTGCCTCGACCAGCTCGGACTGGCCGTTGCCGTCGACGCCGGCGATACCGAACACCTCGCCGGCGCGGACCTCGAACGAGACGTCCTTCACCCGGTCGATGTCGTCGGTGTCGCTGACGGTGACGCCGTCCACGGCGAGGGTGGTCTCGCCGGGCTCGTGCTCGGGCACGTCGACCTCGAGCAGCACCTCCCGGCCGACCATCATCTCCGCGAGCTCGTTCTGGTTGGTCTCGTCGGCCGGAACGGTGGCGATGCTCTCGCCGTCCCGGAGGACGGTGATGTCGTCAGCCGAGTGCAGCGCCTCGCCGAGCTTGTGGGTGATGAAGATGACCGTCTTGCCCTGCGCGGTCAACTCGTCGAGCACCTCGTACAGTTCCTCGACCTCCTGCGGTGTGAGCACCGCCGTCGGCTCGTCGAGGATGAGCACGTCCGCACCGCGGTAGAGCGCCTTCAGGATCTCGACGCGCTGCTGGACACCGACGCTCACGTCCTCTATCGTCTCCGTCGGATCCACCTCGAAGCCGTACCGGTCGCTCAGGTCCCGCACCTCCTGGATTGCCTGCCGTTCGTCGACGGCGAGCCCGAAGTACTTCCGGGGCTCCTGGCCGAGGACGATGTTCGCCCAGATCTCCATGGGGTCGACCAGCATGAAGTGCTGGTGGATCATGCCGATACCCGCGTCGATGGCGTCACGTGGCGACTGGAAGTCGCGTCGCTCGCCGTCGACGTACACGTCGCCCTCCTCGGGCTGGAGCAGGCCGTAGAGCACGTTCATCAGCGTGGTCTTCCCCGCCCCGTTCTCCCCCAGCAGTGCGTGCACCGACCCCTTCTCGACGATCAGGTCGACCTGGTCGTTCGCGACGACACCGGGGAACCGCTTCGTGATACCTGCCAGTCTGACTGCTGTGTTACTCATTGCTGTCCGATGGAACGTGGTTCATCTGGGACCGGGCTCAGGGCTCGGTCGGGACGCTGATCTCGTCGTCGATGATGGCCTGCCGGGAGGCCGCGATCTGGTCCTTGACGTCCTGCGGGATGGCGTCGCCGAGCGCCTCGCCGTAGACGCAGGCCACGCCGTCGGACTCCAGACCGAGCGTCGTCACGCTGCCGCCGCCGAACTCGCCGTCGACCTCGGACTCGATGGCGGTGTACACCGCGGTGTCGACGCGCTTGACCATGCTCGCGAGGATCCAGTCGGCGAAGTCGGGTTCGCTGCGGGACTGGTCGGCGTCGACGCCGATGGCGAACTTGCCCCGTTCCTGTGCGGCCTGGAACACACCGAGACCGGACGCACCGGCGGCGTGGTAGACGATGTCCGCACCGGAGTCGTACATCGAGAGTGCGGCCTCGCGCGCCGTCGCGGCGTCGTTGAACGAGCCCACGTAGGACGTCTGGACGTCGACGTCTTCGTTCGCGTACTCGACACCGGCCTCGTAGCCGGCCTGGAACTTCCGGATGAGCGGCACGTCGAGGCCGCCGACGAAGCCGACGTTCGTCGAGTCGCCGGTGGTCGAACCCTGCCCGGCCTCGAACGACTGGGACGTCAGGAGTCCAGCGAGGTGGCCGACCTGGAACGAGCCCTCGTGCTCCATGAACACGTAGCTCGCGACGTTGCCGGTGTCGACGACCGAGTCGACGATCTGGAAGTGCTGGTCCGAGTAGCGGTCCGCGTTCTGCGTGAGCGCGTCCGTCTGCGCGAAGCCGATACAGGAGATGAGGTCGTAGTCACCTGACTCGGCGAACTGACGCTGTGCCGGTGAGAAGTCGGAGTTCTGCTCGGGCTGGGCCTGGTCGAAGGAGATGCCGAGTTCCTCCTCCGCCTGAAGGGCCCCCTGCCGCGCCATGTCGTTGAACGACTTGTCGCCGAGGCCACCCGTCGCGTACACCATCCCGACGTTCACGTCGGCACCTGCGTTACTGTCGTCCTCGGTCTCGGTCGCGGTGCCGTCGCCCGACTCGGTCTCCGTCGAGCCGCTCTCTTCGGTGGGCGTCGCCGTGTCCGTCTCGTCGCCCCCTCCGTTGTTGTCTGTACTGCTGATACACCCTGCGAGCGCGATGGTACCGGTCAGTCCGGCACCCTTGATGAACCGCCGCCGACCACTGTTCGAGCGCATGGAGGCACCCTTTGCAACCACACGAAAAAACTCTTTGGAATGCGAGACGGCCAGTAAGGGCCGTCTCGATAGGCAAAACGCCGATTATATAAATTTGTCTCCGGACTCGTAAGAATAAAAGCTGGTTTCCCGTTGGTAGCTCTCGGTCAGCTCTCGGCGGCGACCGCCCTCTCCACGACATCGGTGGCCTCGTCGACCAGTGCGTCCACGTCGTCGCTCTCGGCGTACAGCCGGACGTAGGGCTCCGTGCCGCTCGGCCGGACCAGCACCCAGGAGCCGTCCGGGAGGTCGATGCGGACGCCGTAGTCGGTGTCCACGTCGCCCTCGGGGAACGCCTCGGGCAGGCTGGTGCCGAGGCGTTCCATGGCGCCCGCCTTCGCGACGTCCGGACAGTCCACGCTCACCTTCCGATACGGTCGCTCGGCGATGGGCTCCCGTAGCGCGGCCAGTCCGCCCGCGTCGGCGACGAGCGTCGACACGACGGCCGCGCTCGTCACCCCGTCGATCCAGCCGCCGAACGCGGTGTGGATGTGCTTCCACGGCTCGGCGGCGAACACGACCGTCGTGTCCGCGCCGCCCGCCTCGCGCTCGCGTGCGATGCCTTCGTGTAGTGCGCCGAGGCGAACCCGCTCGACGCGCCCTCCGGCTGCCTCGACACGTTCGTCGATGCGGGCGGAGGCGTTCGGCGTCGTCACGACGACCGGGTCGCCAGCGTCGCTCAGCTCGGTGTAGTGGCCGGCGAGCATCGCGAGCACCGTGTCCTCGTGGACGACCTCGCCATCCCCGGTCGCGACGACGATGCGGTCCGCGTCGCCGTCGTGGGCGATACCGATGTCGAACGAGCCGTCGGCGAGCAGCGTCAGGAACTCCGTCAGCGTCTCCGGCGTCGGCTTCGACGGTCGACCCGGGAACCGGCCATCGACGTTGGCGTTGACCGCGACGACCTCGGCACCCAGTGCCCGGAGGACCTGGGGCGTCGCGAGGCTGCCCATCCCGTTGCCGCAGTCGACCGCGATGCGCTGGCCGGCGAGGGGCTCCTCCGGTGCGTCCCCGTCACCTGTCCCTCGGGCGTACGCCACCACCGCGTCGCAGTAGTCGTCGAGGACCGCGGCGGTGTGGCCGTCGCCCCACTCGTCCCACGGGACGGTGTCGTTCTCGCCGTCGACGCGAGCCTCGATTCGCTCCTCGGCGTCGCGAGCGTACTCGACCCCGTCGTCGAACAGCTTGATACCGTTGTCCTCGGGCGGGTTGTGGCTGGCGGTCAGCATCACACCACGCCGCCCCTGCGAGGCGAACGCGAGCGCCGGCGTCGGCAGCTGCCCGACCCGGACCACGCTCGCGCCCGCACTCTCCAGTCCGGCCTCCATCGCGGCCGCCAGCGCAGGGCCGGTGTCTCGTCCATCGCGGCCGACGACGAACAGGTCGCCGTCGTGGCCGGCGGCCCGCCCGACCGCCATCGCCAGCTCCGGTGTGACGCGCTCCGCGACCGGTCCTCGTATCCCCGCCGTCCCGAACAGTGTCATACCGGGGGGTTGCCCCGAGGCCCACTTAGTTTGTGGCATACGCACGTCGGACACCGGGCCCGGGGTTTAAGCGACGGCATCACGTACGATGCCCTCGTGTCCGCAGCCCGGGTACGTGGTGGGGTGAAAACGTGTACGACGTGAGCGACCACCTGCCGGTCGACGAGCTCCGGCCCGGGACCACCCTCCTGCTGACCGGCCCGCAGGGCGTCGGGAAGTACGAACTGCTCTGTGAACTGCTCGCGACAGGTGTCGAGCGGGGACAACACGGCGTCGTCGTCTCGACGAGTCGTGGGGCCGACGACATCAGAGCGGCGGTCGCCGACCGGACAACGACCGACGAGCCCGGACTCTCGGTCGTGGACTGCGTCTCGGAACGCCGGGGCGAGCCGACGCCTCACGACCCGGACACCGAGTACGTCGCGTCACCGTCGGACTTCAGCAGCATGGGGATGGCCGCCTCGGAGTTCCTCGGGCGCGCCGACGAGCAGGCGACCGCGACCCGGCTCGGGTTGCACTCGCTCTCGAACCTGCTGCTGGAGGCGGACGTCAAGACCGTCTTCCGGTTCACGCACATCCTCACCGGCCGTCTCAGCGGCGTCGACGGACTCGGAATCGCGACGCTCGACGACAGCCACGACCAGCAGACGATGAACACGCTCAGACAGCTGTTCGACGGTGCCGTCGAGACCAGACAGGGTGTCGACTCGCGGGAGTGTCGCGTCGTCGGCGTCGTCGACAGCCCGAGCGAGTGGGCCGAGTTCTAGAGCTCGACGCCGCTCGGGATGAGACTCTGGTTCCGGAGGAGGTTCCCGTCGGCGTTGTAGACCAGGAAGGTGCTCTTGTCGTAGCTGACGAACTCGTCCCCGTCGAGCAGGATGTGGACGCCGTACTCGCCCTCGTCGCCCGCGTGCTCGCCGTAGCGTCTCGCCGCCCGGATGAACTTCAGGACGTTCTCTGCCGATTCGTTCAGTTCGAGCACGAAGTCACCGGTGACCCGGTTCGTGACGCTGACGACCCCCTGGGCGTCGTCGTCGTCGACCGCGGTCTGGAGCCGGAACGCCACGTCCGTCTCGGCGGCGTCGAGCGGCTCGTCGTCCGGTCCGGTGAGGCGCTCTCTCAGTGTCGCGACCGGCCCCTCGAACGAGATAGTCACCGTGGGCTTCTCGGGGCTGCCGTCCTCGTCGACCCAGTCGACGTTGCTGACCTGCAAAGTGAAGTAGTCACGCCTCATTCCACGTCGCTATCTTCGGTTTCACGCGGTATGAACGTAACGCCCGGCGCAGGCGAGACGATGGCCGGCTCCGCCCGGTTTCAGCTGTTCCGTGACCGACACGAACGGAGCGACCGGGCACCGACAGCTTTTACGTGCACCGGTGTGGCTTCGTGGGTATGGTGTGGATCAATTCGGAGTACGTCGAGGAGTTCGCCGTGCTCACGACGTGGCTTTCCGTCTTCCTGCCCTGGTCCGTGGTCCGTGCGTCCAGCGCGGAGGGGGCGGAACTCGTCGTCCTCCGGTTTCCGTTCTTCGGCATCCAGTACGTCTTCGGAACGGGGCTCGTCGACGGGACGACCGTCCGGACGCCCTGGGAGTACTACACGCTCAACGCCGGACAGTTCCCAGCACAGGCGACGGCGTACCTCGTCTGGGCTCTCGCCGCGGTCGTGCTGGTCGTCGCCATCGTCGTGAGCATCCTGATGTACTTCGAACACGAGACCGTCGAGCGGCTGCCCGGGCGTGGCGTCTACGTCCTCGGCGCGTCGATGCTCGTCCTCGCCGTCGCCTTCACCGGCGCGGCGGTCCAGTTGCACCTGCACCAGCCGGCAGACATCCTCGGCTGGGGGTTCTACGCCCCCATCGGGCTGCTCGGTCTCGTGTTCTTCTACGCGTTCGGCCTCCTCGACCTGTTCGCGGACCGGACCTGAGCCCGCCGGCGGACCGCGCTCGTTCGAGGATTGGCCACCTCATTTAAGTCTCGGTACTCCCAATCGAGTTCCAGACCCGTCTTTCCGTTCGTCGAACGGCATCGCAGGGGAGGCGACCGCACACGATGACAGACCCAGGCCACCAGGCACCGAACACCATCTCGAGCGACGAGAGCGACGGCACCATCACGCCCGGCGCGGTCGCCTCCGGGCGAAGCGACTCGCTCGTCGACCGTATCAAGCACACCCTCCAGATGCTGCGCGGGACGACCATCTCTCGCGAGCCCTACTACCCGCACGAACACGGCGAGCTCGTCACGTTCGACGGGCTCGACGGCTGGGAGGAGATCGACAGCTACTGGGTGAACGCCCCGTACGCCTTCGTCAGCATCAACCACGACCAGCAGGCCAACGAGTACCGCTATCACGTCGTCGAGCCCGAACTCGACGAGTACGAGCACGCGCTGCTCGAGACGCTGTTCGAGGACGTCCGCGACCCCCTGGTCTACCAGCGGGACGTGGAGGAGGGCGACCCGGACGAGGTGCTCGATGACGCACTGCTGGACCACCTCGAACGGTACGGGGCCGACGTGGACATGGGCACCTACCACAAGCTGTTCTACTACCTCTGGCGGGCGTTCCGTGGGTACGGCAAGCTCGACCCCGTCATGCACGACCCGCACGTCGAGGACATCTCGTGTGACGGCTACGACCTGCCGCTGTTCGTCTACCACGACGAACACACGGACATCGAGACGAACGTCCGATTCCCCCAGGAGGAGCTCGATAACTTCGTCGTCCGCCTCGCCCAGCACTCGGGGCGGCACATCTCCATCGGCGACCCGATGGTCGAGACGACGCTGCCGGACGGCTCGCGTGCCGAACTGGCACTGGGCGAGGAGGTGACACCGCGTGGCTCGGCCTTCACCATCCGGAAGTACGCAGAGGAGCCGTTCACGCCCATCGACCTCATCGAGTACGGCACGTTCAACGTCGACCAGATGGCGTACCTCTGGCTCGCCATCGAGAGCAACAAGTCGCTCATCTTCGCCGGCGGGACGGCGTCCGGGAAGACGACGAGCATGAACGCCATCTCGATGTTCATCCCCCCGCGCTCGAAGGTGCTGACCATCGAGGACACCCGCGAACTGACGCTGTACCACGACAACTGGCTCTCCTCGGTCACGCGCGAACGGCTCCACGAGGGGACCGACGTGACGATGTACGACCTGCTGCGCTCGGCACTGCGCCACCGCCCCGAGTACATCATCGTCGGCGAGGTGCGTGGGGAGGAGGCCATCACGCTGTTCCAGGCGATGAACACCGGCCACACGACGTACTCGACGATGCACGCCGACTCCGTCCGAACCGTCATCAACCGCCTCGAGAACGAGCCCATCAACGTCCCCCGGTCGATGGTCCAGAGCCTCGACATCCTCTGTGTCCAGACGCTCACCCGGTTCGACAACGAGCGCGTCCGCCGGAACAAGACCATCGCCGAGATAGAGGGCATCGACCAGCGGACCGGCGAACTCGACTACTCCACCGCGTTCACCTGGAACGCCGACGACGACACGTTCGGCTCCTCCGGCTCGCAGGTGCTCGACGAGATACGCGACGAACGGGCCTGGAGCCAGCAGCAGCTCCTGCAGGAGCTGCGCAACCGCCGCCGGTTCCTCGAGTACCTCCGCGACCGGGGGATCGACGACTACCGCCGGTTCACGGCGCTGATCAACGAGTACTACGCCGACTCCGAGGCTGCACTGAAGCGCATCGAGGCGGTCGACCAGCCGATCGGGATGGCCGAGGCCGAGACGGACTGATATGTCCTGGGCGACCTGGGTGCCGCTGGTACTCGCGATCTTCATCGTACTGCCGGTGCTGCTCGCCCCCGTGAGCATCCACGCGGACCGCGTCGTCTCTCGGTTCGCCCTGCTCATCTTCGGGACCTACGCCAGCAGCAAGGGTCGGAACAAGGCGATCCGGAAGAAGCAGCTCCGTGCGGCGCACATGGCGACGACGTACCGGACCTACTCGGCGAAGACGATGCTGTACAGCGCGGTGCTCGCCGTCGCCGGCACCATCATGGGGATGTACGTCATCTGGTTCGGCCTCGTCCTGCTCGCCGTCGACGCCGAGACCATCCGTCAGACGTTCCCCCCCGAACTGCACTTCCTCACCGACTTCGTCGGCCTGCCGTCGCTGTCCGTCCTCGAGCTGTTCGGACTGATGCTCGTGACGAGCCTGACCCTGGGCGTCGCCTTCGCCGGGGCGACCTACTGGCTGCGCTGGTGGTACCCGCAGTACGTCGCCGACGAGCGCGAGCGCCGCATCGAGGCGTCGCTCCCGCGGACCATCGCGTTCATCTACGCCCTGTCGCGTTCGGGCATGGAGTTCCCGAAGGTCCTGCGAATCCTCGCCGAGAACGACGGCATCTACGGCGAGTCGGCGAACGAGGTGCGCGTCGCGGTCCGGAACATGGACATGTTCGGACAGGACATGATCACGGCCATCCAGACGATGGCCCGTCGGTCGCCGAGCTCGCAGTTCAAGGAGTTCTCCGAGAACCTCGCGAGCGTGCTCCAGTCCGGGCGCTCGCTCTCGTCGTTCCTCGAACAGCAGTACCGCGACTTCCAGGAGGAGGCCGAGTCCCAGCAGGAGAAGCTGCTCGACCTGCTCGCGACGCTCGCCGAGGCGTACGTGACGGTGCTCGTCGCCGGCCCCCTCTTTCTCATCACCATCCTCGTCGTCATCGGCATCGCGGTCGGCAACACGCTCGAACCGCTCCGCGTGTTCGTCTACGTCATCCTTCCGGCGTCGAACCTGGCCTTCCTCATCTACCTGCTCTCGGTGACCGACACGCTGTCGGCGGGGCGAGGGTACGAGGACGTCGACGCACCGGTGGACGGGCTCGCCGGAGTCCGCCTCGCCGATGGTGCCCGGAACACGGGCGCAGAGACCGACGGAGGCTACGAGCAGGCCGACGCCGGCGACGACCGCGAGGTCGCGAACCGCAACCGGCTCTCGGCCTACCGGCGGTTCCGCTGGCTCCGGTCGAAGCTCGGGAACCCGGTCCGGACGGTCATCGAACGGCCGTTGACCGTGCTCTGGGTGACGATCCCCATCGCGCTGTGCATCGTCGCGCTCCGACTCCCGGCGAGTCTCACGGCGGGTGGGTTGGACGTGCGCTCGTTCGACGACGTGCTCATCCAGACGCTCCTGTTCGTCGTCGGGACGTTCGCCATCGCGTTCGAGGTCCACCGGCGCCGTGCGGAGGCCATCGAGTCCGCGGTGCCGGACCTGCTCGACCGCCTCGCGAGCGTCAACGAGGCCGGGATGACGGTCGTCGAGTCCATCGAGCGAGTCCGCCGGAGCGAGCTCGGTGCGCTGGACATGGAGCTGGAGCGCGTCTGGGCGGACATCCGCTGGGGGGCGGACGTCGAGACCGCGCTCCGGCGGTTCGAGTCGCGCCTGCGGACCTCCATCATCTCGCGGGTCGTCACGCTGACCACGCAGGCGATGAACGCGAGCGGCGACCTCGCGAGCGTGCTGCGCATCGCGGCGGGACAGGCCAAGGCCGACCGCCGGCTCAAGCGGGCCCGCAGGCAGGAGATGCTCACCTACATGGCTGTCGTCTACATCGCCTTCTTCGTCTTCCTGTTCATCATCGTCGTTCTCTCGACCGTGCTCATCCCCAACCTGCCGGACAGCGGCCCCAGTACCGTCATCAACGGCACCGGCGCGGGACAGTCAGGTGCCTCCGGGGTTCCCGCAGTCGGCGGGGTCGGCGCGACCGGCGGCATCGACAAGGCCGAGTACACCCTGGTCTTCTTCCACACCACCGTCATCCAGGGGTTGCTCTCCGGCTTCGTCGCCGGCCAGCTCTCGTCGGGAGACGTCCGCACCGGCGCGAAACACGCCGCGATCCTCGTCGCCCTCGCCTACGCCTGCTTCATCGTCCTCATCCCGGGGCCGTGAGCGAACGGAACCGCTAACCCGCTGTGGGACGACGCTCCCGCCATGGACCGGTCGCCTGAGCACACGCGGTCGACGTACGACCGCATCGCGGACCACTTCGCCGAGACCCGCGAGTACGCCTGGCCCGAGGTCGAGTCCTTCCTCGACGGCCGCGAGGGGACCGTGGGACTGGACCTCGGCTGCGGCAACGGTCGTCACGCGGAGCTGCTCGCGGACAGGTGTGGACGTGTCCTCGGGCTCGACCTGTCCGCGGGGCTGCTCTCGACCGCCCGGGAACGCGCCCGCGAGCGCGGCTTCGCCGTGGATCTCGTGCAGGCGGACGCCGCCACCCTCCCGCTCGCGACCGACAGCGTCGACCTCGCCGTGTACGTCGCCACCCTGCACCACCTCCCCACTCGCGAAGCCCGCCGTCGGAGCCTCGACGAACTCGCTCGCGTGCTCTCGCCGGACGGCACCGCACTCGTCTCCGCGTGGAGCACCGCCCACGACAGATTCGACGGGGAGGAGCCGGAGCGGAGCGGCGTCTCCTCGGACAGTTCGAGCGGGGAGCGGAGCGACCCGCGAGATCACGACGAGGGGTTCGACACGACGGTCGACTGGACGCTCCCCGGCGGGGAGACCGTCCCGCGGTTCTACCACGTCTACAGCCCCGACGAGTTCGACACCGACCTCGACGCCAGCGACCTCGCGGTTCGCTCCGCACGCGTCTCCTCGGGGAACTGCTACGCCGTCGTCACTGAACAGAAAAGACCTTAAGTCGTCACGTGGAACTTCGCAATGCGCACACCCGTTGGTGTGGGATTCGCGTGCCCTGTGGGCCCTCGCGCACGGCTCGCACGGGCGTCATCGGTGATGGTCTTCATCACCGCTTTCGAACGACTCCGTACCGCCGCGGTTCGCGGCCGGTGCGGCGTCGGCTTCCGAAGGAGTCTTATTATGCGGCGCGACAACGAAGAAGTGTAGCGAGCGCCGGTGTGCCACGGAGCGTAGCGACGTGGCGCTCGGGGCGAGCGACCGCAGTGAGCGCCGGTGGTCTAGTGGTAGGACCTGAGCCTTCCAAGCTCATGGCCCGGGTTCAAATCCCGGCCGGCGCATTTCTCGACCGAACTCGGAGAGCTCCCGGAGAGCAATCTGGATCAGGGAGGACCCGATTCCGGCCGGCGCGTTGCTGCACCCAAATCGAGCGAGTGGCGCTGGCGGCCTGACTCAGAGCCACGTGGCCTCGCTCTCGGGCACGTACTCGGCGAGGATGTCGGCCACCCGGTCGGGCTGTTCGAAGTGTGCCCGGTCGAATCGGTAGGCCTGGAGCGGGAACCAGGTGTGGACGACGAGTTCGCGGGCGGTCAGCTCGTAGCCGCGGATGTACCACCACGGAAGGCGCGACCGGAGACCGGAACGGCCGGTCTGGACCACGATACCGCCGTCGTAGACGGTGAACCGCCTGTCGCGGTCCGTCACGAGGAAGGTCCCGATGGACGCCCCGAGCACGCCGCCGATGATGGTCGGCCCGACTTCGGCGAGGAGCGCCCAGGCACGTGTCGACTCGATCCAGCTGGCCCTGTGCGGGATGACGGCGAAGCCGACGAGCGGAGCGCCGACCACCGTCACGCCGGCGAGGATGGCCACGATCCGCATCCGTCGTACCGTCCGGTCGTGCGGCCCGCCGTACCAGCTGACGCTGGCGACTTCGCCACCGAAGACGGTCTCGACGTGGCGGTCGCGGAGGAGGACGAACGCGACGAGGCCGACGGCGGCGCTGACGATGAACGGGAACACCAGCGGATGGGCTCCGGTCGCCTCGTCGGTCCCGGCGACCGCGAGCAGCGCGAGGATGCCGGCGACGTGGAGTGCGAGCACGGCGGAGAGGACGTGACGCTCGACGACTGGCGCGGCGAGGGTGGGGCGGTACGCGAACACGCCCCCGACGAGCAGACAGGCGAGGAGACCGGTGGCCTGGACGGTGGGGTCGAAGACGCTGGCGTCGACGAGCAGGCCGGTGGCGAACGCGACGAGGAGGCCGACGTACGAGCCGGCGGCGAGACCGAGCTTGAGGTCGAGGGAGGGCACACGTGTGACGTGTCAGCTTTGAAATAAAATAGTTGCCATCTCCGGGAGGCGCAGGCCGTCTCAGGGAACCAGCAGCACGGCCAGCGTCGCAGCGATGAACACCACCTTCAGGACGGTGTTGACGACCACGACCTTCGTGCCGAACTCCGGTCCCCAGATGCCGAACTGGAAGGGGATGGAGCGCTTGAACGTCGAGAACGCGAACGAGACGATGCCGCCGACGAGCATCGTGGCGACGGCAGTCTCCGGCGTGAACGGGTCGCCGAGCATGGGTGCGATGAACGCCGCGCCGCTGGTGGTGTCGATGGCGAAGACGGCGACGACGGCGGCGGCCTCGCCGGGGAGGCCGAGCAGGCCGGTGACGGGCTCGGCGACGACGGTGAAAGCCGAGATGTCGACGCTGGCGGTGAGCACGGCGACGAACGTGTAGACGAGGACGAGTCGCGGGGCGATGTCGCGGAGTTTGTCGCGGGTGCTCAGCAGTGCGTCGACGACCGTCTCGCGGCGGGTGCGCGGTCCGTCCTCGTCGCCGCCGTCACCGATTCCGGAACCGCCGTCGCTCGCAACGCCGTCGGGTAGTTCCTCGGACGCGTCGCTCGGCGGCGAGAGCAGGACCGCGCCGGCGACGATACCGGTCAGGGTGATCGCGAGCGAGATGGCGGCCCGGGAGCCGACATACAGCAGCCCGACGCGCAGGCCGAGGATGGGGATGAGCACCGGGACGTAGAACGTGAAGATGTGCTGGACGAAGCCGAAGAACGTGTTGATGGTGACGGCGACGAGTGTCGCGCGGTCGCCGAGGATGCCCTCCTCGCGGAACTCGGCGAGCATGCCGTAGCCGGCTGTCGGCGAGGCGGCCGTCGAGAGGATGGCGGTCCCGACCTCGTCGGGCAGGTTCGCGGGTGCCGTGAGCGGCCGGGAGAGGACGGCGACGTACTCCACCAGTCCGAACTCGACGGCGAGGTTCGCGAGGGTGAGGCCGATACCGATGAAGACGAGGATGTACAGGACCCGGCGCAGCACGGAGACCAGCAGGTCGAGCGGGACGGTGGTCTGGAGCGTCACGAGTGCGGCCGGGAGCGTCACGGCTGGGCGTTAGCGTGGCACGGAAAAATGTGCGTCGGAAGCGGTCTCGTGCGTCGACCGCGGTTCGAGTCGCCGCTAGCGCCGGCGGAGCGCGACCAGCGCGGCGGCGACGAGCGCGACCAGTGCGACGGCGGGCCCGAAGCCGGGGGAGCCGCCGTCGTCGCTTTCCTCGGTCGTTGCGGGCGCGTCGGCCGTCGTCCCGGCGGCCGTCGTGTCTTCCGCCGTCGTCGGTGCAGCGGTCGGCGTGGCCGTCGCGGTCGGGGTCGCCGTCTCCGGCGATTCGAGCGTCACATCGAGGTCGCCGGCCATCCGGAGACTGTCGAAGTAGACGGTGTCGAGGCTGCTGCTGTTGTAGCTGCCGTACACCTGCAGCTCGGCGTCGTCGCTCGCGAGCTGCCGGAGCTCGTAGTCGGAGAAGGTGACCGTCACCGTCTCCTCGCCGACCCTGACGGTCTGTGCCTCGACCATCGTCGAGGCGTTCGCGGTCGCGTAGAAGGACCGGAGGTCGGTCGCGTTCTCCGGCAGGGTGAACTCCGCGGTCACCGTGCCCTCACCGTCGAGCGTGACGGGATCCTGGCCCGCGAGGTGGTTCACACGGCGGATGCGGTCCGCGTCGGTCGGCGAGACGGGGCTGTGGGCCTGGATGTACTCCAGCGTGACCGTGCCGTAGAGGTCCTGCGTCTCGCTGACGCGGGTCGCGTTCTCCAGCACCGAGCCCTCCCAGCCGGCCATGTAGGAGTTCACCGTCACGGTGTACGTCTCGTCGTCCTGCATGGGCTCGCCGTTGACCCAGACGTCCTGGATACGCTGGTCGGCGGGGACGTCCTCGTGGGGGACGTACTCGTAGGTGATGCCGGAGACCTGGAGCTGCGGTTCCGCGCCGTACTGCTGGCCGGTCTCGCTCTCCATCGTCACGACCTGGCTCTCGAGCAACTGTGTCACCTCGTCGCCGGTCAGCTCGACCGTGACGAGCGAGTTGCCGAACGGCAGCATGTTGTACACGTCGCCTACCGTGACCTCACCGGGGCCGTACACTGAGTTCGAGCGGATACCGCCGGCGTTCGTGATGGCGATGTCGGAGCCCTCCTTCCAGCGGAAGGCATCGGTGATGAGGTTGCCGAGCGCGGTCTCGTCGTGGTAGTTCGACGCGAACCGGGCGTCGAGTTCCGTGCGCGTCTCACCGACGACCCGCGAGAGCGCCTCGCCCCGCGTCTCGGTGATGATGCGGTCGGCGGTCTCGTTCTTCGTCGTGTTCTCGGTGACCGAGAGGAGGCGGCCGTTCCAGCTCGTGACCTCGCCGTCGGAGACGGTGAGGTTCACCTCGCCGACGTGCTCGGCGCGGGCCTCGGCCTCCACGATGACGGTGCCGTTGGTCTCCTGCGGCGGGTACTCGACCTCGTCGTCGCCGACGACGACGGCGTCGATGCCCGCGGTACGGTTCGCGAGGTCCTGTGCGACGGGGACGCCGAAGTGCCCGGCGACGACGACCACGTCGACGTTCTCCTCCTCGCGGAGCTGGGTGGCGTACTGCTGGCCGACCGCGGCGTAGTCGCGGAGCTCGTAGCCCTGCTCGTCGAAGTCGACGGCGGTCTTGCCCAGTATCTTCTCGTCGGCGAGCCCGATGACGCCGACGCGCACGCCGTCGCGCTCGACGACGGTGTACGGCTCGGTGCCGGGGATGGGCTCGCCGGAGTCGGCCTGCACGATGTTCGCCATGACCCACGGGAACTCCGATGCGTTGGAGTAGTTCGCCACCGGCTCAAAGCCGTAGTCGAGGTCGTGGTTGCCGACGACCTCCACGTCGGGCTGGAGGACGTTGAGCACCTCGACGGGTAGCCGCCACTGGCTCACCGGTGCCAGCGAGTGCGGGCTCACCTGGTCGCCGCCACCCACGACCACCGTCGGGTTGTCGTGAGCCGCGCGGCGCTCGTCGATGAGGTGGATCATCCGCGGCACGGTCGTGTTCTGTGCCATGGCCGTCTGGATGTCGTTGTACGTCAGGAGCGTGACCGTCGTCGAGTTGTCGGACTCGTTGTCGGTCGGAGTCGTCGTCCCGTCCGTGGCGGGAGCGGTGACTCCGGACGCCGTCGCGGCGTCCGCGCCTGTCGATACGCCTGCGCCCGACGCCACCGGCACCCCGGCGGCGACGACCGCGAACGCGAGTATAATTGCAAGGAAACGTCTCATACATCGAAGGCAACGCGTGGGTTCTGTGATAAAACCTGCCAAAGACCATCACCGTTGAGTATTGTTCTCACAGTTTCACGTCGTTGAACGCAGCCGGTGGTGAGGTTCGGGCGTGACCCGTCGAAAGAGCGTTGTGTCACCCACCCGTCTTGCTCGACGTGAGCGACCCCGAAACCGTACTCCTGGGCTGGCCGGAGGACGGGCCGACGCTCCGGCTCGACTACCGACGGTTCAGCTACGCCGGGAAGTTCGTCATGTCCTCGACCGGGAAGGCGGTCCTGCTCGAAACGGCTGCCGACACCGAAAGCGACACCGAGAGCGTCGGGGCCGGAGGGAGCGACGGAGACGAGTTCGACGACCACGTCCTCGCTGCCGTCGCGTTCAACGAGGACCGCACCGACCCCGACACGCTCTGGCTCCGGTACGTCACGGTCCGAGACGACCACCGCGGCGTGGGCCTCGGCCCCCGGCTCGTCCGGTTCACGTACGAGCGGGCCCGTGAACGCGGCTACGAGCGCGTCCGCATCGCCGTCAACAACCCCTACTCCTACGAGGCGCTGTACCGGGCGGGTTTCGGCTTCACCGGCGAGGAGACCGGCATCGCGGAGCTCGTGCTCGAACGCCCCGGCGACCGGTCACCGGATCGGTACCGCGCCGGGTTCGACGTCTTCACCGGGCGGGAGGACCTCTCCGACGACGAGCGCGAGTTCGTCGCCGAGAAACGCGAGCGCGATCCGCCGTCGGTGCCCGCGGAAACCGACGCCCGGCCCGGACGGTCTGCCCGGGACCCAGAGCGGGACCGCCAGGATTGAAGCCACCCGGGCCGTAGGGCGACCGATGGGTAACGCAGACCTCCGGGACCTCGCGCACATCGAGACGGTACCGTTCGCCGAGCTGGACCCGGGCGTCGTCGCCGTCGACGCCCACAACTGGCTCTACCGCTACCTCACGACGACCGTGCGGTGGACGAGCGACAGCAAGTACACCACCGCCGACGGCGACGAGGTCGCGAACCTCGTCGGTATCGTCCAGGGACTCCCGAAGTTCCTCGAACACGACCTCAACCCCGTGATGGTGTTCGACGGCGGTCCCT
Source organism: Haloarchaeobius litoreus (assembly GCF_024495425.1). Classification (NCBI taxonomy): domain Archaea; kingdom Methanobacteriati; phylum Methanobacteriota; class Halobacteria; order Halobacteriales; family Halorubellaceae; genus Haloarchaeobius; species Haloarchaeobius litoreus. The sequence goes on along the minus strand of NZ_JANHJR010000001.1, from coordinate 858,551 downwards.
CCGAGCTCAAGGCCGACGAGATAGAGGAACGTCGCGAACAGCGCGAGAAGTACGAGTCCCGGCTGGAGGACGCCCGCGAGGCCGGCGACGCCGTCGAGGTCGCCCGGCTGGAGTCCGCGACCCAGCGGCTAACGCCGGTCATCCAGGAGACGAGCCGCGAGCTCCTCGAACTGCTCGACGTCCCGGTCGTCGAGGCACCCGCGGAGGGCGAGGCGCAGTGCGCCCACATCGCCAGACGCGGCGACGCCGAGTACGTCGGCACCGAGGACTACGACGCGCTCCTGTTCGGTGCGCCCACGACGCTCCGCCAGCTCACCAGCAAGGGCGACCCGGAGCGCATGTCTCTCGACGAGACGCTCGCGGAACTCGACATCTCGCTCGAACAGCTCGTCGACGTCGCCATCCTCTGTGGCACCGACTTCAACGAGGGAGTCCACGGCTACGGCCCGAAGACCGCCCTGAAGAAGGTGCGAGAGCACGGCGACCTCTGGGGCGTGTTCGAGCACGAGGACGTCTACGTCGAGAACGCAGACCTCGTCCGCGAGCTGTTCCGGAATCCGAACGTCACCGACGAGTACACGTTCGACACCGACCTCGACCCCGACATCGAGGCCGCGCGTGCGTACGTCGTCGACGAGTGGGAGGTCGACGAGAGCGAGGTCGCCCGCGGGTTCGAGCGCATCGAGGACGCGCTCACCCAGACCGGCCTCGACCGCTGGACCTGACCCGGAAGCTGTCCCTTTTTCTCCCTCGGCACCAACCCGTGTGACATGAACACCGACGAGGTCGCCGAACTCATCGAATCGGGCATCGAGAACTGCCAGGCAACCGTCGAGCGCGCCCGCGGCGAGCACGACGACGACCACCTCCGGGCGACGGTCGTCTCGCCCGCGTTCGAGGGGCTGCCGCTGGTCCAGCAGCACGAGCTCGTCTACGACGCGCTCGGCGAGCACATGACGACGGACATCCACGCGCTGGAGCTGAAGACGTACACGCCCGAGGAAGCCGAGAGCTGACCGGCAGGGCCGGAAACCGACCCCGCCGCTATTTGTGTTCCCGGGCCGACGCTTCGGCTATGGAAGCCCTTCACGCGAGAGTTCGAATCAGGTGGGTGGTGCGCGCCGTCATCGTGGCTGTCGTACTGGCGGCCGTCGTCACCGTGCCAGCCGTCCTCTTCGAGGACCGACTCGCCGACGCCGGCGTCTCGACGTTGCTGCCCGGGCTCGCCGTCTGCCTTCTGGGAATCGTGCTCGGCGCTGTCCACGCAGTCCTGCTGTACCGTGACTGGCGCTTCGAACTGCAGGACGACGCGCTGTACCTCGAACGTGGCGTGCTCACGCGCATCGAGACGGCGGTGCCGTACGTCCGGGTCCAGCACGTCGACACGCAGCGCTCGCCGGTCGACCGCGCGCTCGGGCTCTCCTCGGTCGTCATCTACACGGCTGGCTCGCGCGGCGCGGACGTGACGGTGCCCGGCCTCCCGCCGGAGCGGGCGAAGCGGCTGCGGAACGAGCTCCGGGAGCTCGCGGTCGAGAGCGAGCCGGAGGACGCCGTATGAGGCGGCTCCACCCGCTCACGGGGGTCATCCGGGCGCTGCAGTACGGCGTCAACGCGCTCTCTATCCCCTTCTTCCTCCTGCTCGTGGGGTCGAGCGGTGCCGAGGCGCTGCTCGGGATGGACTTCGGCAGCAGTGTCATCGACCTGCTGTTCGTGGTTGCACCGTTGTTCGGCCTGCTCGGAGTCGGCTACGGGGTCGCCTCGTACCTCCGCTTCGAGTACGAACTGACCGCGGATACGTTCGACTTCGCCGCGGGCGTCGTCGGGCGCACCGAGCGGGAGATCCCGCTCCGGCGAATCCAGAACGTCGACATCTCCCAGAGCCTCTGGCACCGCGTGCTCGGCGTCGCCGTCGTCCGCATCGAGACAGCAGGGGGTGGCGGCACGGAGGCCGAACTCTCGGTGGTCTCGCTCGAGGAGGCGAACCGGCTCCAGCGGGAGATCCGCGAACGACGGGACAGCTCGCGGCGGGCCACCGAGGCCGAGCCCGCGGCGACGGAGACGGACGAAGGGCCGATCTCCGAGAGCGGTCCCATGGAGTCGCCCACGACGGACCGGACGACTGGGACCGGCGGGTCGGACCTGCTGGAGCCGTTGTTCGCCATCACGCCCGTCGAGCTCGCCGTGCTCTCGCTCACCCGGTTCCGTCCCGGGGCCATCGTGCTGGTCATCATCGGCATCCCCGTCCTGCCCGAGCTGGCGGGCGAGTTCATGTTGGCGGCCGCCGACCCGTTCGGCGGCCCCGAGACGCTGGACCTCTTGGAGGCGACCCCGGACGAGCTGCTCGTCCTCGGGCTCGTTTCGCTCCCGCTGGTGCTCGTCAGCTCGTACCTCGTCAGCGGCGTGCTCTCCGCGCTGGGCTTCTACGGCTTCCAGCTCGCCCGGAGCGGGACCGACCTCGTCTACGAACGCGGGCTGGTCCAGCGCTACTCCGGCTCCATCCCGACCGACAAGATTCAGACCGTCACGCTCCGCGAATCGCTGGCGATGCGGCTGCTCGGCTACGCCGCCCTCGACGTGGAGACGGCGGGCTACGCGGCCCAACGCGCCGAACAGGGCAACCAGTCGGCCATTCCGGTCGCCGAGCGGTCACGGGTCGTCGAGCTCGCACGCGAGCTCGGCGAGTTCACCGACCCCGACTTCGAACGGCCCCCGAAACGTGCCCGTCGGCGCTACGCCGTCCGGTTCGGACTGGTCGTCGTCGGCATCCTCGCCATCGCCTACGTCGCCTCGACCGTGATCGCCGGCTTCACGCTCTGGTACCTGCCCGCGGTCCTGTTCCTCCTCGTTCCCCCGGCGGCGCACCTGAAGTGGGCGAACCGTGGCTACCACGTCGGCGACCACACCGTCGTCGTCCGCACCGGCTTCTGGCGACGGCGCACGCAGGTCGTCCCGTACTACCGGCTCCAGACCGTCATCCGGCAGGCGTCCGTCTTCCAGCGACGACTCTCGCTGGCGTCGCTCGTCGTCGACACCGCCAGTTCGAGCACGCTCGTCAGCGCGACACCGACGGCGTTCGACATCGACGCGTCGACGGCCTCGTCGCTCCAGCGGACGCTCCGCGACAGGCTCGACCTGGAACTGCACGGGCGAAAACGAAGGGAGAACTGAGGTTCAGACCGTGCGACCGATCGCCGCGGTGTCGTCCAGCGAGCGGTTCTTCACCGCCTCGCCGGTGGCCGCGTCGAACAGGTGGATGGCGTCCTCCGGGATGTGCGCGACCATGGGCTGGCCGGCCTCGACGCGGTTCATGCCACCGGTCGTGGCGATGAACGTCTCGGGCTCGGCCGCGTCCGGGTCGAACGTCAGGTAGAGGTTGTTCTCGTCGCCGGTCGGCTCGACGACGTCCACGACGGTCTCGAAGTCGTGCGCGCCGGTCGCCTCGGTCCGGAGCTCGATGTCCTCCGGCCGGATACCGAGGGTCAGCTCGGTGCGGTCGTCGACCGCCGAGAGCGTCTCGCTCGACACCGGGTAGGCGAACTCGTCCGCGAGCAGTCGGTCGCCCTGGACCTCGACGTCGAAGAAGTTCATCGACGGGTCGCCAATGAAGTCCGCGACGAACCGGTTCGCGGGCCGGTGGTAGCACTCCAGCGGGGTACCGACCTGCTGGAGCTCGCCGTCGTCGAGGATGGCGATCCGGTCGCCCATCGTCATCGCCTCGGTCTGGTCGTGCGTGACGTAGACGGTCGTCACGCCGAGGTCGTCCTGGAGCCGCTGCAGCTCGGTGCGCATCTTCGAGCGCAGCTTCGCGTCGAGGTTCGACAGCGGCTCGTCCATCAGGAACACCTCGGGGTCGCGCACGATGGCGCGGCCGAGGGCGACGCGCTGTTGCTGACCACCGGAGAGCTCGCCGGGTTTGCGGTCGAGCAGGTCGCCGATACCCATCATCTCCGCGGCCTCGGTGACCGTCTTCGCGATCTCGTCGTCGGGCATGTCGGTCGACTCCTCCAGCCCGAAGCTCATGTTCTGCTTGACGGTCATGTGCGGGTAGAGCGCGTACGACTGGAACACCATCGCGGTGTTCCGGTCGGCGGGTTTGCGCTCGTTGATGCGCTCACCTGCGAGGCGCAGTTCGCCCGAGGTGATGGACTCGAGGCCGGCGACCATCCGCAGCGTCGTCGACTTGCCACAGCCCGAGGGGCCGACGAGGACGAGGAACTCGCCGTCGGCGACGGTCACGTCGACGTCGTCGACGGCCACGATCTCGTTCCCGTCGTCCTCGACGAACACCTTGGTGATGCCGTCGAGTTCGAGTTCAGCCATGCGTGTACCTCCGTCGTCCGAATGTGTAAGCGTTCATGGTCATGCGGTCACTCCCTTCGCGAACTGTTCGCCGAAGAAGATGTACACCAGCAGCGTCGGCAGGGCGGTGACGAACGCCGCCGCCATCTGCAGCGGGAAGTCGGTCGCCTCCTGGGCCTGCCCGACACCGACCAGTTCCTGTGTGACGACCGCCGCGTCGCCCGATCCCCCGATGAGGATGAGCGCGAACAGCAGGTCGTTCCAGATCTGCGTGAACTGGTAGATGAGCGCGACGGCGAACATCGGCACCGACAGCGGCAGGATGATGCGTCGGTAGATGCGCCGGATGCTCGCCCCGTCGAGCCGGGCCGCCTCGACCATCTCGTCGGAGACGGCCTTGTAGTACGACCGGAACAGCAGCGTACAGATGGGGATGCCGTAGGCGACGTGGGTGATCATCAGCGCGAACAGGCCGCCGTGGTCGCTCGTCAGTCCGGGCAGGAGCCAGAGCGGTTCGAGCCAGACGTCGAGCGGGACCCACTGCGACCAGAACCGCTTCAGTGGCACCAGCACCGCCTGGTACGGGACGAAGATGCCCGCGATGAACAGGGTGTAGATGCCGACCTGGCCGCGCCAGTCGACGTTGGTCAGCCCGTAGGCCGCCATGCTGCCGATGAGCGCAGACATCGCGGTCGCCGGGACCGCCATGATGACGCTGTTGAACAGCCCACCGGACAGCTCGTCGAACGCGCCGGTCCACTTCTCCAGGGTCAGCCCGTCGAACGCGGGGAGGAACGGCTGCGTCGAGCCGTACGCCCCGGTCGTCTTGAACGAGGTCACGATGCCGGCCTCCAGCGGCAGGAGGTAGAACAGCACCAGCCCGACGAGCACGACGTAGAGGCCGACGCGGCTGAGCGTCGACCCCTGGTCGGGCCCGCTCATAGTGCCCCCCGCCGGTACTCGCTGTACAGGTACGGCGTGACGATGGAGAACGCCATGACGAACAGCACGACCGCGATGGCCGAGCCGTACGCGACCTGGTTGTTGTCGAACGCCACGCGGACCATCTTCGTCGCGAGGATGTCGGTCCCGACCGACGGCGTGCTACTCCCGTACAGCGCGCGCAGGAAGTCGAACGCCTTCAGCGCGAACACCATCAGGACGACCGAGGCGCTCACGGTCGCGGTCCGGAGCTGGGGGATGATGACCCGCCAGTACATCCGGACGAGACTCGCGCCGTCGACGCGGGCGGCCTCGAAGTGCTCGTCGGGGATGGCGCGCAGTCCGGCGAGGTAGACGACCATGGCGTAGCCGCTGAACTGCCAGATGAGCGCGAACGTCACCGCCGCGAGCTGGACGTTCGGGTCGGGGTTCCGGATGAAGTCGATGGGGCCGATGCCGACGACGCCGAGGAGGACGTTGACGAGCCCCCCGTCGGAGCTGAACATCCAGAGCCACATCTTCGCCGTCACGACGAACGAGAGGCTCATCGGCAGGAGGTAGATCGTCCGGAACGTGTTCTCGTATCGGATGTCACGGTCGACCAGGATGGCGACGACCAGCCCGAACGCCAGACAGATGAGGGTGAACGCGATCAACAGGATGACCGTGTTCACGAACGCGTTGGTGAACGAGTACGAGCCGGTCTCGGAGAACAGCCGACCGTAGTTCTCGAGGTCGAAGCTCCCGTACTGCGGGTCGCCAAGTCCGGAGTAGTCCGTCAGCGAGATGAGGATGTTCCAGAAGATCGCACCGTAGACGAACAGACCGACGAGCAGGAACGCCGGCAGCCAGAACGGGGCCGACCTGACGGCGTCGCTCCGGCGGTAGCGTGCGATGAGCCCCTCCTCGCGCTCGGGTGCCCCTGTGACACCGCCGTCGGTCCGGAGCTCCCGCTCCGAGCCGTCGTTGGAGCGTCGTCTGCGCAACCACGAACGTATTGCGTCCATAGGAGATGCTCGGTTTACTGGACCGCGGAGACGAGCTCGTCGGCGGCCGTCTCGACGTCGTAGTTGCCGATGAACGCCCCGATGGCCTCGTCGACACTGGTCTTGGTCGCCGGGGGCAGCGCGAGGCCGTGATGGATGGACGGCGGCTGGTGGTCGACGCTGCCGAAGTCCTCGATCTGGTCCTGCTGGAACTGCGGGAACTCCGAGGGGTCGACGTCACCACGCGGCGGGATGGAGCCCTTGGCGCGGTTGAACCGGATCTGGGCGTCCTTGCTGCCACAGTACTGGAGGAACGTCTGCGTCTCGTCCGGCGTCGGGTTGTCGGACGGGTACGGGAACGCGTCCATGTTCAGCTGGTAGCTGTGCTCGCTCCCGGGGAACGGCACGTAGCTCCAGTGCTCGCCGTACTCGAAGCCGTCGGTGTTGCGGTACGCGCCGGCGGCCCAGTCACCCTGGTGGATGAAGGCGGCCTCACCGTTCATCACCATGTTGTTCGCGTCGGTGAACGCGATGCTGGATGCGTCGTCGGGGTAGTACTCGCTGAGGTCGGCGACGATCTCGAGCGCGGAGACGACGGCCTCGCGGTCCGGGTTGCCCTCGTAGAAGCTCTGGTACGCGCCGTGTCCGGAGTCGGCCAGCAGCACGGTCGCCCAGAGCTGGGCCGTCGACCAGAGACCGTTCGTCTGGTGCGCGAAGGGGACCGCGTCGGTCTCGGACGCGATGGTCGCACACGCGTCGACCACGTCCGACGGCGAGGAGAGGCTGGTCGGGTCGACGCCCGCCTCCTCGACGACGCTCGTGTTGTAGAACAGGTTGTTGATGCGGTGGATGTTGATGGGCACCGAGACGTAGTTGTCGGTGCCACCCTTCGCCTGCTCTTTCGGGCCCTCGCGGTAGGCCGACTCCATCTCGTTCTCGCTCCAGACGGAGTCGGTGATGTCGCCGAGTGCGTCCGCCTCGACGAACGGGGTGAGCGCCTGCCCCGGCCAGTTCTGCCAAGTGCTCGGCGGTTCGTCGTTGCGGATGGCTTCGTTGATCACCTGTCCGAGGTTCTGGGTCGCCGCGCCCTCGATCCCCTCGCTGGTGAGCTCGATGTCCGGGTGCTGCTCCTGGAAGCCCTCGAACAGGGCCTCGATGGCCGCCGCACCGTCGCCCCCGCTCCAGGCGTGGAGCAGTTCGAGCGGTTCGGGCTCGCCGCCGCCCGTCAGCCCGCTGAGGCAGCCGGAGAGGCCGGCCATGCCGGCCGCACCCGCTGCACCGGTTGTCTTGAGAACGGTACGCCGCGAAACGCCGGAGTCCGAATCGTGTCCTGTCATGCCACCACGTGTCTCTATGTGAGACGTACCCATTCTTTACGCAAGGTCCTACTTAATAGTTCCCCAAATTAATTCATTTCCGAGTAAGTGAATCGGTCCCATGGTCCAGCGTCACGTGTCGGGCCACGAGTGGACGCCGGCTGTTGGTCCCGTGCTGTTCTGGACGGCACTGTTAAATGCGATGGATGATTACTGTGACCACATACCATGTCATACCTGGTCGGGGTCTCTGCAGTCATGGCGGTGTTCCTCGTCGCCGTCGTCGGCTTTCTGGCGAGTCGGGCCTGGAAAGGGTACGCACCGGGCGGCAGTGCGGACAGCTCCATGTTGCGGTCGCTGAAGGGGAGTCCACTCGTCTGGGTGCTCTCGTTCCTGCTCGTCGTCGTCGCGGTGGCCGCGAGCGTCGTCGTGTTCGTCTCCGGGACCGCAGCACAGCAGGCCGTCGTGAGCGTCGTCCTCGTCGGTGTCGGCGTCCTGTTGCTCGTCGGGTACGTCGGCTATGGCACGTTCACCTCCAGTCGCGCACGCGGGCACACGAACGCGGTGGCGGCGATGCTGAGTGCGTGGGCGCTCGGCGCGCTGTTGCTCTTCGCCATCACGGCCAGTCTCCTCCTCGCCTGACGATGGCCGCGAACACGGCGACCGTCGACCCCGAGACGCTCCCCAGCGAGCGCACGCTCTGGCTCCTCCTGCTGGTCGCCGTCGAACTGCTCGTGCTCGCGGCGTACTTCGTCGCGACCGGCGAACGGGTGCTCGACCTGCGCTACGTCGTCTACCCCTTCGTCTGGATCAACGTGGCCGCGTACGCGGTCGTCCACACCGCACCCGTCGCCGGCTCGAAACGGACGAAGGTCGCCGCAGCCGCCGTCGCCGTCGGCTACCTCGCGCTGCTCGCCTGGCTCGTCGGCATCGTCGGCCTGCACGACGTGGGTGCCGAGGCGACCGGCCTCTCGGTGCGGCTCGCCTCGCCCGGCTGGGGGCCCATCATCGCGTACGTCGCGCCCTTCGGCCACGTGACGCTCGTCCCGTTCCGGGTGCTCGGCTACCTCGCGCTCTCGTATCTGGTGTACGCGACCGTCGTCGAGGCCGCCAGCTCGTCCGTCGGCGGGCTCGTGGGTCTGTTCTCCTGCGTGAGCTGTGCCCTCCCCATCGTCTCCTCCGTCGGTGCGAGTCTGACCGGCAGCACGACCGCCGCGCTCGGCACCGTCTATGCCTTCTCGCTCGACGCCTCGACGCTCGTCTTCGTCGTCGCCGTCGCGCTGCTCTACTGGCGACCAGGGGTGAGCGTGCGTGCCTCGGCGTGAGGCGGCACGGGTGCTCCTCGCCGTCCTCGCCGCGACCCTGCTCGCAGAGCCCGTGCTCGCGCACTCGGGCTCGCTCGCCGGCTCGCTCACCTCGACGTCGGTGCCGTTCTGGCTCGTCGCCGTCTCCGGGGGCGGCCTCGTCGGCGCGTCGTTCCTGTTCACGAGCTTCGCGACCGACCACGAGTTCATCGCGTGGCTCAACGACCGGCGGCTCGGGCTCCCGTCGACAGCGTCGCTGTGGCGGTGGGTCGTCCGCGGCCTCCGCCTCGGGAGCGTCGCCGCACTCCTGTTGCTGCTCGCCGTCGCGTTCGTCGCGCCGGCCGACCCCCGCCGGAACCTCGCCATCATCGCCGTCTGGGCGGTCTGGTGGGCCGGCTACACCGCGTCGGTGTACCTGCTCGGGAACAGCTGGCCCGCGGTCAACCCGTGGCGTGCCATCAGCACGGTCCTCCCACGTGTGAGCGAGCGCGACCTGCCCGCGTGGAGCCGCGGCTGGCCGGCGACGGCCGGGCTGCTCGGGATGGTCTGGCTGGAGGTCGTCACGCCGGTCGCCTCCGACCCTCCCCTGCTCGCGACCGTCGTCCTCGCCTACACCGGCGTCACCCTCGCCGGCGCGGCCGTCTTCGGCCCGGCGTGGTACGAATCCGTCGACCCCATCTCCCGGGTGTTCCGCGTCTACGGCAGGCTCGCCCCGTTCCAGCGGACGGACGACGGGTTCGCGGTCGAGCTGCCCGGCTCGCGCCTCGTCCACGACGCCGACGGCGCGACCCGGGCAGACGTGCGGTTCGTCGTCGCGCTCGTCTGGGCGACCTCGTTCGACGGGCTGGTGTCGACGCCGGTGTTCGCGTCGACGGTCCGGACGCTCGCCGACGTCGGCGTGCCCGCACTCGCGGTGTACGTCGTCGCCATCGTGGCGGGCTACGCGCTGTTCCTCGGCGTCTACCGGCTCGCGGCACGTGTCGGCCGTCGGACCGCCGGGAGCTACGTCACCGCGGGCACGGTCGAGCGCCGGTTCGTCGGCTCGCTGGTGCCCATCGCCGCCGGCTACCACCTCGCGCACTTCCTCGGCTACTTCCTCACCTTCGTCCCGACCGTCGAGGTGCTCGCGCTGGACCCGTTCACGCCGCCACAGAACGTCCCCGTGGCCGTGCTGCCGGACTGGTTCGGCTCGATGGGGCTGGCGTTCGTCGTCCTCGGGCACCTGCTCGCCATCTGGGTCGCCCACTCCATCGCCTTCGAGACGTTCACCGGCCGGCTCCAGCCCATCCGCAGCCAGTACCCGTTCGCCCTCGTGATGGTGTTCTACACGATGATCAGCATGTGGCTGCTCGGCCAGCCCTACGTCTCCCCACCAGTATGACCACGACACACGACCACCCGACCGACGGCACGCCCGCGACCGAGGAGTCCCCGCAGTCGTCGAAGGCCGACCGTCCGGGCCACGACCCGCCCACGTACGACGTTCCCGCCGGCGAGGAGCCGGCGGCGACCTGTGACCGATGCGGCCGGCCGTTCCCGACGACGACGCACCACGACCTCCACCTCGGCGAGGTCCACGCCGGTGATCTGACCGACGAGGAACGCGGACGCTACGAGGACGCCGTCGAGGCCGAGACCGACGAGCTGTTCGTCTACCACCTGAAGGTCATCGCTGGGCTCGCCAGCCTCTACGCCGTGCTCGTCCTCGTCTACATGGTGGTGTTGAGCCTGTGAACCCGCACCGTCGGACGCTCACGACGCTCGCCATCGGGCTCGCGGCCACGACGCTGGTCCCGACGGCGAGCGCCCACGAGGGCACCGTCCACGGCGGCACGCCCCACCTGCTGCTGCTCGGGACGCTGTTCGTCGGGGTCGCGCTCCTCGCCTGGGTCGCGTGGCTCGACCGGACCGGCCAGCGACCCGACCCACGCACGAGCGCGGGGCTGCTCGTGGTCGGGGTCTCGCTGTCGGCGCTCGCGACGGTGGGCCTCGTCGAGATACAGGTCGAGCCGCTCTCGACGACGCCACTCCCGCGGCAGTTCTACCCGGTCCTGACGGTGTTCGGCGGGATGGCACTCGCGCTCGGCAGCGTACTCGCCTACCAGCTCCGGTGGGGCGACCGCCACGCCTACCCGGTCCTGGGCACCGTGCTCGGCTTCTGGGTGGCCTACCCCGCGCTACTGCCGGGCGACGCCTCCCGGAATCCGCTCGGCTACCTGCTCGTGCTCGCGGTGCCGGCGCTGCTGGGCTACGTCCACTGGACGGAGCTTCGGCCCGCACTCGCCCGTGTCGACACCCGTGGACGGCTCGTGGGCTCGGTTGCGGCCGTCGCCTTCGCCGGCTTCTTCGCGCTCTCGTCCGGCCTCGCCACGTTCAATCCCGACCCGGTCCCGCAGGCCGGCGGCGAGCCGTTCGCGGTCCTGACGACGTTCGTCAGCCCGCTGGTCTCCTGGCCGGCCATCGAGGTGTACCGTCCCGGCGTCCCGCTGTTCGCGGCGCTGTCGGTCGGAACGGGTATCACGCTCGCCATACTCGCGGGACTCGTCGGCATCAACGCCGCGCTCGGCACGACTGTCTGGCGGACGGCGGGGGACGACCACGACGACGGCCGTGCCGCCGCGACCGACGGGGGGACCGTCACCGGCGTCTCCGGCGCGCTCGCGACGACCGGTGCAACCGCCTGCTGCTGTTGTGGGCCGGCGCTGTACGGCATCGCCAGCGCGGCGCTCGGCGCGTCCGCCAGCCCGCTGTACTGGGCGTTCACCGACCCGGAGTCGCCGCTCGCGACGCTCTTCCTCGTCGCCGCCATCGGGCTGCTGACCGCGAGTTCGGTGACGCTGGCGTCGACGGTCCGGGCGACCTGCGCCCGCTAGTCGAGCGTCTTCCACATCTCGACGACCGTTCCCTCGACGCCAAGGCCCTCGTGCCCCGAGAACTCGTGCCGCCGTTCCCGAATTCGCTCGTAGCCGTGGGCCTCGTAGAACGGCACCGCGTTCGTCGAGGCCGTGAGCCCGAGGCTTCGGAAGCCCTCCGCGCGAGCCTGCCGTTCGAGGTCGTCGAGGAGTGCGGTGCCGACCCCGCCCCGGGCCACGTCCGGGTGGACGTAGACGGCGGTCACCTCGGCGTCCACGTCGGCCTCGTAGCCGTCGGGCTCGCGCCGGGCGAGGGTGCCGAAGCCGACGACCGGATGGTCGTCCACGGCCGCCGACCCCGCCTCCGCGACGATGAAGTAGAAGTTCTCGTCCGTGACTGCCGAGTAGTCGGCCGATTCGACGCCCGCCGCCCACGCCCCGACCTGCTCGTCGTCGTACGTCCGCGACCCGAGTCCGCGGATGGACGCCTCGTGGACCCGCCCAATCGCCTCGACGTCGTCCTCGGTCGCGACACGGATCTGCATGGGTGGACCGTGGGCCGCCGGCCACGTCGTGCTTGCGGTGCTACAGCTGTCGCTGTGGGATCGAGGCGCGAAAACGAGAGCCGCCGTCACAGGATGGAGTACGACGCGGCGACGGTCAGCGCGACCGCGCCGAGCAGGCCGAGTAGCATCAGCGTCGTCAGCGACCGTGGCTCCCAGCGCAGGTGCTGGTACCAGCCGGCGACGACGACGGCCTTCACCGCCGACAGGACCATGATGGCCCAGAACGCCAGCCAGTACGATTCCTCCAGGTAGCCGGCCTGCTCGACGACGACCTGCACGGTCGCCAGCACGAACAGGACGACGTATATCGCGGTGTAGAGTTTTGCTCTGGACATGGGTATCACACGATGTAGAACAGCGGGAACAGGAACAGCCAGACGATGTCGACGAAGTGCCAGTACAGGCCGAAGTACTCGATGGGCTTGTCGTCGCCCATGTAGGCACCGCCCCACGCCCTGATGATCATGTAGCCGGCGATGATGAGGCCCACGATGACGTGCAGGCCGTGCAGGCCCGTCGTGACGTAGAACGTCGTCGACGCGATGTTCGTCCCGGGGTCCCACCCGGCCGAGAACGCGTCGGTGGAGATGTGGAACAGGTGCTGCCACTCGATGCCCTTGTTGACGAGGAAGCCCACGCCGAGGCCGACCGTCGCCAGCAGCGAGCTGACGACGCCGAGGCGGTTCTCGCGTTCGGCGAACTCCATCGCGATGACGACCGCGAACGAGCTCGTCAACAGCAGGTAGGTGTTGATGAGTCCGGGCAACACCACGTGCTCCGCCGGGATGAGGTGGTGCCAGTCGGTCCAGCCGTACGCCACCCGCGAGAACACGTACGCGCCGATGAACGCACCGAAGAGGATGACGTCGGAGGCGAGGAAGATCCACAGCCCCAGCTTCGTGTTCTCGACGGTGCTGAACGGCCAGCTCTCGCCGAACGGTCCCTCGGGACCGTGGAACCGCTCGCGGGTCATCGCCACGAGGCTGCCGAACGTGACGACGCCGCCGACGACCGCGGTCCCGATGTACAGTCCGCCCGTCGTGCCCGAGGGGAAGTAGCCGCGTTGCAGCCCGGAGAGACCGAGCAACACGAGGAAGCCGCCGGCCCCGAGGACGAACGGCCAGATGCTCGCGTGGCTCTCCGCGTGCTCGTCGTGGTCCACCTCCGTCGCCTCGCTACCGGGGAGCGCGGCTGCCTTGCCGTGGACCGCGCCGCCGTCGGTCTGGGCGGAGCCGCCGTCCTCGAACTCCAGCCGGCCGCTCGCGTACGTCGGCACGCCGGGGAAGTTCTCGAGCGGCGGCGGCGACGGCACCGTCCACTCGGCCGTGGAGGCGAAGTCCCACGGCTGTCCGTCGACCTCGTCGCCGACGAACGCGCTCTTGAACAGGTTGTAGAACATCACCAGGAACGACGAGCCGAGCAGGAACGCCCCGACCGTCGAGAGCTGGTGCCAGCCGGTGAGTCCGGGCGCGTACTCGAACACCCGACGCGGCGTCTCCCAGGCGAGGAACATCGGGAAGTAGAGCAGGTTGAACCCGACGAAGTACATCGCGAAGTGGACCTTCCCGAGCGACTCGTCGTACATCCTGCCGGTCATCTTCGGGAACCAGTAGTAGAGGCCTCCGACCAGTGCCGTCACGCCGCCGACCATCACGTAGTGGAAGTGCGCGACGACCCAGTAGGTGCCCCGGAGCGTGTAGTCGAGCACGACCGCGCCGAGGAAGACACCCGTGATGCCCCCGAGGATGAACAGCACCAGCGCGCCGAAGCCGAAGAGGAACGGCGTCTTGAACCGTATCTTCCCCTTCAACATGGTGTAGATCAGCGAGAACACCATCAGGTCGAAGGGTAGTGATATTCCGATGGTCGTCGCCATGAACAGCGTCTTGATCTCGAGGTTGATGCTCGTCAGGAACATGTGGTGCATCCAGACGACGAAGCTCTGGATGGCGACGAGCAGCATCGCTCCGATGAACCACTTCCGGCCGACGAGACGGCGACCCGTGAACGTCTGGAATATCTCCGCCATCGCGCCGAGGGCGGGGAAGAAGACGATGTACACCTCGGGGTGGCCGAAGAACCAGAACAGGTGCGCCCACAGCATCGCCCCGCCGGGACTGCTCTCCGCGAAGTAGCCCGTCCCGATGAGCCGGTCGGAGCTGAGCAGCATCAGCGCGGCCAGCAGCGCCGCGAACGCAAAGAGCATCATCCACACCGTCAGCAGGATCGACCACGTGAAGATGGGCATCCGACGGAGGGTCATCCCCTCCGCACGCATGCGATGCATCGTGGTCAGGAAGTTGACGGAGCCGACCGTCGCGGAGGCGACGAACAGTATCAACGCCAGCACCGTCGTCGTCCCCCCTATCTCGGGCGTGTAGACCGGCATGTTCAGCGGTGCGTACATCGTCCAGCCGCCGTTGAACGTGCTCCCCTGGAAGAAGGAGATGCCCATGAGGATGCCCGAGAAGAGGTACAGCCAGTACGAGAGCGCGTTCAGCCGGGGGAACGCGAGGTCCTTCGCCCCGATCTGCAGCGGGACGATGTAGTTCGCGAAGCCGAAGGCCAGCGGCGAGAGGAACCAGAACACCATGATGAGCCCGTGCGCGGAGACGGCCTGGTTGTACGAGCCGGCCGACATCACGTTCGCGCCGGGGGCCCACAGCTCGAGGCGCATCAGTAGCGCCAGCAGCCCGCCGAAGATGAGGAAGAACAGGGCTGTCACCGTGTACAGCAGCCCGATGTCCTTGTGGTTGGTCGTGACGAACCAGCGCCGGATGGAGTACGTCGGTGGGAGCCCGTGCTCGTCGTCGTCCTCGTGGGAGGTGTCGGGGACCCCGCCGGTGGGGAACCGGTCGTCATCGACGAGCCCGCCGTCACTGGCCGTGCCGCCGTCGTCCACAGTCGGTTCGTCGTCGGTACCGTCCGTCGTCGTCTCGTGTTCGTCGTCGGTCATGCCCTGAGAACACCCTCCGTGGCTGCTGGTCGTGCGGCCAGTGTCGTCGTCGCGCCGCCGTCAGTCGGCACGGCGACTGCCGGTGCGGCACTCCCGTCGGTCGCCGTCGCAGGTGCGACGCTCGCGTTGCCGCCGTCGGTCGAGTTCGTACCGTTCATCGGCTCCTCGAACATCCGCTCGTACTCGTCGGCGTCGATGACCGCCACCGTCCCCGTCATGTAGGAGTGGCCGGCGCCGCAGAGCTCGTAGCACTTGATCGTGTACTGTCCTTCGTCCACCGGGCCGAACCAGGTGCGCGTGGTCTGGCCGGGGATGGCGTCCGTCTTCGTCTGGAACGCGGGGATGCCGAAGTTGTGCATCACGTCCGCTGAGGTCACCACGATACGGACGCGCTCACCTTCTGGCACGTACATCGTCCCCTCGCTCGTGTTGCCGTTGGGGTACTCGAAACGCCACCCGAACTGGTAGCCGGTGACGTCCACCGTCGTCCCGTCCTCCAGCTCGGGTTCGGCGGGCTGGGCCGCCCCCGCCTCGACGTACAGCAGCGCCCAGTACGTCCAGAGGATGAGCGAGAGGACGATGATGGCGCTGAGCGTGAACGAGAGCAGCAGCTTCCGTCCGTGACCACCCCCCTCCGGCAGCTCCCCGAGCGTGGGCCGGTCGACTTCGTCCTCGGCCGGGGCGGTCCCGTCGTCGCGGTACTTGTACGCGTTGTACAGCATGTACCCGATAACGACGACACCGACCACGGTGCCGAGGATCAGGAACACCTCGAAGATCGTACCGAACACCTCCGCCCGGCTCCCATCGGGCTCCAGCTGTCCGGCGACCTGTAGCAGTAGTCCACCTTGCATCGGATGTGCCAGACTCTGACGCGTGAGTATTTATTTATTGGGGAGTGTTACCAAGGGGTTTGGTCCGTGACAGCAGGCTCTCGTCCGGTGAAACCGGGACGACCCTCTACTTAATAACCGGCGAAAAATTCATAAGTGACTGCTAATTACGTCCGGTTAGCAAGGACTCGACGCGGCGTCGAGGCGCTTGCCCTCCACCCACGATGACAGAAACCCGTACCCGAACGAGCGACCGCGAGCCGGACGTTCGCGAGCGCGACGTCTCCGAACAGGGACACACGAAAGAGCGATGTCCGGAGTGTGACGGCCGCCTGGTGAGCGACGATGGACGCGGCGAGACCGTCTGTGCCGACTGCGGCCTCGTCGTCGAGACGGAGTCGGTCGATCGCGGGCCCGAGTGGCGCGCGTTCGATGCGACCGAGAAGGACGAGAAGTCACGCGTCGGCGCGCCGACGACGAAGATGATGCACGACAAGGGGCTGTCGACGAACATCGGCTGGCAGAACAAGGACGCCTACGGTCGGTCCCTGAGCTCGAAGCAACGACGGAAGATGCAGCGGCTGCGGACCTGGGACGAACGGTTCCGGACCCGGGACTCACGCGAACGGAACCTGAAGCAGGCGCTGGGCGAGATCGACCGCATGGCCAGCGCGCTCGGCCTCCCGGACGACATCCGCGAGACGGCGTCGGTCATCTACCGCCGCGCGCTCGGCGAGGACCTGCTCCCCGGCCGCTCCATCGAGGGCGTCGCAACCGCCGCACTGTACGCCGCCGCGCGACAGGGCGGGGTGCCGCGCAGCCTGGACGAGGTCGCCCGCGTGAGCCGGGTCGACGACATGGAGTTCAAGCGGACCTACCGGTACATCGTCCGCGAGCTCGGTCTCGAGGTCGAGCCTGCGGACCCCGAGAGCTACGTCCCCCGGTTCGCGAGCGACATCGGCCTCAGCGACGAGGGCGAGCTGACCGCCCGCGAACTGCTCCGCGACGCCAAGGAGGCCGGTATCCACTCGGGCAAGTCCCCGGTCGGCCTCGCCGCGGCCGCAGTCTATGCCGCCTCGCTGCTGACCAACGAACGGGTCACACAGAACGAGGTCAGCGAGGTGGCCGACGTGAGCGAGGTCACCATCCGGAACCGCTACAAGGAGCTGCTCGAGGTCGCGGACGCCGGCGGTGCACGACCCTAATCGCGAGTCGCGACCCGCACGTCGCAGTCCTCGACGACACTCGGGACCAGCGTCGCCACCTTCTCCCCCGCGTTGAGGTTCGTCGAGACGGCGACCCCCGTGCCGTCGCTGAGCGGAACGCGCAGGAGCAGTCCGTCGTCGAACCCCTTGACGACGAAGTTGAACCGCCCCAGCTGGAGGAGCTCCTCCTGGAACGCATCCCCCATGCGTCCGTCGAGACAGAGGTCCGCAGCGAGCGCGTCGAGGTCCGACGGCTCGTACTGCTCGCGGAACGTCTCGTGGAAGTAGTGGATCTCCAGCACGTCCGCGTTGTACGCCGCGACCATCGTGAGGTCGCGACCGAGTTCGTCACGCAGCCGTTCGACGATGCCGTCTGTCCGGTCGACGATCCGCTTCCCCGCGGGCGTCTCGTCGACGAACTGGGCCCTCGCCGGCGACTGCGTCGGGCTGTCGTAGGTCATCCCAACGGCCGGAACAATGATACTGCTGGTTAAAAAACCGGGTAGTTTGACCTCGTCAGTCAGTCGCCGGGGCGAGACGCGGCGCTGCGTCCGCAAGCAATCGGTCGAGGGCGTCGACCATCGCCGCGACGCTCGCGCGGGTGATGTCGGCGTCGCTGTGGGCGACGGTCACCTCGTCGTCGTCGCGGGCCATCGTCACCTCGACGGTCACCAGGGCGTCGGTGCCCCCGGTGATGGCGTCGACGTGGTACGCCGTGAGGTGCACGTCCGTCGCGCCGCCGACGGCCTTCCTGACCGCGGAGACGGCCGCGTCGACCGGCCCGGAGCCGGTGCCGCTGGCGACGCGTTCGACGGTCCCATCTGACTCTTCTGCCTCGGCGACCTCGGCGTCAGAGACGTCCTCGGGGCCGAGCACCGACGGGTCCACGTCCAGCCGGACGCTCGCCGTCGGGGTCGCGCTGCCGGCGGTCGCCGTCACCTCCACGAGCTCGACCCGACGGTCGCGCTCGCGGCCGGTCACGTCCTCCGCGATGGCAAGCAGGTCGGCGTCGGTCACCCGACGGCCCCGCTCGGCGAGATCCTTCACGCGGCCGACGACGGTGCCGAGTTCGTCCTCGGTCACGTCGACGTCGTGTTCGGCGAGCGCGGCGCGAACGCCGGCCCGACCGGCGTGCTTGCCGAGGACGAGCCGGCGCTCGCGACCGACAGCCTCGGGCGGATACGGCTCGTACATCCGGTCGTCCTTCAGCGTCCCGTCGGTGTGGATGCCGGACTCGTGGGCGAACGCGTTCGCGCCGGTGACGGCCTTGTTCGGGGCCGGTCGCATCCCGGTCGTCCGGGCGACCACGCTGCCGAGGTCGTACAGCGTCTCGGTGTCGAGCGTCTCGACGCCGTAGACGTGCGAGAGCGCCATGACGACCTCCTCCAGCGCGACGTTGCCGGCACGCTCGCCGACCCCGTTGACCGTCGCGTGGACGAGGTCGGCCCCCGCCTCGACGGCCGCCAGCGCGTTCGTCACGCCCAGTCCGAGGTCGTCGTGCGTGTGCGCGCTCACGGGGCCGAGCGCGGCCAGGCGCTCGACGGCTTCGGCGGTCTGCTCCGGCCCCGCGTGGCCGACCGTGTCGGCGAAGCAGAACCGGTCCGCGCCGGCGTCGAGGGCGACCTCGGCCAGCTCCGCGAGGTAGTCCAGGTCCGCACGCGAGCCGTCCTCGCCGATGACCTCGACCCAGAGGCCGTGCTCGTTCGCGTACTCGACGAGCTCGACGGTCGAGTCGAGCACCTCCGCTCGCGTCGAGCCGACCTTCCGCTCGACGTGGCGGTCGCTCGACGGGACGACGAGGTTGACGCCGTCGACGTCGCAGCCGAGCGCGCTGTCGATGTCGGCCTGCAGCCCGCGGGCGAAGCTCGTCACGGTCGCGTCGAGCCCGAGGTCGGTCACGCGGCTGATGGCCGCGCGCTCGCCCTCGCCCGTGCAGGCCGACCCCGCCTCGACCACCGAGACGCCGGACCGCTCCAGCGCCTCCGCTATCTCCACTTTCTCCTCGGGCGTCAACGAGACGCCGGGTGCCTGTTCTCCGTCGCGAAGTGTCGTGTCCAGAAAGCTGACGTCAGCGTTCGAGAGTGCGTGTTCGGGGGAGCCCCCGAATAAATCGGTCACCGGTCATATGCCACTCGGTGAGTCGCCACACACGGTAATCAACGGATCCGTCGGACAGGCCGAACTGTCGGACCCGCAAAAACTGCCGTCGCTCAGTCCTCCACGTGGACGATGTCGCCCGGTTCCACGTCGTCGGCCGCCCCCGCCGGCAGTTCGACGATGGTGTCGGCGGTCGCCCGACCGAGGCCGACCCACGGCCGCAGGCGCTTCTTGTGGACGACCTCGTCGTCGACCAGCCAGAGCGCGTCGATGGCGAAGGGGACGAACACCATGTGGAGGTCCTGTGTGCCGGGCTTGTCGAAACGGAAGACGACCGCGTAGTCGTCCGGAATCGACCGCCGGAACATCAGTCCACGAGCCCGCGAGAGGAACGAGTCGGCGAACTCGACGGTCGATGCGAGCGTCCGGGAGGTCAGCTCGTCGTCGCCTCTCGCCTTGTAGTGGACCAGTCGCACGAGGAGACGCTTCGTCCGCCCCCGATTTATGTCTGCGGGTCGGGTCCGTGCCCGCCGAGACTCAGAACGGCACATCTGAGAGGTCATCCGCCGTCGGCCGGGACTCCTCGCCCATGCCGGTCTCGACGGTGACCTCGGTCAGTTCGGGAATCTCGGCGGGGAGCCGGGCGCGCAGCGCCTCCGTCGTCAGGCTGGAGATGCCACAGCCGTCGCACGCCCCGGAGAGCAGGAGGTGGACCTCGCCGGTGTCGGTGTCGAGGCTCGCGATGTCCCAGCTCCCGCCGTGCATCTCGATCTGCGGGAAGTTCCGGTCGAGGAACGCCCCGATACGGTCGCGAAGCTCGGCCTCGTCGGTCATGGCTCTCAGGAGGAACGCGAGCAGTATAGACGTTGGCATACGACGCCGCTTCACCGTGCGAACGGTTTTTGTGCTGTGTTCCCTAGCGGGGGTGAACACCCGTCCTCCACGACAGACAATGACACGAACGGTAGCGATACTCGGCGGCGGCATCGGCGGCCTGAGCGCAGCGCACGAGCTCGCGGAGCGCGGCTTCGACGTGACGGTGTACGAGCGCAACGAGCGCTTCGGTGGCAAGGCTCGGAGCTTCCCCGGCCCGACGGACGGTGCGGCACACCTCCCGGCGGAGCACGGATTCCGGTTCTTCCCGGGGTTCTACCGGCACGTCACTGACACGATGAGCAGGATTCCGGTCGACGGCGGCACAGTCGCCGACCGGTTGACGACCACCGACGAGCTCCTGCAGGCGGTGACCGACGGCGACCACCGGCTGATGCGCGTCGGCGCGCCCCGGTCGGTGCGGGAGTGGCGCGAGCGCATGCAGAACGTGTTCGGCTCCGACGTCCCGCGCGACGAGGCGGCGTTCTTCGCGAACCGGCTCCTGACGCTGTTGTCCAGCTCGGAGCGACGCTGGCGCGAGGAGTACGAGCAGCGCTCCTGGTGGGAGTTCATCCGCGCCGAGGAGATGTCCCACGCGTACCAGACGTACCTCGGCTACGGCATCACCCAGTCGCTCGTCGCGATGCGCCCGCAGGTGTCCTCCACCCGCACCATCGGCCGCATCTACCTCCAGATGCTCCGCGGGCTGTTCGACCCGGAGCTACCCGCCGACCGGCTGCTCGACGGCCCGACGAACGAGGCCTGGATCGACCCGTGGGTCGACCACCTGCGCCGGCGCGGCGTCGAGTTCGTCCCGAACGCGACAGTGACAGCCGTCGAGGCCGACGGCGAACGCGTCATCGGCGCGAGAGTGCGCCACGATGGCTCCGACGTTGGCGAGCCCGAGGGCGGAACAGAGGAGCACGTCCAGGCCGACCACTACGTCCTCGCGGTGCCAGCGCCCGCCGTCGCGGCGCTGCTCACACCCGAACTGGAGCGGGCCGCCCCCTCCCTGTCCGGCGTGCGGAACCTCGACCACGGCTGGATGAACGGCGTGCAGTTCTACCTCCGGGAGGACCTCGCGCCGGTCCGGGGGCACGGCGTGTTCTACGACTCGCCGTGGGCGCTGACCGCCGTGAGCCAGCGTCAGTTCTGGGAGCGCTACGACTTCGACGCGTTCGACGAGACCGAGGGTGTGCTCTCGGTCATCATCTCGGAGTGGGACGAACCCGGCATCGTCTACGGCAAGCCGGCCCGCGAGTGCACCCGCGAGGAGATCGTCGACGAGACCTGGGCACAGCTCCGCGCCCACCTCGGCACCGACCTGTTGAACGAGGGCACCCTCGTCGCCAGCCAGCTCGACCCCGCCGTCGGGTTCGACGAGGAAACGGGCACGGCGACGAACGACGCCGAACTCCTCATCAACACCGTCGGAAGCCTCCAGCACCGCCCGGACGCGGCCACCGAGTGCCCGAACCTCTACCTCGCCGCCGACTACGTCCGCACGGAGACGGACCTCGCGAGCATGGAGTGTGCGAACGAGGCCGCCCGACGGGCCGTCAACGCGCTGCTCGACGATGTCGGTCACCCCGCGAAGCGCTGTGAAATCTGGCCGTTCGAGTGGCCCGCCGTCTTCGAGCCGCTGCGCCGGCAGGACGACATCGGCCAGCGCCTCGGGCTGACCCATCCCGGCGAGGGCGCGTCATCGCTCTGGTCGGCGTACCGGGACGTGGTGCGGCCGTAAGAACTCCGAGGTTTCACCACTGGCGCGCGGCTGGCGAGCGTGTCGAGCGAAGCGAGACAGCGAGCCATCCGCGCGAGGGATGAGAAGCGCAGGGAGCCTGCGACCGAGCATCGGAGTCGGCTGGGGAGGCGTGAGGTGCGGTGCCGTGCGGGGTGGGACTGAAAGGGGCGAGGTGCTCGGCGAACCCCGACGCTGCAAGCACTGGAACGGAGTGAAGCGCGCAGCGAGTCGCGGGAGCCGAGCACCTCGGGGCTTTCTGGCTGTTCGTACTCGACTCAGTATGACCCTAGTTACAAGCTCGATTCACTAGTCCCGATACGCGTCGCTTTTACCCACAGACCCGATACCGTCGGGTATGAGCGAGAAGATCAGCATCGGTCTCCGGGGGTGGCGCTTCGACGAGGACGAGGTGTTCACCGAGGAGGACGAGGTGCAACCCTTCGACGAGATGAGCGACGACACGCGTCGGCGGCTCGTCCGGCTCACCGTCATCTTCGGCGGGCCCTGCGACGCCTGCTGGCTGATTCACGGCGACGAGAACATCGAGGAGTGCAACCAGGCGGCGGCGGTGTACGGCGAACCGCTGAACGAGGCGGTGCTCTGCGACGAGCACGAGCCCGACTTCCTCTACTGGTTCCGCGAGGAGGGCGGCGTCGAGTACGCCGAGACCGAGGAGTTCGAGGACGCGTTCCACGAGTGGTTCATGGACGGCGGGCGCGCGCCGGAAGGCTACGCCGGGATGGAGCACGTCGACACGGACCCACGTGCCCTACCGGAGCCCGACCTGCCCGACCCCGAGGAGTTCGCGGACGAGCAGGAGGAAGAGGAGGAGAAGCGCATCGACCTGCGGAACATGGAGTTCGACCGGGACTACCCGACCGGCGACGACGCATGAGCGTCCCCGCAGTCGCGGTGGTCGACGCGAAGACGCCGGGGAACGTCGGCACCATCGCCCGGGCGATGAAGAACTTCGGGCTGTCGGAGCTGCTGCTGGTCGACCCGCCCGAGGGCGTGCAGGAGAAGCACGGCGAGGCGTGGGGGTTCGCGGGGCGGGCGCGGCGCGACGTGCTCGCGAACGCCCGCGAGGTGAGCTTCGACGACATCGTCGAGAACTACTACACGGTCGGGCTGACGGCGACGACGAACGAGGACTGCCGGAAACACGTCCGGTTCCCGTACTCGACGCCGGCGGAGCTCGCGGACGACCTCGCGGAGCTGGACGGCGACAGCTGCATCGTGTTCGGTCGCGAGGCCAACGGGCTGCACAACCGCGAGCTCTCCAGACTCGACGCAGTCTGCTCCATCCCGGCGAGCGACGAGTACCCCGTGTTGAACCTCGGGCAGGCCGCGACGGTGACGATGTACGAGCTACGGGACCTGACCGTAGAGGAGAGCCAGCTCCCCGACCGGCAGCACGAGCGCGCCGACGAGGAGCTCATCGAACACCTCTACGAGAAGTTCGACGACCTCCTCGACGCCATCGACCACAACGACGAGAAGCGACACAAGACCGTCAGGATGGCCCGCCGGGTGTTCGGCCGGGCGCACCTGACCGAGCGCGAGACCCGGACGATGATGGGCATCTTCCGGCGGGCGAGCGAGGAACTCGAACGCGGCCGTGAGCTTCGGGACCGCGACCGATAGGCCGGCCGACGTATGTCAACCGTACCGGAAAGCCTTTGTTCGACGCGGAGGACTATTTACCAATCGATAGGTCCTATGTCCCTCCATAGCCGACGGCGACGGTTCCGCCCCGTCGCACCGCCCGACGTATCGCCCGACGAGCGACAGCCGACGACAGCTCTCGACGAGTAAGCCCATGGAACAGCTCCTGCCCTCCATCTCGTTCGGTACGCTGTTCACGCTCATCGTGGCGGTCCCCACGCTCGTCGTGTTCGCAGTCGGCTTCACGCTGTTCGTCCCCGGAGCCTCACCCCGGGAGTTCGCCCGCGAGCTCGTGCGGACCGACTGGAAGTACCTCGGCGTCGCCTGGGTCGTCACGCAGGGGGTGAACACGATGGCCGGGACGTTCCACTCCGGCGCGGCGTACACCGCCGTCATCTACGACCTGGAGGGGACGGCCGTGCTCGCCTTCCAGGCGTTCACGTGGGAGCCGCTGACGTACTTCATGGCGTTCGTCTACCTCATCGGCTTCCCGTTCCTGACCCTGTTCACGTACTTCAAGCTGAAGGTCCACGACCGCGAACAGGCCCGGCGGTACTGTGCGGGCTACGCGCTGCTGGTCCTGCTCGCCCTGCCGTACTTCCTGGCGTTCCCGGTCGCGGTAACGTCGGAGTACCTCGGCCAGACCGCGCGCGGCGACCCCGTCATGCGCGCGCTCCTGTACGACCTGCACCCCATCGTCAGCGAGGGGATCACCTCGACGGACACGCTCGTGAAGGCGTTCCCGAGCCTGCACACCGGCATCTCCGCGATGGCGGCGCTGTACGCCCGCGAGACCGACCGCCCGTACGCGTGGCTCGCCGGGATCCTCACGGTGCTCATCATGTTCTCGACGTTCTACCTGGGCGTGCACTGGCTGAGCGACGCCGCCTTCGCGCTGGTGCTCGTCGGTATCGCGTACTACATCTCCCAGCGGATGCCCGACCCCGCGGTGTACGAGGCACGCGTCGCCCGGCTGCTCCCCATCGGCGGTGAGGATACCGATGCGCGGGGACAGCGCGCCGACTGAGACGCGGAATCGCTTCTCGTACCCGGCGTTCAGGCCCGCTTCTGGATCTCCTCGCGGAGCGTGTCGCTGACGACGTCGCCGTCGGCCTTGCCCCGCAGCGCGCCCATGCACTCGCCCATGAGTGCGGAGAACGCGCCCATGCCCTGCTCCTCGACCTGGTCGGCGTTGCGTTCGACGACCTCGACGACGGCCTCGCGGACCTCGCTCTCGTCGACACCGCCGAGGTCCTCCCGTTCGACTGCCTCCTCGGCGGTCAGTTCGGGGTTCTCGGCGAGCGCGGTCAGCAGGTCCGGGAGTCCCTCGTTGGGGACCCCGCCGTCGTCGACGAGCACGAGCGCGTCCCGAAGGTGCTCGTCGGTCAGGTTGGCGACGGGCACGTCGTCCCGCCGGAGCTCGGTCAGCGTCGACTCGAGCGTGCCAGCCGCGAGCGTCGCGTCGACACCATCGGCGACGACCGACTCGAACAGCGGCATGTGCGTGCCGTAGGCGACCTGCTCGGCGAGCCCGGCGTCGAGGTCGTACTCCGCCTGGTAGCGCTCGACCTTCTCGGTGAGCAGTTCGGGCTCGTCGACCTCGCTCGGGTCCAGTTCGACCGGCGGCACGTCCGTCTCGGGGTACATCCGCGCCGCGCCCGGCAGCGGCCGCAGGTAGCGCGTCGTGCCGTCCTCGTTCGCGCCGCGGGTCTCCTCCGGTACCCCTTCCATCGCCGTCTCCGCGCGCGCTGCGGCGGCCGCGACGGCGGGCTCGGCGACATCCTCGGCCGCGGCGACCATCGCCACCGCGTCGTCCGCACCGGCACCGACGGCGTCGCGCATGGCCGCGACCTCGTCCGCGGTGACGCCGTAGGCCGGCAGCTCGTCCGTGTGGAAGATGCCGCCCGCGCCGTGGCGCTTCGCGTGGTCCGAGAGCTCGGTGCCGAGCCGACGGTCCGGCTGGATCTCCCGGCCGACCAGCCCGTCGAAGCCGTAGAGCGGGACCGCGTAGACGGCCCCCCCGTCGTCGAGCGCGCCGCGGACGACGCCCGAGTCGGTGTCGGCGAACACGTCAGTCACGTCCTGCACGTCGCCGACACTCGCGTCGCGCTCGTGGAGCTCCGCCTTGATGTCGAGTAGCGCGACCTGCCGGCCGACCTCGTTGCGGACGATGTCGTCGATGTCGTCCAGGCTCTGGACGCCCTTCACCTCGACCCGTGCGCCCTCCGCGATGGAGATGTTCACGTCCTGGCGGATGGTGCCGAGCCCGCGCTTGACGTGCCCAGTGGAACGCAGCAGCATGCCGATGCGCTCGGCCGCGGCGCGGGCCTGCTCAGGCGAGGAGATGTCCGGCTTCGTGCCGATCTCGACCAGCGGGATGCCCAGCCGGTCGAGGCTGTACGTGACGCCCTCGTCGGTCTCCTCGACGCGCTGGGCGCTCTCCTCCTCCAGCATCAGGTCCGCCACTCTGACGGCCCCGTCTTCGGTCTCGATCTCGCCGTCGGTCGCCACGAGCGTCGACCGCTGGAAGCCCGACGTGTTCGAGCCGTCGACGACCAGCTTGCGCATCACGTGGGCCACGTCGACCGGCTCCATGTCGAGCAGCTGGGCGATCTCGAGGACCACGGTGCGTGCCTCCTCGTCCAGTCGGTGCGGCGGCTCGTCGTCCTCCTCGACCAGACAGGTCGTGTCGTAGCCGAGGTAGGTGAACTCCCGGTCGACCTGGCTCTCCTCCAGCGCCGCCTCGTCGATCTCCCCCAGTTCGCTCTTCGTCGGGTGCAGGTAGCGCGTGAACTGCCGGGTCGACGCCTCGGCCTCGCGGAGGTCGGTCGGACAGGCACAGAACAGCTTCGCGTCGGTGTCGAGCTGCTGGTGTATCTCCAGCCCGGCCACCAACCCGAGCTCCTCGTAGTCGTGGTCGGTCATTGCGAGTTGGTCCGACCCGGAGGGGTAAAAAACCGTCCAGTCTTCCCCGATATTGTCGGGGGCGGTCAGGGACCGGCGTCACCGGAGGACGAGGAGAATCCTCTCGGAATCGGTGGTCCACAGAACCGCCAGCGCCCTTACTGCGTCGCCGCCTTGATGTCCTCGATCCGGACGATGTCTTCGCCGAGGCCCTCGCCGTCGCAGTCCTCGTCTGGACAGCGGTAGTGCCAGCCGTCTCGTGTGGCTACACGCTCCGAGAACCGTCCCCCGCACGATTCACAGAAGAGCTGCCCTTTCTCGCATTTGTCCCGGTGTAGCTCCAGGGCGAGCTCCGTGCTGAACGACTGACTGCAGTCTCTGCAGGTGTACATACTGAAAACCACTCCGGCATCCCCCATAACAACAGTGGATTGTTCGCCGCGACGCCGTCCCCCGATAACCGTCGGTAACTCGCCGCTGTCGTGCGGTTCGTCAGACGGGCGTCTGACGCGTTCCGGGTGATAAAACTTTCTCCGTTCCGGACAGTCGGTGACGCCAGATTCGCGACCGCGGGGTCGAATCATGCGATGCCGTCGCACGGTTCGCGGGCAGGCTGTGCCGGATCGGAAACGCTCCGTTAGTCCGGCAGTCAGTCGTCGCCGAGGATACCGGTGTGGGTCATCGCCTCGGGGTCGATGACCTCGGCGGCCTCCTCCTCGGAGAGGTAGCCCTTCTCGACGACGACCTGTCGGACGGTCTTGTCCTCCTTCAGCGCGGCCTTGGCCACCTCGCTGGCCTTGTCGTAGCCGATGTGTGGGTTGAGCGCGGTGGCGAGCGCCATGGACTGCTCGACCTGCGTCTCACAGTGCTCCTCGTTAGCCTCCAGCTTCGCGACGAACTTCCGGGCGAACACCTCGCTCGCGTTCGTGACGAGCTCGGCGGACTGCAGGAAGTTGTACGCACAGACCGGCTTGTACAGGTTGAGGTCGAGCTGACCCTCCGCAGCGCCGGCGGCGACGGCGGCGTCGTTGCCGACGACCTGCTTGTGGACCTGGTTGACGGCCTCGGCGACGACCGGGTTCACCTTCCCGGGCATGATGGACGAGCCGGGCTGGTTCTCGGGCTGCTCGATCTCGCCGAGGCCGTTGCGCGGGCCGGAGGCGAGCAGGCGCAGGTCGTTCGCGATCTTGTTGAGGCTACCGGCGACCGTCCGCAGCGCACCGTGGGCCTCGCCCATCGCGTCGTGGGCGGCCTGGGCCTCGAAGTGGTCGTCGGCCTCGCGGAACTGCACGCCCGTCTCCTTCGTGATGTACTCCGCCGCACGCGAGGCGAACTCGGGGTGCGTGTTCAGCCCGGTCCCGACGGCGGTGCCGCCGAGGGCGAGTTCACCCAGATGCTCGCGGACGTTGTCCACGCGGACGAGGCCCTTCTCCATCTGGGTGGCGTAGCCGCCGAACTCCTGGCCGAGGCGGACCGGCGTCGCGTCCTGCAGGTGGGTGCGGCCGGTCTTGACGACGCCGTCGAACTCCTCTTCCTTCGCGCGAAGTGCCTCGCGGAGGATGTCCAGGGCCGGAATCACGTCCTTCTCGACGGCCTCCAGCGCGGCGACGTGCATCGCGGTGGGGATGACGTCGTTGCTGGACTGGCCGAAGTTGACGTGATCGTTCGGGTGGATCTCGCGGCTGCCGATCTCGCCGCCGTAGAGCTCCGTGGCGCGGTTCGAGATGACCTCGTTCGCGTTCATGTTCGAGGACGTGCCCGAGCCGGTCTGGAACACGTCGACGGGGAACTGGCCGTCGTGCTCGCCGGCGATGACCTCGTCGGCGGCGGCGACGATGCAGTCGGCCTTGTCCTCGGGGATCATCTCCAGGTCGCGGTTGGCCTGCGCGGCGGCCTTCTTCACGACGCCGAGGGCACGCACGAACCGGCGGCCGAACGTCAGCCCCGAGATGGGGAAGTTCTCGACCGCGCGCTGGGTCTGTGCGCCCCAGTAGGCGTCGGCCGGTACCTGCATCTCGCCGAGGCTGTCCCGTTCGGTGCGGTAGTCGTCGGACATGGTCGAACCGACGTGTGACGGGGCGTAAAACCCACCGAAACCGGCGCGGCCCGGACGTGGGGCATGGACGGACAGCGACCCCGGTGTCGGGCAGCCGGGATACGGCTCCGAGCGCCCCGGAACTGGCCGAGCCCCTCCTGCGGGTCAGGCGACGGGGCCACGTTCTTCTCGTGGGTTCTGGCACCTCAATTATTAAGTCGAACGCGCTGGACGAACTGGACGATGTCAACGGACGATACGCTGTACGAGCGGCTCGGTGGTCGACAGGCGGTCGAGCTCGTCGTCGACGAGTTCTACGACCGCGTGCTGGTCGACGAGCGGCTCCAGCCCTACTTCGAGGACACGGACACCGACGAACTGCGGGCCCATCAGGTCGCGTTCATCTCCCACGTCGCCGGTGGCACCGACGACTACGACGGCGCGAGTATGGCCACCGCCCACGACCACCTCGACGTGACCGACGCCGCGTTCGCCCGCGTCGCCGACCACCTCGACGCCAGCCTGCGCGAGTGCGGCGTCGACGACGGCGACCGTGAGGCACTCATGGCCGCCGTTGCGGGCCTCCAGCCCGAGGTGGTCAACGCCTGACCGGCGCTACCGGGTCGTCTCCTTCCGGCGGGAGTAGCCCTCGATGATCCCGCTCACCCGCGTCGGCTCGATACACGCCACGTTGAACTGGATATCCGTCGCCGGTCGGGAGTGCACCTGGAAGTACGGGATGTCGAGTCCCTCCATCACCTCCACGACGGCGGCGTCGAGGCTGTCGTGCGAGAGCATCGTCACCTTCCCCTCGACGAGGACGCTCTTCCAGCCCTCCTCGGTGTCGTCGTAGACGACGAAGGAGACGTGGTCCGTCGCGTCCAGATAGCGCTGCTTCTGGCTTCCCGGTGCGAACCCCAGCCGCAGGTACACCGACCGGTCCTCGTCGTCGTAGGCGAACGAGAGCGGCACCGCGTAGGCGTCGTCGTCGTTCGCGAGGGCGAGGACGCCCGTCTGCTGTGATTCGAGGAACTCGTCGATCTCCAGTGCGTCCATCCGCTTCGCTGTCTTGCGCGCCATGCGTGTGTATTGGTAACACAAGACAATATGAGTAGAGGTCCGTTCTCGACCAGTGGCAACGTCGCGACGCAGGACGGGGTTCGCCAGACACTGACGGCTTCACTGCGTCCGGAACACGCACCGCTCGGGTCCGTGCCCCCTGAGAAGCGCCGAGAGGGAGATCTGAGCCACGGTCGCTCACTGCCGCTCCCTGGTTCAAACTCCCTGTGCCGGCGTTCTCTCGACCCGGACGACTCGCTACGCTCGTCGTCGGTGCGTCGAGAGAACGCCGAGAGGGAGATTTGAACTCCCGTGTCCGTGTGGACAGTAGATTTCGAATCTACCGCCTTGGCCAGGCTAGGCTATCTCGGCTCACGCTCACCTTTCCCGCTGAGTATTTTAGGGGTTTCGATTCGGTCGGCGATGTGGTGACAATCGTCAGGAATAAATTGCACCGGTCGCAGTGAGAGACTATGGAGGTAAGCCAAGCAAACGAGGACTGCAACGCAGTCCTCGACGCCATCGGGAACTCGGTCATCGCAGACCGGGAGTTCCTGGAGACCGTGCTCATGGGCGTCGTCGGCCGCGGCCACGTCCTGCTCGAGGACGTCCCCGGGACCGGCAAGACCCTGACCGCCCGGTCGATGGCGTCCGCCCTCGGATTGTCCTTCTCCCGCATCCAGTTCACCCCCGACCTGCTGCCCTCTGACGTGACGGGGACCCACGTGTTCAACGAGGAGACCCGCGAGTTCGAGTTCCAGGCGGGCCCCATCTTCGCGAACATCGTGCTCGCGGACGAGATCAACCGCGCGCCGCCGAAGACCCAGGCAGCCCTGCTCGAAGCGATGGAGGAGGGACAGGTCACCGTCGACGGCGACACGCGCATGCTCCCCCAGCCGTTCTTCGTCATCGCGACGCAGAACCCGGTCGAGCAGGAGGGGACGTTCCCGCTGCCCGAGGCACAGGTCGACCGCTTCATCGTCAAATCCAGCATCGGGTACCCGGACGAGGACGGCGAGATAGAGCTGCTCCGCCGTCGCGCGGGCCGCGTCGACCAGAGCCCGAGCGTCGACCGCGTCCTCAGCGACGAGGAGGTCGCGGAGCTCCGCCAGGTGCCCGAGAGCGTTCGGGTGGACGACGACCTGCTCGCGTACATGGCCGCGCTCTGCCGCGAGACCCGGCAGGACGGCCGCGTCGACATCGGCGTCTCCCCGCGCGGAACCCAGCGGCTGTTCGAGGCCTCGCGCGCCTACGCCGCGATGGTCGGTCGCGAGTACGTCACGCCCGACGACATCAAGCGGGTCGCGCTGCCGGTGCTCGCACACCGACTCGTGCTGACGCCGGACGCGATGGTGAACAACGTCGACAAGCGAGAGGTCGTGCAGACGGTGCTCGACTCGGTCCCGGTCCCGACCGTCGAGTAGCGCTCACTACTTCTGTCGCAGCGCCGTGGTCAGCGCCAGCGCCGCGACCAGCAGCATCACGAGCGCCGGCAGGGGCTGCCCCGAGCCGGCGACCTGGTAGAGTCCGTAGGCGACGCCGACGGTGACCACACCGACGACGAGCGTCGCGCCGAGGTGGGCGAGTTCGGCCCGTGTCGTCTCCGCCTCCTGACCGAGCTGTTCGCCGAGCCCGACGGCGTTCTGGCCGACGTCCCAGGCGACGACGGTCGCGGCGGTGCCGACGAGCAGGAACAGCTCCGCGGTCGCGCCGCCACCGGTCGCGCCCGCGAACACCATCCCGGCGGCGAGGACGACGCCGCCGACGTGGACGAGCCGTCGCGAGCCCACGACGAGGCCGGGTGCGAGCGCGACGATGCCGAGCCCGGCGAACACGCCGCCGATGCTCGCCGTCAGGATGGCCGCGAGCGCTGCGACCGCCGCCGCGCCGAGCGAGACGATGGCCGAGAGGCGGGTCGGCCGCCGGTCGATCTCCGTCATCGCGACCACCGCACGGTGCTCCGTGCAATCGACTCCGCGAGCGGTTCCTCGGGGTTCCAGTCGAGCACCCTGATACCGCCCTGGCGGAGCGTGGAGATGCGCCCCGCGCGCTCGACGCGGGCGAATCGCTGCCCGAGCGTCTCGTCGTTCGTCGGGTCCGGACTGAGCACCGTCACCTTGTGGCCGTGTGCGTGGAGCAACTGCGCCGCCTTCACCGCGTCGTCGTCGCACAGCGGCGAGAAGAACACGATCTGCACGTCGCCGGAGAGGCGCTTCCGGAGATTCCGCACACCGAGGGTGACCGAGTAGCGTCCCTTCGGCCGCTCGGCGGACAGCGCGGCGTGATGGGCGAACAGCTCCTCGACTTTCACCCGGTGCTCGTTGCCCAGGCCGGGCGAGAGCCAGACCTTCTGCGGTGCCAGCGCGGTGATGCCGACGCGGTCACCGGTCTCCAGCAGCGTGGTGAATATCTGCCCCGCCGCGTTGATGCCGAGGTCTGCCGCATGGAGGTCGTCGTCGTCGCGGCGGACGTACGCCTCCTGGCGCAGGTCGAGCAGCAGCATCACGGTCGCGGCGCGCTCCTCGCGGAACTGGAGGGTTGCGAGGTCGCCGGTCCGGGCGTAGCGCCGCCAGTCCACGCGAGAGAGCGGGTCGCCGGAGCGGTACTCGCGGGTGGAGTGGAACTCGACGCCGTCGCCGCCGAGGTCCGTCTCGACCCGACCCGCGTACTGCGAGGTCTGCTTGCGGAGCGGCATCGGGAGCGTGGACGAGAGCGACGGTGTGACGACGACCTCGCCGCCGGTCCGGAACCGGGTGTGTCGCTCGCGATTGCCGGACCAGTCGCGGACGATGGTGTCGCAGGTCTTGAACTCGTGCGTGCCGCGTCTGGCCGTCAGCGTGTACGTGAACGAGTCCGTCTCCCCCGGCCGGAGCGCGGTCCCGAGCCGTGCCGTACCGCCGACGACGGTCAGCTCCTCGGGCACGCCGTCGACGACCCGCAGGTCCGGCAGGATGCGGTCGCCCTCGTTGGTCACTTTGACCGTCACCGTGAGGTCGTCGCCCAGGTCCGGCGTCGGGTCGGACAGCTCCCGTCTGATCCGTACGGTCGCCTCGGGCACCGTCGTCACCTGCACGTACGCGAGGTAGGCGACGCCGACGACCGCGGCGAGCAGCAGCGCGGGCTGTTTCAGGATGACGCCGACGCCGCCGGCGAGGAACGTGATGGCACCGATGCCGCGCCAGTGGTTCGTGTCCTCCTCCGTCTCGGAGATGATGCGCTGGCCGCCGGCGTCCGGGGTGTCGCCGCTCCGGGGCGCGGTCGCTGTCCCGGCCTCGGCCGCAGCAGCCGTCGACTCTGGGGTCGACTCCCGTGAGAGGGAGGAACTCACGCGTCGAACCCCTCCGAGCGCCGGGTGATCTCGCTGGCGGCGTGGACCGCCCAGCGGTGGTACCGCGACTGGTTGTCCCGTCGGAGGTCGATGCGGTCGAACAGCGACGCACCCTCGACGGAGCCCGTGAAGAAGGCCCGCGCGTACGGGTCGTCGGTCCACTCGCCGCTCTCCAGACGGCGCTTCGCCTCGGCCTCGGTACAGCCCTCCGTGCGGACGATGGTCGCGACGGCCGCGCGTTCGAGGCGGTTCCGGACCGACTCCCGCATCTCCCTCTCGCGTCGGTCTGCACCGGCGGTGGCGAGCATCTCGTCGAACTCGTCGCCGGGCGTCGGGAGGTCCTGCGAGGCCTCGGGGTCCGGCGTCTCGACCTGCTCGTACGCGGTGCGTGACCGAGCGATGGCGACCCGGACGCCCTGCAAGACGCCGAGGAGACCGACGAACACGAGGACTGCCTCGTCGAGCGTGATGGTCGACGCGAGTCCCGGGGCGGCGACGAGGGTGAACCCGGTCAGCGCGAGTGCCACGCCGAAGACGGCGAGCAGGGTGCGCAGCTTCATTCGTTCTCACCCTCGAACTGGTCCTCGAGACGCCTCAGTGCTTCGACTGCCCGCTCCTCGCGTTCGGCGGTCGCGCTCTCGCGTCCGTAGCGCACCGACTCGAACAGGTCGGTGAGCTCGCCGACGGCACCGGTCTCGAAGCCGGCGTCGACGGCCGTGCGCTCGAACTCCCGCGGCGTACTGGTCTCGGGGTGGTCTGCGGGGAGGTGCCGGGTCATCTCGACCCAGGCGCGGTAGATCTCGTTGTCGACCGCCGACTGCTCCTCGATG
Source organism: Haloarchaeobius litoreus (assembly GCF_024495425.1). Classification (NCBI taxonomy): domain Archaea; kingdom Methanobacteriati; phylum Methanobacteriota; class Halobacteria; order Halobacteriales; family Halorubellaceae; genus Haloarchaeobius; species Haloarchaeobius litoreus. The sequence goes on along the minus strand of NZ_JANHJR010000001.1, from coordinate 824,757 downwards.
CGGTCCGCCGCCCGGCCCGCGGCCGCCGCGACCGCCTCGACGTCCGGCGAGTCGGGTGGCTCGGGCTCGTCCTCCGTGCCGACCGCCTCGACGAGCTCGGACTCGTCGTCGTCGCCGGAGCGGACCATCCAGACGCCGGCGACGACCACCACCGCGATGCCGACGACACCGAGCAGCAGCAACACCACGCTCGGGAGCTGCTGGCGCGTCTCGCCCTGTTCGCCACCGCCGGTGCCGTCACCGCCACCGCCGGACGCCGTCTGGTTGCTGATCACGTCGGGCGTCCCGTTCTGTTGCTCCTCGGGGACCGGCTGGGTCGGACAGCCCACCAGGAACGGAACGGTCGTCGCCACCAGAACGCCGACCACGAAGAGGGAGGTGAGCGCGACCATCCTGTCGTACTTCCGGTACATGAACGCCGTCACCCCGACGACGAGCCCCATCAGCCCGAGCAGCAGCAGCGGCGGAATCGACTGCTCGCATCGTTCGACCTTCACCGGCGGCTTCTGCTCTGTCTCACCCCCGTCCACGTTCGCGTCCATCGGCGAATCCGTCGCGGGGATGCTGTCGTCCTGTTCCGGTGCCGGCTGGTTCGCGTCCTCGCCGGCGCTCGTCGTCTGACTGAGCGTCCCGGCAGCGAAGACGATGGCCCCCACACAGCAGACCGCGAGGATAGCGACCCCGATCGTCCGTCTGTTCACGGCCCACTGTTCCGCCAAACCCCACCTAACGCTTTCGTTAACTCAAACGCGGCCTGTGGCGACGATTCGACGGCCGTGACGGCCCCGAACCCCCGGAATCACGACGCCTCGCCGTACTCGTCCTCGATGTGTCGGAGCGCGTCGACTGCGCGGGTTGCGCGGTCCGCCGTCACCGGCTCGCCGCCGTAGCGCACCTCCTCGAACAGCGCCGTGAGCTCGGCCACGTCCTCGCGGGCGACGCCCGCGTCGACGGCCGCATCGGCGAACTCGGACGGAGTGCTCGACCGGGGATGGTCGACCGGGAGGTGCCGGGTCATCTCGACCCACGCGCGGAACACCTCGTTCTCCGTCCCGGCGTCGCGTTCGAGCCGGTCGGCGACCTGCCCGGCGACGGTGCCGATGGCGGCGGCCCGCGCCTCGGGCCCCGCCTCGGCGTCGCCCTCGTGCTCGGGGGGCTCCTCGGGTTCCTCGTCGTCGCTGTCCGCCCAGACGACGAAGCCGACGATGCCGACGACGACCGTCGCCACGAGCAGCACGAGGACGACGGGGGGCTGGGTGATGACGACGCCCGGGTCCTGCACGACCCCGAACGACGCGTTGCCGCCGGTACTCGGCGGCGCGGGCTTCGACGGGATGAACGTGACCGAGTCGGGGACCTCGGTCGGTTGCGAGCAGCTCGTCAGCAGCATCCAGACGAAGAAGGCGGGGAACCCGAGCGCGACGATGGAGGCGGAGGCGGCGAACGCGTCGCTCCGGTACGCCAGCACCGCCCAGAGGAGAAGTGCGACACCGATGGCCAGCACGAAGAACTCGCCACTGAGCAGGAACGGCACGCAGAGGCCCAGGCTGAACACGAACTCACCCGGCTCGGTGAGGGGTTCGCGGTTGGCGTCGCCGCCCCCACCGGAGCTGCGGTCGTCCCCACCCTGCGGGTCGCTGACGGTCGACCCGCCGCCACCACCATCGGCGGGGTCGACCACGCTCGCCGCGACGAGTGCGAGCGCGACCACGCAGACGAGCGCGAGGACGACCGGGAGGAGTCGCTCTCGGTTCACGTCCGCCACTCGGTTCCGGGTGTTTGAGAGGTTTTCGCTGGCACAGAGCGCCGCTGTCCCTATCCGGGACGGGCGTCGCCCGGGCCCGGGATTGCGGCAGCCCAACCGGGGAACACGGCCCTTTTCAGCCTCAGCGTCCCCAGTGCTGGTATGCAGAACGTCGACGCCGCCGGACTGGCTATCGGGGACGACCACCCGACACGAGTCATGGGCGTGCTGAACGTGAGCGCCGAATCGCCGTACGACCCGAGCGTGTTCGACGACCCGGCGGCGGCCGCGGCGTACGTCGAGGACGAGCTCGTCGCAGAGGGCGCGGACATCGTCGACGTCGGGCTCGAATCCGCCAACAAGCGCTTCGAGGTCCTCACCGCCGAGGAGGAGCTGGAGCGGCTCGGCGTGGCGCTGTCGGTCATCGAGCACACGTCGGCGGACCCCATCTGGTCCATCGAGACGCGCTACCACGAGGTCGCCGAGGCGGCCCTCGACGGCGGCTTCGACATGATCAACGACATCGCGGGCTTCGCCGACCCCGAGATGCCTCACGTCGCCGAGGAGTACGGCGTCGCCGTCGCGAAGATGGCCAGCCCGCCGGACCTCGCGCGCCCCGGCGCTGTCGAGGAGACGCCCTGGGCCGAGCGCAAGGGAGGGGACTGGGCCGAGCAGGCGGACTACGTCGACATGGTGTACGAGGCGCTCAAGCAGAACGGCCTGCCCGACAACACCATCGTCGACCCGGCGTTCGGCGGCTGGTCCGAGGCCAAGACAGTCGTGGACGACCGCGAGACGTTCAGGCGGCTCCGCGAGTTCCGCGGGCTCGGCCAGCCGATGCTCGTCTCCATCAACCGGAAGAACTTCCTCCGCTCGCTGACCGGCCGCTCGACCGAGGACGCACTCGCCGTCTCCCTCGCGGCCACGTCGATGGCCATCGAGCGCGGCGCACACGTCATCCGGACCCACGACGTGCGGGAGACGGTCGACGCCGCCGCCGTCGGCGACGCGTTCCTGCCCGAGCGACACCGGAGCCACGAGGGAAGCGTGACCGTCGAGGAGCTGGACGTCGTGACCGAAGCCGACGTGCGTCGCCACGTCGAGCGGCTCGGCACGGGTGACGTGGCCGCCCTCGCGACCCTCGCGGTGTTCGAGGTCGATGGGCTCTCCGATGGCGCGTGCGAGGAGCTCGTTGCACTCGCGACGGACGCCGATGCGACCTTCGTGACGAACGCCGACGGCGACGGCGGGCTGCTCGTCGGCACCCACGCCGCGCTCGCGTCACTCGTCGGTGAGCCCGCCGAGACCCAGGGGGCGGGGGTCGTCCTCGACGCCGTCGCGTCGGCGCTGGAGTGACCCGACTGCTGGGTGCCGCCGCCACCGACCGGTGGCCGGCCGGCGGAAGGTGGCGAGTCTGATATCTCTCGAATTCGGCGGGGAGGGGTATCTAACGAACGGTTATCGTCGGTATAACTCGGTAAGAGAAAACTTATACCGGTGGGTTCAGAAGGTGGGGGTGGAAGCCGGGAGGGCCTCTCGGGTAGGGGTACTCACACGAGGCAATTCCGGCCCACACCAACGGTTATCTTGGAACTACGTCCCACAGCTACAGCCATGGAGTTCGAGACCTTCGAGCCCGTCTACGAGTCCATCCTCGCGGACTTCGGCTTCGACCGGGCGAGCGACGAGCGCGCTCGCGACGTGCTCGCGGAGCTGACGACGCCCTTCAACGAGTCACGGCTCTCGGTGCTCGACGGCGAGCACGTCGCCATCTGCGGTGCCGGACCGACCCTCGCGGCGGACCTTGATGCCAGCGACGCCGACAGGGTCGTTGCTGCCTCCTCCGCGGCGGCGGTCTGCCGTGACCGGGACGTCCCGGTCGACGTCTACATCACCGACCTCGACGGCGAACCCGAACTCGCCGGCGACCTTGCGGCGGCAGGGACACCCGTCGCCGTCCACGCCCACGGCGACAACGTCGAGCGCGTGCGGTCGGTGGTCCCCCAACTTCCCGACGGGCCAGTGCTGCCGACGACCCAGGCCGCGCCCGTCGCCCACGTGCGGAACTTCGGCGGCTTCACCGACGGCGACCGGGCAGCGTTCCTCGCGGACCACGCCGGCGCAGCACGGCTGTCGTTCCCCGGCTGGACGTTCGAGGACCCCGACGTGGGGCCGATGAAGCGCCGGAAGCTCCGCTGGGCGGCGCGGCTGCTCGGGTGGCTGGAACGGCTGCGCGACGAGCGGTTCGTCGTCCTCGACGGGCTTCGGGACGACATCGAGCCACTGCCGTGAGACAGGCCGAGAACTGCGACGCTACGGTTCCAGGACGACCTTCCCGACGGACTTGCGGTCCTCGATGTACTCGTGGGCCTCCCGGGCGTCCTCGAGCGCGAACGTCTTGCCGACGACGACTTCGAGCTCGCCCTCGGTCAGGCCCTGCGTCAGGTCCGGCACCGCCTCGAGCACCTTCTGGGGCTTGCGGGCCATCGCGCGGCCGAGGTGGTAGCCGATGACCGACTGGTTGCGGAAGAACATCTCGCTGGTGTCGAGCGTGCCGGGCACGCCGCTGGCCGCGCCGTAGGGGACGATCCGGCCGAAGTCCTTCGTGGCCCGGATGCAGTCCGAGAACACGTCGTCGCCGACGCCGTCGAGCGCGAGGTCGACGCCGACGCCGTCGGTCTCCTCCGTGACGATCTCGACGAACTCCTCCTCGGTGTAGTTGATGGGGTGGTCACAGCCCAGCTCCGCGGCGAGGTCGAGCTTCTCCTGCGTGCTCGCGGTGCCGAAGACCTCCGCGCCGGCGCGGTCGGCGAGCTGGACGGCGGCGGTGCCGACGCCGCCGGCCGCTGCCTGGATGAGCACCGACTCGCCCTCCTCCAGCCCGCCCCACTCGAACAGGCAGTTGTGGGCGGTGAGGAACTGCACGGGGAAGCCCGCGGCCTCCGCGAAGCTCATGCCTTCCGGGATGGGGAACAGGGAGTCCGCCTCGGTGACGGCGTACTCGGCGTAGCCGCCGACGCCGACCATGCCGACGTAGCGCTCGCCCACCTCGATGCCGACGCCCTCGCCGACGGCGTCGATGGTGCCCGCGGCTTCGAAGCCGGGGACGAACGGCGCGTCCGGTCCGCCCGGGTAGTGCCCGCGGCGCTGCATGATGTCCGCGAAGTTGATGCCAGCGGCCTCGACCTCGATGCGGACCTCGCCCGGACCGGGCTCCGGTTTCTCCTGCTCGACGACCTCGATGTTGTCGCTCCCGCCGTACTCCGTGACCTGGATGGCTCGCATGTTCGAAACCATATTGGCGCGCCGCGGGGAAAAGTATCGGCGAACCGGCGAAACCGTCCACCAGTTCAGTGTTCATCGCGTGTCGGGGTGCCGGCAACCGCCGTCGCCGGAGACAGTTTTATCGCCCGTCTCGCCCCACGTGGGAGCATGACAAACGACTGCTCGTTCCTCGGCGACCTGGACCTTGCCGACGACCAGGTGTCGTTCGCCGAGGCGACACGCGAGGCCCACGACAGCGACTGGGGGACGAAGCCCGGCGACGAGGTGCTACCCGACGCCGTGGTGTACCCCGAGTCGACCGAGGACGTCTCGGCGGTCCTCGAAGCCGCGACGGCACAGGACCTGCCCGTCACCCCCTACGCCGCCGGCACGAGTCTGGAGGGCAACGCGGTGCCGGCCCACGCCGGCATCAGCCTCGACCTGACCCGGATGGACGCGGTACTCGACGTGCGGCCCGAGGACTTCCAGATCGACGTCGAACCGGGCATCTTCGGCTCGGCCGTCGACGACGCCGCGGGTGAGCACGGCCTGCTGTTCCCGCCGCTGCCATCCTCCGGCAGCATCTCGACCGTCGGCGGGATGATCGCGAACGCTGCAAGCGGGATGCAGACGGTGAAGTACGGCGAGGTCGCGGACTGGGTGCTCGAACTGGAGGCCGTACTCGCCGACGGCTCCGTCGTCACCGCCGGCTCGAAGGCGGTCAAGACTTCGTCGGGCTACAACCTGCGCGACCTGCTCATCGGCAGCGAGGGGACGCTCGCCGTCGTCACGCGGGCCACCCTCGAACTCGCTGGCCGGCCCGCCCAGGTCCGCGGCGGGCGCGCGCAGTTCGAGACGCTCGACGACGCCACCGCCGCCGTCGAGGACGCCGTCCAGTCAGGCGTCGACGTGGCGAAGCTCGAGCTCATCGACGCCGAGAGCGCGATGATGGCCAACGCTTACTCCGGCACCGACCTGCCCGACCGACCGACCGTCTTCTTCGAGTTCCACGCCAACCACGGCGTCGACGAGGAGGTCGCCTTCTGCGAGTCCGTCTTCGCGGCCCACGACGCGACGCTGTTCGAGGTCGCCGAGGCCGACGGGGGGATGGACGGTCTCTGGCAGGCCCGCAAGGACCTCGCCTACGCGATGCAGTCGTGGGACCCCGAGCTGACCCCGTTGCACCCCGGCGACATCACCGTCCCCATCTCACACTACGGCGACGCCATCCGCTACGCGAAGGGGCTCGCCGACGAGCACGACCTCCTCATCCCGTGCTTCGGCCACGCCGGGGACGGCAACGTCCACTACTCCGTGCTGGTCGACGAGGACGACCCCGAGGAGGTCGAACGCGGCGAGGAGGCGTACCGAAGGATCGTGGAGTTCGCCATCGACCGCGGCGGCACCTGCACCGGCGAGCACGGCATCGGCCTCGGCAAGCGCGAGTTCCTCGTCCGCGAGCACGGCGAGGCCACCGTCGAGGCAATGCGGAAGGTCAAGCGCGCACTCGACCCGACGGACACGCTCAATCCCGGGAAGATGTTCCCCGAAACGGTCGATGGACGACGGGTCCGCGACGAGGGCGCGGAATGACCCCCTCTCACGTCCTCGTCCCGCTCGACGGCTCGCCGCTGGCCGACCGGGCGCTCGTCCACACGCTTTCGACGTTCGACTGCCGGACGACGGTGCTCAACGTCGTCACGCCGCTGGACAGCTCGATGAGCGAGAGCGGCATCCTCGATGCGGACGCGGACCGCGAGGACGCCGCCGAGGACCGCGCCGAGAAGATAATCGAGCGCGGGAAGCGCCGCGCCGAGGAGTACGGCCGCACCGTGGAGACGGCCGTCGAGACCGGCGATCCCGCCGAGACCATCGTCGACTACGCCGACGCCCACGCCGTCGACCACATCGTCATGGGCGGCCACGGCGGCGACCGCTCCGGGCTCGCGGCGCGCCTGCTCGGGACCGTCGCCACGTCGGTCGTGAGCGAGGCGACGATGACCGTGACCGTCGTCCGGGACTGACGACCGCCGTCCCGGACTGACGACCACCGTCCGGGACCGACGACCGCCGTCCGGGACCGACGGACCGGTGGTGGAAGGCTCAGGCCGCACTGCCGAGCACGAACGCGAACACCCGGTAGACGACGAAGCCGAGCACGACCGAGGTGCCGAGCGTGAGCACCCAGAAGACGAGCGTCGTCGCTATCTTCCGCCTGGAGACGCCAGCCGAGCCGCCGGCCAGCCCGCCGCCGATGACGCCCGAGATGATGATGTTGTTGAACGAGATGGGGATACCCAGCAGGATGGCGGCCTGCGCGATGATGAACCCGGGGACGAGCGCCGCGATGGACCGGCGCACCCCGAGCTGGGCGTACTCCCGCGAGGTCGCCTGCAGCAGTCGCGGTGCGCCCATCCAGGCCCCGCCGAGGATGCCGACCGAGCCGACGGTCAGCAGGGCGATACCCGGGAGCCCGAGTTCGGTCCCGTAGAGGTTCTCCAGCGGGCCGGTCGCCAGCCCGACCTGACTCCCGCCGCTGGAGAACGCGACGATGCTCCCGAGGATGAGCAGGAAGCTCTTGATGCCCCTGTCGACGGACACCTGGGTCCGCCGGCGGATGAACTGGAAGCTCCCCACGGCGACGAGGAGCGTCACGACCGGCAGGAGCACGTCGACCTCGCCGATCGTGGGCGACGGGAGCGACCCCGCGACGAAGCCCGCGAGCGACTCCTGTTCGGCCCCCGTGGGCGAGGGGATGACGCTCAGCCGGATGTTGGCGACGATACCGCCGACGACACCGGCGAGCAGCGGGATACTGACGGTCTCCGGGATGTCGTCACGACGCAACAGCGTCGCCGTGGTGTAGGCCAGCCCTCCGGAGACCGGCGGGACGAGCAGCCAGAACGTCGCGATGCGCTGGTAGGTCCCGACCGCGGGGTCGCCACCGAGCGAGAGGCCGACACCGACCATCGCACCGGTCGTCGCGAACGCCGCCGGCACCGGATAGCCCGAGTAGATGCCGAACGCCATGAACGCCGTCGCCGTCAGCAGCCCCGCGGTCGCCGCCAGCGACGAGATGGCGACGCCGTCGATGAGCCCCGCGCCGACGGTCTCGGAGATGCTCCCGCCCTGCGTGAGCGCACCGAGCGCCGCGAGGATGCCGATGAGGAACGCGGCCTTCATCGTCGACACCGCGTTCGCGCCGATGGCGGGCGCGAAGGGCGGCGAGTTGCTGTTCGCCCCGAGCGTCCACGCGGTGCCGAGGCTGGTCAGGGTGGCCACCACGACCAGCCCCCAGAACAGGAGGTCGGTCATCGTCGCCCGCCCGACCGGTCCCGGTCCGCCAGCTCGGTTGCACCCTCGTCGTGGCGCGCTGCCACGTCCGTCGGTCGGTACCCCGTCACGAATCTGGGCCGGTCCGCCGCGGTCCCTCCGTGTCGGTCATGTCTACCCATTTGTGCTATCAGCTGAAGTAACCACCCGCTCGCCAGGGCTAACTCTCTATCGGTCCGTGTCATCCGCGGTCCCGGACGACGCTCCGTCCGCAGGCCCCTGTGCGTCCCCCGGCGCACCGGCGTCGACCGCCCGGATTCGTGCGGCCCGCCGTTCGAACTCGGCATCGGTCAGCTCCGCCCGTTCGTGCCGCCGGCGGAGCTCCGCGAGCGCGTCGCTGGTCGGGTCCGGTCCGTCGTCTTTCCCCCGGTCGCGGCCGAACAGCCGACGGAGGGCGTCGGCGTACAGGTACGTGAGCGGAACGAGCACGACGAACCCGAGCGCGAAGAGAACCAGCGCGAGCGTGTACGCACCGACGAAGTTCCCGACGACGGCGACGACGACCGCCAGCAGCGCCACCAGAAACGGGAGTCTGTCGAAGCGGTCCCCGTGAAGCAGGTCGCTCATGCCCGAGGTGTTCGGCCGGTCGCCGATAAACCGTTCGGGGTGAAAGGCGGGTTGTACCTACGACAAGACATACCCCCACCGGAACTCATCCAGGGAACATGACGCCCTCCCGACGACGGGTGCTCGTCGCCACGGCGAGCGCCGTCACCGCAGGACTGGCCGGCTGTACGACGGACGCAACGCCCGCAGACCGACGGACCGACGACACCGAGACCGCGACGCCGACCGAGACGCAGGCCCCCGACGACGGCGGCGACGGGCCGACCGACACCCCCGAGGTCCGCTGGACGGCCAGCGTCGGCGAGGCGACGACGAACGCGCCGCTCGTCCGCGATGGGACGGTGTTCCTCGGCAGCGACGGCGGGGGCGGCATCGACTCCGGCGACGAGAGCGGTCACCACCTGTCAGCCCTCGCGACCGCGGACGGGAGCGAGCAGTGGGCGTTCGAGACCGACAAACCCGTCGGGGGCCGACCGACCGTCACCGACGACGGTGTCTACGTCACCGGCGGCTACGACCGCGGCACGGCCGGCGTCGACTACGAGGTGTTCGCGCTCGACCGCGACGGCAGCGGTCGCTGGCGGTTCACCGACGACGCACTCAGCGCCTGGTACACCGTCTGCGGCGTCGTCGACGGCACCGTGTTCGTCGGCAGCAACGACGACGCCATCGGCCCGGGTGCGTACAGCGCCGGCGTCGACACGGCCGACGGTTCGACGCGCTGGACCCGTGAAATCGGGGACGCGACAGACGGCCTCCCGCTCGACGACCACTGTCTGCTCTCCAGCGCGACGGGGCTGCACGCCATCACCACCGACGGGACGGTCGAGTGGACCTTCGAGGGCACCGACCCGCTGAACCTGTTCGGCGCGGTGCCGTTCCTGGCCGGCGGCTGCGTCGTGGTCGAGGCCGACGGCGTCGTCGCGCTCGACCCTGCAACGGGAACGGTGAACTGGCGATATCGGCCCTCCGAGAGCTACGTGACCGGACGTATCGGGGTCGGCGACCTCGTCGTCGCACGGACGGATGCCGGCGGGCTCGTCGGACTGGACGCCGCGACCGGCACAGAACGCTGGACCGACGACGGACTCGGCGAGGGCTACGGGCTGGCGGCCGTCGGCGACGACCGCTTCGCCGTCGCCACGACCGACGGCTACCAGGTCCGAACGCTCGCCGACGAGCACGTCGGTTCGTTCTCCGTCCCGGGGTCCCGCCCGAGACTCACCAGCGTCGGGGAGACGGTCTTCGTCTGGAGCGACGAACGCGAGCGACTGGACGCGTTCGCGGCCGACGCGACGCACCGCTGGACGTTCACGCCCGAGACGGCCGTCCAGGGGCTCGACGCGGCCGCCGGCGTTGCCTACGTCGCGACGCTCGACGGCACCTGCCACGCGCTCGCGCTCTGAGTCGTCACGCGGTCAGTCGTCCGACCCGCGGTCAGTCGTGGACGAACGCGTCGACGACCGTCGGCCCGGCCGTCTCGACGGCCTCCGCGATGGTCGCCGCCAGCTCGGAGCCGTCCGCGACGGTGAAGCCCGTCGCGCCGTGGCTCTCGGCGTTCGCGGCGAGGTCGACCGGCGGCTCGAAGTCCATGCCGACGTAGTCGTAGTCGTCGACGTCGCCGCCGAAGATGGCCGCCGTGTTGTCCTTCAGGATGCGGTAGTTCCGGTTGTCGGGCACGACGACCGTCAGATCGAGGTCGTGGCGCACCGCGGTGTTGAGCGACTGCGGGTAGTAGAGGTACGAGCCGTCGCCGACGAATCCGAGGACGGTCCGGGGGTCGTCGCGCTCTGCCTCCGCGAGCGCCGCGCCGACCGCGGCGGGGAGGCCGTAGCCGAGGCCGCCGCCCTTGTTGCCGAACAGGTGGCCGGGTGCGAAGTCCCACCGCGTGAGCAGCGCGTAGCGGGCCGTGACGCCCTCGTCCATCACGAGCGCGTCCGGCGCGACGCTGTGCATCGCGTCGACGAGGTCGGCCTTCGACCCCCGGCTGTCGCCTTCGGGGGCCTCGTCCTCGCCCATGGCGTCCATCTGCTGGGCGGCGAGCTGCTTCATCGCGTCGACCTGCACGAGCCGTTCGTCGCGCGTCTCGTCGTCGACGCGCGCTGCGACTGCATCCGCCAGTTCGTCCATGACGTGGCCGAGGTCGCCCGTGACGACCGTCGCCGGGTGGTTCTTCCCGCCCTCCCACGGCTCGTCCGTGAGGTCGACGACCGTCGCGTCCTCGGGGACGAGCGGGTTCTCGTGACCCCAGAGCGTCGTGTTCGTCGAACAGCCCGCGAACACGAGCGTATCCGTGTGGAACAGCGTCGAGGCGACGTCCTCGCTGGGCGGGACGTGGCTCACCCACTGCTCGTGGTCGGTCGGGAAGTTCACCTCGTAGCCCAGGATCTCGCCGTGGACGCGCATCCCGCCCGCCTCGGCGAGGTCGACCGCCGCATCGACGGGTTCGACGCCGGACCAGGCCCGGTGGCGGCCGACGTGGTCGCCGACGACGAGGACCGGATTGTCCGCCGCAGCGATGGCGTCGGCCGCGTCCTCGATGGCCGAGGGGTCGCCGCGACCGGGGTTCTGAACCGTCCCACCCATGGGCTCGGGTGTCAGCTCCGTCTCCTCGCGCATCACGTCCATCGGGAGCCCGAGGAAGACGGGGCCGGTCGGCGGCGTGCAGGCGACGCGGAACGCCCGGCGGAGCATCCGCGGCAGCGCCTCGACCGACAGCACCTCGTCGGACCACTTCGTGAACTGGTCGGTCAGCTCGACGAGGTCGCCCGAGAGGATGGGCTCCTCGGCCCGGAAGTCGCGCTCGTGGTTGCCCGCCGTGACGACCAGCGGCGCGCCCGACATCGCAGCGCCGTAGAGGTTCCCCAGTCCGTGGGCGGTGCCCGGTGCGACGTGGAGGTTCACCACGCCCGCCGGGAGCCCGTCGAGTTCGTCCGCGTGCTGCCGCCGCACGCTCGCGTAGCCCGCCGCCGCGCCGACGGCCACGTCCTCGTGCAGGCCGAGCACGTACTCCAGCTCCGACTCGACGAGCGCGTTCATCACCGGGAGCTCGGTCGTGCCGGGGTTGCCGAAGACGTACTCGATGCCGTACTCCGTGAGCGTGTCCACGAACAGGTCCGCGCCGGTGTACTCGGTCATATCACTTTCGTCGGTGGGGTGCGTGAAAATCGTTGGCACGTCGGAACCACCGCGACGGACCGGACCGCAGGGCGGACTCGCGAGGCCCCCACGCCAGTAATAGTATTTTCTTGACACGTCCCTGGGCCGCTGTTTCAGCAGACGAGCCCCGATATACGTACTCCTATATACTGCCCAATAGGGCACTTACCGGCGACGTACCGTACGTACCGGTACTTGGTGGTGCAGAGGGGAACCGTTCTATCGGTGCCACTATTATAAACCGCTTTACATACCACTCGTTTTCATCCACCTGATGACGCAGGACTCGACGCGTCTGGAAGAGGTGGCATCACGCCGGAAGTTCCTCCTGTCGACAGGGGCCGCGGGACTCACCATGCTGGCTGGCTGTTCCCAGTCCAGCGATGGGGACGACGACGACCAGAACGGGGCACCGGGGACCGAGAACAGCGACCAGGATACGCAGAACAACGACGACAGCAACGAGTCCGGGCTCGACACGACGGTCCTGACCGGTGACGGCTCCTCGACGGTGTTCCCCATCACGAACACCGCGGCGAGCTACTGGAACTCCAACCCGGAGGCCGGCGACGGCGACTACTGGCCGTCCGAGTGGGCCGAGGAGTACGGCACCGACATGCGCCTCGCCGACTTCTTCGCCAGCGAGTACGGCTACGAGGCGACCGGTGAGCGCTCCAGCCCGCCGTTCCGCGTGAGCATCGCCCTCAGCCACTCCGGCACCGGCATCGAGGGCGTCATGGAGGGTCGCGTAGACATCGGCGACGCGAGCTCGTCCGCCGAGTCCGAGCTCGGCGAGAACGCCGAGGGCCTCGACGGCTTCGTCGACCACGTCGTCGGCGTCGACGGCCAGCCCATCGTCGTCAGCAAGGAGATCAAGGACGCCGGCGTCGAACAGATCACCATCGACGAACTGCGCGACATCTACACGCAGGACATCACGAACTGGAGCGAGCTCGGCGGCCCGGACCGCGACATCCTCGCGCTCGGCCGCGCGGTCGGCTCCGGGACGGACACCGCGTTCCGCAACAACGTCTTCGGCGACCCGGAGGCACCCATCGAGCCGGACCAGCGCTTCGGCCAGAACCAGCAGCTCCAGCAGGCCATCGCGCAGGCCGACAACGCCATCTCGTACATCGCGCTCGCGTTCGTCACGGAGGACACGCCCGCCATCGGGCTGGAGATCGACGGCACGCTGTACGAGTACGGGCGGAACCTCGGCGCGGCGGACTACCCGCTCTCGCGGGACCTGCACGCCTACACCTACGAGGACACCTCGCGAAAGGAGGCCGCGTTCATCAACTTCTGTCTGAGCGACTTCGGGCAGGAGATCTTCGTCGCCGGGAACAACTACTTCAAGCTCCCGTCGGACCGTCTGGAGACCGAGCGGGAGAAGGTCGCGGCCTCGAACTACTGACGACCCGGTTCCCGACGACGGGAATCCGTCATCCACCACGATATTTCAGTACGAATGCTACAACAGATACAGAACCGCGCGGGCGAGTTCGTCCGGGGCGTTCCCCGGCGGGCACGTGCGTACCGCGCTCGAACAGACGACGAGGCGTTGGTGTTCCACGCGGCCGTGGGATTCACGACGCTTGCGACCTTCGCGATGTTCTTCCGAGGGTCGCGGTGGACCGTCGTGCCGCTGCTCGCGTTCGTCGCCGTCATCGCGGTCGGCTGGCAGCGCCAGCAGGCAGAGGTCGCGAAGGCCCTGACGTTCCTCACCACCATCGCGACGGTGTCGATACTGTCGCTCATCGTCGGCTTCCTGCTGTGGGAGTCGGTCGGCATCGTCGAGCACATGGGACCCGGCGTGTTCACGCGGACGGAGAAACCGCTCTGGACGCCCTCCGAGGGCGGCGTGTACTCGCTGACGCCGATGATGATGGGGACGGCGCTGACGACGCTCGTCGCGACCGTCATCGCGGCACCCTTCGGCATCGCCGGGGCCATCTTCATCAGCGAGATGGCCCCGTCGACGGTCCGCGAGGTCGTCAAGCCGGGTATCGAGCTGATGGCCGGCATCCCCTCCATCACGTACGGCTTCATCGGGCTGACCATCCTGAACCAGTACTTCTACGCGGAGTTCCGCACCCCGACCATCGGGAGCTACTTCGCCGCCGGCATCATGATCGGGCTGATGGCGCTCCCGACGGTCGTCACCGTCGCCGAGGACGCCATCTCGACGGTGCCGGAGTCGATGAAGAGCGGCTCGCTCGCGATGGGCTCGACGGAGTGGCAGACGACCAAGAGCGTCACCCTGCCCGCGGCGCTGTCGGGCGTCTCGGCGGGTGTCCTGCTCGGCGTCGGCCGGGCGATGGGCGAGACGATGGCCGCGACGGTCATGCTCTCGCACACGAAGGGGTTCCCGTCGCCGGCGTTCGACGTGTTCTCGAACTACGGCGAGACGCTGACGACCGTCATCGCCTTCGAGGGCGGCAACGCGAGCGGCATCCACCTCAGCGCGCTGTTCGCCGGTGGCGTCGTCCTCTTCTTCATGGTGATGGTGCTCAGCGTCACCTCCCAGTGGGTCGAGTGGCGGATGCAGCAGAAGCTCGGGGGTGAGCGGTAGATGAGCAACGCCACGGAGACCGAGCTGCGCGCCGGTCGCTCGACGCTCGGGCGGCAGGTCGCGCTGCCGGTGCTCGGCCTCGCCTTCCTGACGTTCCTCGCGACCTGGGCCACCACGTTCCAGTGGCTCGACGAGTCGCGGACGGTGCTCGGGATGACGGTGCTGACGCTCTTCGGGGTCGCACTGCTGCTGATGGCGGCCGGTGTCGCCGGCATCGGTGTCCTCTCTCGCGTCGGCTACGTCGATACGACCCCGTCGTCGACGGCGGGACTGCCAGTCGGCATCGTCTTCGGCACGCTCTGGGCGCTCATCGGCATGGCCGTCGCGCTGCAGTACATCGGCGACTCCATCGTCTACTGGGGACCGGTGGCGCTCGTCTTCGGCGCGGCCGGACTGCTGATGGCGACGCTTCCCCGCGAGGACATCGGGTCGACGGTCCCGTCGGCACTGCTGCTCGCCGTTCTCGGCGGCCTCATCGTCGCCGGTGTGTTCGACGCGACCTGGGTGTACGAGGCGGAGTGGACCGGCGCCGTCTTCCCCGGCAGCGAGCTCGTCCCGCTGCTCGTCTCGGGCGCGGCGCTGCTCGGCGCGTGGAGCGCCGGCAAGGCGAAGGAGGGCTTCGGTGCGCAGGGCCGCGAGGCGGGCGCGTTCTACATCATCGCCACCATCGTCGGCAGCATGCTGTCGGTGCTGGCGCTGCTCGTCTGGTTCATCGTGAAGAACGGCCTCGACACGTTCCTGACCGGGGCGAGCCTCACCGGCGGCCACCTGAACGTCCCGTTCACCGGTCTCAGCGTCCCGTTCGTCGAGGTGCCGTTCGTCACGAACGTCACCGGCAGCCTGTTCGTCGAGACGCCGGGCGTGATGCCCGCCGTCGTCGGCACGCTCTGGCTGGTGTTCGGCGCGGTGCTGTTCGCCGTGCCCCTCGGCGTCGGCGCGGCAGTGTTCCTCACCGAGTACGCCGAACAGGGCCGGTTCACGCAGGTCGTCGAAGTCGCGACGAACGGCCTCTGGAGCACGCCGAGCATCGTGTTCGGGCTGTTCGGGCTGGCGTTCCTCGTCCCGCGGATCAGCGGCGGGAACTCCATCTTCGTCGGCCAGCTCGTCCTCGGGTTCATGCTGCTCCCGCTGGTCCTCATCACCAGCCGGGAGTCGATCAAGGCGGTCCCGGACGAGTACCGCGACGCGAGCGCCGCCCTCGGGGTGAGCAGGTGGCAGACCATCCGCAGCGTGGTCGTCCCGGCGGCGATGCCCGGCACCATCACCGGAATCATCCTCGGCGTCGGCCGCATCGCCGGCGAGACGGCACCGCTGCTGCTCGTCTTCGGGGGCGCGCCGTACCCCAGTTCGAGTCCGAACGTCGTCGGGGGGTTCGAGTTCAGCACGCAGCCACCGTTCGTGACGAATCACGCGCTGCTCGAACCGGCGAGCGCGCTGCCGTACCAGCTCTACTCCACCATCACCGCGGGAGTGTTCCCGCGGCCGGAGATCTACAGCAACCAGGAGTTCGGCTGGGGGACCGCACTGGTCCTCCTGCTGGTCGTCCTCGGGCTCTACGCCATCGGCGTCGCCAGCCGGCTCTACTTCCGGAGGAAACTGCACTATGAGTAGCAACAGACAGATCGACACCGACGGGACGGACAGCCAGCTGACCACATCCGGCGAGACGGACGAGGCGGTCGAGGACGCCTGGAGCGACTACCAGTTCGAGGGCGAGGCGAAGCTCTCGGTCGAGGACCTCGACGTGTACTACGGGGACGAGCAGGCCATCCAGAGCGTCTCGATGGACATCCCCGAGGAGAGCGTCACCGCACTCATCGGTCCCTCGGGCTGCGGGAAGTCCACGTTCCTGCGGTCGCTCAACCGGATGAACGACCGCATCGGCAGCGCCCGCGTCGCGGGGACCGTCGAGTTCGACGGCGAGAACATCTACGGCGGCCGCACGAACCTCGTCGAGCTGCGCAAGCGCATCGGGATGGTGTTCCAGGCACCGAACCCGTTCCCGAAGTCCATCAGGGACAACATCTCGTACGGGCCGCGCAAGCACGGCGACCTCGACACGAGCCTGCTCGCGCGCCTCCTCGGCCGGGACGACACCGACGACGAGGACGCGCTCGTCGAGCGCTGTCTGAAGCAGGCCGCGCTCTGGGACGAGGTGAACGAGCGGCTCGACGACAACGCGCTCGGCCTCTCCGGCGGCCAGCAGCAACGGCTCTGCATCGCACGCTGTCTCGCCGTCGACCCGGACGTCATCCTGATGGACGAGCCCGCGAGCGCGCTCGACCCAATCGCGACCGCGAAGATCGAGGACCTCATCGAGCAGCTGGCGGCGGACTACACCGTCGTCGTCGTCACCCACAACATGCAGCAGGCGGCCCGCATCTCGGACCAGACCGCCGTCTTCCTCACGGGGGGCGAGCTGGTCGAGTACGACCGGACGGAGAAGATCTTCGAGGACCCCGAGAGCCAGCGCGTCGACGACTACATCACCGGCAAGTTCGGGTGATTCCCGGTGGCACGAGAGGGCTACCGGGACGAGCTGGCGACCCTCCGGGCGGACGTCGCCGGGATGGGTGAGCTCGTCATCGACCGACTGTCGCTCGGAGTGGATGCGCTCTCCGGCGACGAGGAGGCCGCACGCCGCGTCGTCGACGCCGACGACGAGGTGAACCGGCGCTACGACGCACTCGAATCGACCTGTCTCGACCTGTTCGCGCTCCAGCAGCCGGTCGCCTCGGACCTCCGGGTCGTCGCGGCCTCGTTCAAGGTCATCACCGACCTCGAACGGGTCGGCGACCTCGCCTCGAACCTCGGGACGTACGCGCTGACCGACCAGCGCAGCAGCGCGCCCGAGATCGACGTGGTCGCCCTCGGCGAGGACGTCCTGGCGATGGTCGAGGATGCCGTGACGGCCTACATCGAGGGGGACGTCGAGACGTGTTACGAACTGGCCGACCGTGACGACGAGGTCGACGCCAACAGCGCTCGGGCGAGCGACCGGCTCGTCCGGGCGCTCATCGAGCGCGAACACGCCACCGACGCGTGGTCCGTCGAGCGCGTCCTCGACGACGTCTCGCGGCTGCTGCTGACCGTTCGAGACCTCGAACGCATCGGCGACCACGCGGTGAACATCGCCGCGCGGACGGCGTACCTGGTCGACAGCGACCGGACGCTCATCTACTGACGATGGAACGGAGAAAGGTACAGAAGGTCGGCGGGTCGACCTACACGGTCTCGGTCCCGAAGGACTGGGCGCACGAACACCACATCGAGGCCGGCGAGGACGTCCACATCTACACGCACGACGACGGTTCGCTGGTCGTCCGGAGTGCCCGGACAGACGGCGAGGGCCTCGCCGAGCGCACCGTCGAGGTCGGTCCAGAGTCGTCCGAGACCGTCGAGCAGGTGCTCAGGGGGCTGTACGCCGCCGGCTTCGACGAGATGACCCTGGCTGCACCCGACGGGTTCGACGACGCCCAGCGACGGCGGGTCGAGAGCGTCGCCCGCGATACGGTCGGACTGCAGGTCGTCTCCGCCGACGGGGAGGGCGTCACGGTCCGAAGCCTGCTCGACGCCGCCGACGTCTCGGTCCAGCAGTCCGTGCTCCAGCTGCAGTTCATCGCACTCTCGATGCACCGGTCGGTCGTCGACGCCCTCGTCGGCAGGGACGACGCCGGGCCGGTCGACAGCCGCGAGCGCGCGGCCGAGGTCCACCGGCTCGCGGGCATGGTCATCCGACATTTCAACCGCTCGCTCAGCGACTTCGAGGAGACCGACGCCCTCGGGGTGAGCCGCCCCGTGCTGTTCACCCACTGCCGGGTCGCCCGGGAGTACGAGCGACTCGCAGACGACAGCGTCACCCTCGCTCGGGTCGCCGAGTCGGTCGATCGGCCGCTCCCGGACCACTTCGCAGCCGTGTTCGCCGACGTTGCGACGGACGCCCGGGCCCTCGTCGAGGACGCCACCCAGCTGGTGCTCGAAGGTGCGACTGTCGACGAGGTGACCGACCTGCTCGCGCGCCACGAATCGCTGGCCGCGGAGCTGGAGACCGCGGAGACGGCGCTGTTCGACGCGACACCGGATGCCGACCCCCGGCTACTGCGGGCGCTCGACGCGGTCGGACGTACTGCCGACGGTGGGCGCGCCGTCGCCCGGGCTGCGCTCGGGAGCGCGACGACTGGCTCCTGTACCGACGCCTCTGGAGACGTGGGGAACACGGGCGAGACGGCCGACGGCGAATCGGCACCCTGAGCGGGGACTCCGTTCCATCGCGTCAGTGCTGGCCGGGCGCGAGCGCCTCCAGCGTGTCGTGTATCTCCTCCCGCGACGCTGCACGGGGGAAGCCGACGCTGACGTTGTCGACGCCGTCGATGTCCGCGAACTTCGCCAGCTCCTCGCGGGCCCGCTCGGGCGTGCCGGCGGCGGTGAAGGCGTCGAGCATCTCGTCGGTGAAGACCTCGAGTGCGGCCTCGCGGTCGCCGTTCATCCAGTTCGCGGCGATCTGGTGGGCCTCCTCCTCGTAGCCCTGGCGGGCGAGCGAGTCGCGGTAGTAGGTGCCCATCGCACCGACGTAGAACGCGGAGTGCTGCTTCGTGAGGTGGCGGGCGTGTTCGCCGTCTTCGAGCGCGGCGCAGGTCAGCGAGAGCGTCACGTCCTTGTCCGCCCGGTCGCCGTCACCCATCTCCACGCCGCGGTCGAAATCCTCCAGGCGGTCGCGCATCGCCTCCGGCGTGAACAGGATGGCGTGCCAGCCGTCCGAGAACCGGCCCGCCAGCTCGACGGCCTTCGGGCCCATGCCGGCCACGTCGACCTTCGGGCGCGGCTCGGGCGCGTCACAGCGCAGCCGGAAGCCCGAGAGGTTGAAGTACTCGCCTTCGTAGTCGAGCTCTTTCCCCTCCAGCACCATCTTCACGATGTCGACGTACTCGCGGGTTCGTCGGAGCGGGTTGCCGAAGTCCACGCCGTGCCAGCCCTCGATGACCGCCGGGCCCGACGGGCCGATGCCGAGGCGGAACCGGCCGTCGGAGACCTCCTGGAGCGTCGCGGCAGTCTGTGCCAGCAGCGCGGGCGACCGCGAGTAGACGTTCATGATGGAGGAGCCGATGCCGACCTCCTCCGTGGCGTGGGCGATGCTCGTCATCACGGTGACGGCGTCCCGGCCCCAGGTCTCCGGCAGCCAGACGAAGTCGTAGCCCAGCTCTTCGGCGCGGACCGCCATGTCGACGAAGTCCTGTACCGAGTCCTGTGCAGCGACCGGCAGGTGGACGTGATACTCTGTCACGATACTGCAGGCGTTGGGCCCGTGGGGACTTGATTACTCCCCATTTTCGTGCAGAGAACGTGGAACCGAGATGAACTCACTCGGTGTGGTCGACCACGTCGGTGGCGAGTTCACGGACCCTCTTGTTGGGATACGTCGCGAGCGAGCCGAGGGTCTCGCGTGCCCAGGGTGCGTCGACGTCACGGAGTATCCGGGCCCGTCGGGCGACGTCCCCGAACTGCTCGTCGTCGCCCAGCGACCGGATGGCTCCCCGCATCGGTGCCAGGCTGTCCGGGTCGTCAACGCCGAAATCGGCGAGCGCGTCGACGAGTACCGTGTCGGCGTCGCCGCGGTCGAGCACCGTTCGCAATCGGTCCCGGGCGGCCCGTCGCTCGACGCTCCCGACCGCGCTCGCGACCCCCGGCTGACAGAGCGCGACTGCCGCCGTCCCCCAGACCGCGTCGTGGTCGTCGTCGAAGGCCGCTTCGAGGACGGCGAGCGCGTCGTCCCGCCGTGTGTTGGACCGCTGTGCGACGGCGAACCGACCGAGTGCGCCGATACACGCCGCGCGGATGCGGCTCGACACGTCGGTGGCGGCCGCGAGTCGCTCGTGCACGCCGGTCGGGCCGTCGGCACCGGCCAGCAGTGCGTCGATGCCCCCGGCCGCCGCGAGCGGGTCGGGTGCGGTGACCGCGAACGTCCCGAGCGTGCGGGCGGCGCGCTCCCGTGCGTCGCTCGCCAGGACACCTTCGGCCACGTCGACGTCCTGCCCGAGCCCCGCGGTCCCCAGCACCGCGACGGCGTGGCCCATCGGTTCGGCGTCCGCCACGGCAGCCGGGTCGACTCTGGCGATGCGCCCGAGAAGCGACAGGAAGGCGGGTTGCGGGTGCAGTCCCCGTTCGAGACACCGACCGACCGTCTCGAACCCGCCCGTGTCCCGGAACGGTGCCGCAGTGCCGGCGTGTTCGACGAGGTCACCGAGCCCCCTCGCGGCAGCACGTCGGTTCTCCTTCGCGCCGTCGAGGACGTTCACGAGGGCGGCCGCGGCGTCCCCCACGTCCACCGCGTCCGTCCGGGTCGCGAGTCGGACCAGTGACTCCGTGGCTCCGACCCGGACCTGCTTCGCATCGTCGGTCTGCAGGCGGTCGACGTGGCGGTCGACGAGGTCCACGTCCGCCATGGCTGACGGGGCTGCCTCGCGGAGCCGACCGAGCGCGAGAAGGCTCGCCCGGCGCGTCTGTATCGCGTCCTCACCGGGCAGTTCGACGGCGTCGACGAGCGCGTCCACGCCGCCCGCCTCGACGACCCGCGACGGTCGTTCGCGGCCGATTCGCCCGAGCGCCATCGCGGCACCTGCGGCCGGACCAGGCTCACGGTCGGTGGCGTCGTGGACCGCCCGCTGGACGGTCTGGACGAGCGTCCGGACGTCCTCGTCGGTCAGCACCCCAGGACTGTGCTCGCCGACGTGCCCGACGAGTTCTCCGCACTCCTTCGCGACCGCAGTCTCGTCCGCGACGGCCGCGAGAGCGTGCTCGTGGCCGCCCGCCGCGGCGACCGCGCCGGGGTCCAAAGGTGCGACGTCCGCGAGCACGGCCAGCGCCGTCGTTCGGTCCACGCTCGACTCGTCGAGCAGCGTCACGAGCCGGTCCACGGCACCGGCGGCGACGACGGCCTGCGGGTCGTGTCTGGCGACGGTTCGCAGTCGGTCGACAGCGCGCCGGCGAACCGCCTCGTCATCGTCGGTGAGGGCGTCGGTGAGCCACGACGCGACGTCGCCCCGCCGGAGCACCAGGGGGTACTCCCAGTACAGTCCCCTGACCTTCGGAATCGCCTTCTTGCGAGCCGCGGCGTGGGGGTCGTGGCGGACGACCTCGCCGACCGCCCGCAGCATCTCGGCCCGTTCCCCTGGTGCCGATTCGAGCACCGCTGAGAGCTCGTCTAGGGCCTGCCTTCGAACGTCGACGTCGGGATGGTCGAGAGCCGCGACGTATCCCTGGGCGACGTTCTCGTCGTCGACGTTCCCGTCCGCGAGGGCAGCCAGGAACGACTCCGCGGAGTCCGCCATCCGCTCAGACGTCGGGGTTTTCCATGATGTTCGGCACCCCGCCGGCCGTGATGGTCTGGCCGACGACGTACGACGACGCCGGCGACGCGAGGAACTGTGCGATGTCGGCGATCTCCTCGCTCAGGCCGATGCGACGCTTGACCTCGTCGCGGTCTATCTCGTCTGCGGTGACGCCCATCTGGCTGGCGACGCCGGGCGTGGCGACGAAGCCGGGCGCGATGCAGTTGACGCGCACGTCGTCGTCGGCCCACTCGAACGCGAGCGTCTTCGTGAGGTTCTCGACGGCGGCCTTGGCGGCGGCGTAGTGGCTCATCCACGGCGCGCCCTGCTGGCCGGCGACGCTTGAGAGGTTGATGACCTTGCCGTCGCTCTCCTTGAGGTGTTCGGCAGCGGCGTGCGTGCAGTGGTACGTGCCGGTGAGGTTGATGTCGACGATGGTCTTCCAGCCGTTCTCGCTGATGTCGTCGAAGTTGGCCATGAACGACGCGCCCGCGTTGTTGACGAGCACGTCGATGCCGCCGAACTCCTCGACGGTCGCCTCGACGAGCGCCTCGACGGCGTCGCGGTCGGTCACGTCGCACTCGACCGCGAGGGCGCTCCCGGGTCGGTCGCTCTCCTCGATAGCCTCGACGACGGGTTCGACGTTGTCGAGTTCGCGCGAGCAGACCACCACGTCGACGCCGTCGTCGGCGAAGCGCTCCGCGATTGACCGGCCGATGCCGCTGGACGAGCCGGTGACGATGGCGACGTCGCCGTCGACTGCGAACTGTGCGGTGCTCATCGAATCGCCTCCCGTTCCTCGTGGGTCATGCTGTCGTACCGTACGGACTGCGAGCAATAAAGGTGGGTGAAGCCGGAGCCTCGAAACGCCCTCCGCATCGTTCCCGGTTTATCCTCCGTAAAAGCAACAGTTCGGCTCCCCGCAATTGTAGGAAAGATATAACTATAGACGAGTTGAGATAAGAGTAGTCGAAGCAGGGGGGATACAATGGAACACACGAATGGGGACACCCGTCGACACGGGATGACGGTCGCCCGGGGGGGCATCGTCGTCGCGAAACGACTGGACGTGGAGTCGTTACCGTTACCGGCCATCTCGTACGAGCTCCGGTCGGAACGCGAGAGACGAACCGAGGTGCGACTCGTCGAACAGCTCCCGGCCACGGTCGGCAGCGACCGGGTCGGCTACCACCCGGAGTACGGCGGCGACGGCTGGAGCTGCTACGACGGCGGCGAGCTCGTCTGGCGGGGCGAACTGGACCCGGGCGAGTCGCGTCGGGTCGTCCTCGCCATCTGGCTGGATGCACCCGACACCGCACTGTCGCTGTTGACGCCGCCGACAGTCGAGTCCGTCCGCGCCGTCGCAAACGACACCGAGCCACGGGTGCTCGACGAGACGCTCCTCACGGGTACGGGCCACGCCGCAGAGACGGCCGCGGTCGCAGAGCACGTTCCCGACGAGGCACTCCACGCCGACGACGTAGCGGTGCCGACGCTCGCCGAACTCCCGAACCCCGGCGACGGCCTCGACGCGCCGCCGCGGGCCGTCGTGGACGAGGCGGCCGACGCCATCGCCGGCGGCGGCTCGGAGGAGGCGCACGACCGGTACTACCACCTCCGCCTGTCGGTCGAATCCGCGTACCGGGGCGGACGTGACGTCTCGGTCCTCGAAGATCTGACGAACGCGCTCTCGGTGCTGTACGCCGACGCGGACGACCGCGACGGCGGGGCGTGGCGCGTCCTCGACGTCGCCATCGGGACGAACTGGCAGGCCGAGCGCATCGTCACCGCACTGGGGGACGACCACCGCGTCTCCGGGCTGGTCGTGACAGAGCTGACGGGCGCGGTCGCGGCACGGACACACCGTTCGGCGATGCCGTCCGCGGACCCGAACCCGGACGAGTTCGCCGCCTCGGTGTTCGAGTCGGCGTCCCCCACGAACGACGGGGCCGCCCCGGAGGCCGCCGATGCATCGACCGACCGGCCGTCGGTTCGCGGCCACGACGACCCGACTTCCGCAGCCGAGACAACCGCGACTGCGAACGGCGCGTTCGGTCTGGACGACGAGGATGCGGACGACGCGTTCGGTCTGGACGACGAGGGTACGGACGGTACGTTCGGTGTCGGGTCGTCGTTCGACCCGACCGAGGGCTTCGAATCCACCGGCGACTTCGAGTTCGGTGCCGCGGTCGACGATGGGATGGAGACGACACCCGACGAGACAGCGGACGAGGACACTGCGGACGACCCCTTCCAGATCGAGACTCGACCGGGTGGGAGGACGGACGAGGATGCCAGTGCCGGGGACCAGGACGCGGGGCCGGCCGACGAGCCGACTGACGCGATGGCGACGTTCGCCGAACTCAAACAGGAGACCGAGCAGGCGGACGTCGCCGACCTCGACGCGGAACTCGAGGGGGTGGTGCTCTCGCCGACCGGCTCCGAGGAGTACACCATCGGAAAACTGCTCGACGACGTCGAGGAGGACACTGGACTGTCCTCGGTCTGAGCGCTGTCCTCGGTCTGAGCGGGTTCCCCCTCCGGAGGAGACCACGTCCGCTTCGTCGACACCGATGACGACCGGCGGACCGCCCGAGTATTTAAACCCCGTGTATAGGCGGGGGAGTGGCCTCGGTGCTCCGGGGCGTAGTACTGACCAGTGATATCAGGATGGTTACGAACGCTTGCGGGGGCTGGAACGTCGACGACTGCGAGGGCACGCAGTACTGCCCGCCGCGCTGTCCGCGATTCGTCGGGAAGCACGGAACCGCGTTCCTGATCAGGTCGCTCCCGGCCAGCGAAGACCCTCCGGACGAACTCGTGGAGATGTACCGCGAGTATCCGCAGGAGCACCGCTCGATGGGGCTCCCGCCGACCACCGAGCGGAGGATCCGTGACTGGCTGACCACGCTCCACGGACGCGGCACCAACCTGCTCGCGTGGGACGGGGACCGGGTCGTCGGCCACACCGGGTTCGCCCCCCACGACGGCGACGAGCCCGAGTTCCTCGTCTACGTCGACCCCGAGTACCACGGCCGCGGACTCGGCACCGAACTGACCAGACACGCGATCGCCCACGCGGCCGCGGCGGGCCACCGGGCCCTCCGACTCAACGTCGACAGCGACAACCGGACCGCCATCGCCGTCTACCGGAAGCTCGGCTTCGATATCGTCGACCGCTCGGGTGTCGAGCTCGAGATGCGGCTCCCCCTCGACGGCCCGACCGCCGTCGAGAGTCAGCTCGTGCCCGCCGCCAGAGCCTGATCCGCGTTCTCTCCTCCCGCCGAACCGGCGAAACACGCCGACATTCGATGGACGGAAGTGGCTCGCTGACGACCCACCGATGACCAGATGTCCGGCGACGACGAGAAGCCGTTCGACCAGTACCGTGCCGACGTGGACCGCCCGCTCGTGCGTCTGTTCGAGGAGTACGGCGTCCCCCGGTTGCGGTGGTTCGTCGCCGGCAACGTCGCCAACGTCGTCGGCCGAAGCGCGAGCCTGCTCCCGCCGCTCGTCCTCGGAACGGCTATCGACGCCGTGTTCAACGGGAACGGCGACTACTCGCTGCCGCTCGTGCCGGGGTCGATGCTCCCGAACGAGCCCGCGGCCCAGTTCTGGCTGTCCGTCGCGCTCATCGTCGCGGGCTTCGTCCTCACCGGCGTGGGTACGTTCGTCTGGGGCGTGACGATGAACCGGTTCGCCCACGGCGTGATGCACGCGGTCCGGACGGACACGTTCGACGCGATGCAGCGGCTCGACATGGCCTTCTTCGACGAGAAGCAGACCGGCGAGGTGATGTCGGTGCTGAACAACGACGCCTCGAACCTGGAGACGTTCCTCGACGACGCGCTCAGCGAGGGCCTCCGCATCGTCGTCATGATCGTGGGCATCGCCGCCATCCTGGCGTACCTGAACGTGGCGCTGGCGGTCGTCACGCTCGCGTTCCTCCCGCTGATGGTCGGCTTCACGTACTGGTTCATGCGGCTCGTCGAACCGCGCTACCGCCGGGTGCGCTCGAACGTCGGTAGCCTCAACACCCGGCTGGAGAACGCGCTCTCGGGCGTCGAACTCGTCAAGACGAGCGCGACCGAGTCCTACGAGACAGGCCGGGTCAGGTCCGCGTCGAGGGACCTCTACGACGCCCACATGTCAGTGCTCACGCTGTCGTACTTCTACCGGCCCGGCATGGAACTGCTGGCCGGTATCTCCTTCGCGGTCACGTTCATCGTCGGCGGGCTGTGGCTGTTCCAGGGGCCGCCGCTCGGGCTCGCGGGGCAGCTCACCGTCGGCGACTTCGTCGTGTTCCTCCTGCTGACACAGCGGTTCGTCGAGCCGCTCTCGCAGGCGTCGAACCTCGTCGACTGGTACGAGAACGCGAAGGCCTCCGGCGAGCGCGTCTTCGGCCTGATGGACGTCCCGCCACACGTCGAGGAGGCCGACGATGCCGTTCCCCTCACCGACGTCGACGGGCGGGTCGAGTACGACGACGTGACCTTCGCCTACGACGAGGGCGAGACGGTGCTCCGGAACGTCGACTTCGCCGTCGACGCCGGCCAGACGGTCGGCCTTGTCGGCCCGACCGGCGCGGGCAAGTCGACCGTCGTGAAGCTCCTCATGCGGCTCTACGACGTGGACTCTGGCGCGGTGACGGTCGACGGCCACGACGTGCGCGACGTATCCATCGACTCGCTCCGCCAGACCGTCGGCTACGTCTCGCAGAACCCGTTCCTGTTCGACGGTACCATCGCCGAGAACCTCCGGTACGGCCGCTTCGACGCCAGTGACGAGGCGGTCCGCGAGGCTGCGAGAGCCGCCGAGGCCCACGAGTTCATCGAGGACCTGCCCGACGGCTACGACACCCGCGTCGGCGAACGCGGCGTGAAGCTCTCGGGCGGCCAGCGCCAGCGGCTCGCGATCGCCCGCGTCGTCCTCAAGGACCCGCCCATCCTCGTGCTCGACGAGGCGACCTCGAACGTGGACACCGAGACGGAGGTCCACATCCAGCGCAGCCTCGACGCCGTCAGCGAAGAGCGGACGGCGTTCGTCATCGCCCACCGGCTCTCGACGGTGCGCGACGCCGACGGCATCCTCGTCCTCGACGGTGGCGAGGTCGTCGAGCGAGGGACCCACGACGAGCTGCTCGACGAGGAGGGCCTCTACGCCACGCTCTGGAGTGTGCAAGCCGGCGAGGTCGAGGACGTCCCCGACAGATTGTTCGGGGCGTCCACCGGGTACTGACACCCCGGCACTGGTCAGCTCACCACAAGCGCAAGAATCATGTCGTATCCGCGGGTCTTCCCTCAAACACGGATGCCAGACGATCCGCGCGTCCTCTGCGTGGACGACGACCGGGACACCGCCCGCATGACGGCGGAGTATCTGCAGGCCGCGGGGATCGACTGCCTGGTCGCGACGAACGGCGAGGACGCACTCGCCCGACTCGACGAGGGACGTGTGGACTGCGTCGTCAGCGACTACGAGATGGCCGGGATGGACGGCATCGAACTGCTCGAGGCTGTCAGAGAGCGCGACGACCGCCTCCCGTTCATCATGTTCACCGGCCAGGGGTCCGAGTCGGTGGCCAGCGAGGCGATCACCGCCGGTGTCACGGACTATCTCCGCAGGACCGACGCCGGAGCACGCCAGCTCCTCCGACGACGCATCATGAACGCCGTCGACCAGTACCGGGCCGAGCGGGGGCTGGAAGACACACGGGGCCGACTCGAAGGCCTGCACCATCACGCCGTCGCCCTCGCCGGCGCACACGACCGCGAGACCGTCGTCGACCAGGCGCTGGTCGCTGCGGAGCGCATCCTCGACTTCGACGTCTCGGGCGTCTACGTCGTCGAGGACGGCACGTTCGTCCCGCAGACCGACCGGAGCTACCGACCAGCTGGCGACCTCCCGACGGTCGACGACGGCGTCCTGGGCCGCACCTACCGCGAGCGGGAGTCGGTGCTTGTCCGGAACGTCCTCGAGGACGTTACGGCCGAACCCGACCAGCCGGAGTTCCGCTCCGCGGTCAGCGTCCCTATCGGTCGCTACGGCGTGTTCCAGGCCATCTCGGAGGAGCCGAACGCCTTCAGCGAGACCGACAAGGAGCTGGCGGAGCTCCTCGTCACCCACGTCACACAGGCGTTCGACCGGCTGGAGAGCGAGTCGGACCTGCGACGGACGAACGAGCAGCTGCGGGCCATCCTCGACAACACCACGGCGAACATCTACATCAAGGGCCTCGACGGTCGGTACCAGCTGATCAACGACCGGTTCCGCGAGCTGCTGGGCCTCGAACCGGGCGAGGCGGTCGGCCGGACCGACTTCGAACTGCAGGACGAGGAGTACGCCGAGGAGGTCCGGGAGAACGACCAGCTGGCCGTCGAACGCGGCGAACCGATCCAGATAGAGGAGACCGGCGAGTTCGAGGGCGACGAGCGCATCTACTACTCGGTGAAGGTGCCGTTGTACGGCGACGACGGCGCACCCGTCGGCGTCTGCGGGATCTCCTCGGACATCACCGAGCTGAAGGAGCGCGAGCGGGAGCTCGAGCGCCAGAAGGAGCGCCTCGACGAGTTCGCACACCTCGTCAGCCACGACCTGCGGAGTCCGCTGAGCGTGGCGCGTGGCTACCTCGACCTCGTCCGCGACGAGGTCGACCACGAGCACCTCACGGAGATCGCGAACGCACACGACCGGATGGAGAACATCATCGACGGCGTCCTCACCCTCGCCCGCGAGGGCCGCGAGATCGGGGAACGGTACCCGGTGTCCGTCGAGGCGGTCGCCCGGGGGGCCTGGGGGAACGTCGACTCCGGGGCGGCCACGCTCTCGGTCGTCGACGACACGACCGTGGACGCCGACCGGGACCGGCTGCTGCAGGTGTTCGAGAACCTCTATCGGAACGCGCTGGCCCACGCCCTGCCCGACGACGCCGACCGCGTGCTGACGGTGACGGTCGGCACACTGGCGACCAGCGGGTTCTACGTCGCCGACGACGGCGACGGTGTCCCCGCGTCGGTGCGGGACGGGCTGTTCGACCCGGGCCAGAGTTCGGACCCGAACGGCACCGGGTTCGGGCTGGCCATCGTCGAGCGCGTCGTCAGCGCCCACGGCTGGACGGTCGAACTCGCCGACTCGGCGGACGGCGGCGCGCGCTTCGAGATACGGACCTGACTACTGCCCGAACCGGGTGACGTTCTCCAGTTCGTCCAGCTTCGGCTCGGCGAACGCCTCGCGCGCGATGCTGCGGAGGTGGACCTCGTCCGCGCCGTCGATGATGCGGAACGCGCGGACGTTCTCGTAGAAGTCCGCGAGCGGCAGGTCCTTCCCGATGCCGTTGCCGCCGCATATCTGGACGGACTCGTCGATGGCGTCCTGGGCGACGTTCGCGGTGAACACCTTCGCCATGGCGACGCCGATGCGGGCCTCCTCGCCGGCCGCGATGTCGTCGGCCGCGTGACGGATCATCGTCCGGGCGGCGTGCAACCGGGTCCGCGAGCGCGCGACGCGGAAGCGGAGCGCCTGCTTCTCCGCGATGGGTTCGCCGAAGGACTCCCGTTCGCTGGCGTAGGCGGTCGCGATGTCGAGCGCCCGGTCGGCCATCCCGCCGAAGCGCATGCAGTGGGTGAGTCTGGCCGGGCCGAGCCGGCGCTGTGCGACCGCGAACCCCGCGTTCTCGGGACCGAGCGTGTTCTCCACTGGGACGCGGGCACCGTCGAACTTGACCTCGGAGTGACTGGAGCCGACCGGCTCCCCGCCCATGTGCGGGATGTCGCGGACGACCTCGACGCCTTCGGTGTCACGGGGGACGAGGATGATGCTCGCGCCCTCGTAGGGGTGGGCGTCGGGGTCGGTCCGGGCCATGACGAGGAAGATGTCGGCGTCCGCGCCGCCGGTCGTCCACCACTTGTGGCCGTCGATGACCCACTCGTCGCCTTCCTTCTCGGCCGTCGTGCTGAGCATCTTCGGGTCCGAGCCGCCGCCCTGCATCGGCTCGGTCATGCAGAAGCCGGAGTTCATCTCGCCCGCGGCCAGTGGTGCGAGCCAGCGCTCCTGTTGCTCCTTCGTCCCGACGATCTCGAGCGTGTGCATGTTCCCCTCGTCGGGGGCGGCACAGCGCATCGCGAGCCCGCCGAGCAGGCTCCGACCCGCCTCCTCGAAGACCGGGAGCATCGCACGGAAGTCAAGCCCGAGACCGCCGTACTCCTCGGGGATCTGTGGGCCGTACACCTCGTACTCGCGGGCCGTCTCGCGCAGGTCGTCGACGACCGAGTCCGGGACGGACTCCTGGCCGAGCCACTCGCGCTCGACGGGGATGACCTCCTGCTCGACGAACTCGCGGGCTCGCTCGGCGACCGTCCGACCGACGTCCGGGTCGTGGTACTCCATGCCACTCGCTTCGGACCCCGGGGTGAAAAACTGTCATACAACGGCAGGAACGTCTCCTTTTTAACATTGTTAACTGCCGTGACCCGAGGTTATTCCTACGACCCTCACGTCGTCCCGGCCGTGACAGACGCATCCGACGAGTACTTCGATCGGCTCGTCGACGAGGCGGCTCTGGAGTCCTACCTCCGGGCGAACCTCGGCGACGCCGACGACTTCGAGGTACGCCGCCACCAGGCCGGCCACTCCAACGAGACGCTGTTCGTCACGTGGGGCGGCGAGGCGCTGGTGCTCCGTCGACCACCGCCGGGCGAGACGGCCGACAAGGCCCACGACGTGCTGCGGGAGTACGCCGTCGTGGACGCGCTCCAGTCGACCGACGTGCCACTTCCCCGGACCGTCCTCGCCTGCGACGACCACGACGTCGTGGGGAGCGACTTCTACCTGATGGAGCGCCTCGACGGCACCGTCGTGCGGGGAGAGGCGGGCGACCCCCTGAGCGAGCCAGCGGACCGTCAGCGGGTCGGCGAGGAACTGGTGGACACGCTCGCGGCCGTCCACACCGTCGACGTGGACGAGGTGGGGCTCTCGGAGTTCGGTCACCCCGAGGGGTTCACGCAGCGGCAGGTCAGGCGCTGGTCCGAACAGCTCACGTGGGCGTTCTCGAAGACGAGCGACGAGCGCGAGGTGCCGGCCATCTACGACATCATGGAGTGGCTCCAGGAGAACGCACCCGAGGAGCACCCGCACACGCTCGTCCACGGCGACTACAAGCTGGACAACGTGATGTACGACCTCTCCGGCGAGCCGGAGCTCATCGGCGTGTTCGACTGGGAGATGAGCACCCTCGGGGACCCGCTGACCGACCTCGGCTGGATGCTGTCGTTCTGGTACGAGGCGGACGACCCGACCCCGGATTCGGCGGAGTTCGTCGACGAGTTCCTCGCGAACGAGGGCTACCCGACCCGGCGGGAGCTGGTCGACCGGTACGAGGCCGCGACAGGCATCGAGTACACGAACGACCGGTTCTACCGCGCGCTGGCGGTGTACAAGCTCTGCGGACTGGGCGAGATGTTCTTCGCGCGCCACCTCGCCGGGGACGCCGACGACCCGCTCTACCCGAAGATGCGCGAGGCGGTCCCCGCGCTGGCCGACCGCGCGCAGCGCATCATCGACGGCGAGGAGCCGCTGTAGCGGCTGCTCGCCGCCATCGGTGCTTGCCAGAAGTATAGGCATATTTTGGTAACCAAGGGGATACTTCTTTGGTAGTTGGGCGCATGGGGGTGTGTATGGGGGAGTTCGCCACACTCGCCAGCGTGGGGGCTGGCACGGCAGCGACAGCATCGGCAACGGGAGTGGGGGACCTCGGCTCGTTCTGGACCCTCTCGGTTCCAGTTCGGGCCGCCGTCCTCTCCGCCTCGACACTACTACTCGGGATACTGGTCGTCGGACTGTTCCCCGACTACGGGACGGCGGCGGTCGACCGCGTCCGCGAGAGCATGCTCTCCTCGTTCATCATCGGGAGCGTCGTCGCCGTCGTCTACGGCGGCTGTATCGGTCTCATCTGGTTCGCCGCGGGCCAGGACCCCATCGTCTCGCTCATCGCGATGCCGGTGCTGTTCGTCCTCGTCGGGCTCGGGACGGTCTGGACGGCCATCGGTCTCGTCGGGCTCTGTCAGGCTGCTGCGGACCTCGTCGGTGCAGACCACCTCGCGTGGGGCATCCTCGGCGCGGTCGTCGTCGCCGGGGCGAGCGTCACCGCCCCCGCATACGGGCTCGCGATCGCCGTCCTCGCCGCCGTGTTCGGCTTCGGGGCCGGCATCCGGACGCGACCGGGAGTCCGGTCGGTGCCTGACCGGGTCGTCCCGCCGGACCGGAAGGTGTAGCCACCCCGTTGGCACCAGCTTAAGGGTGGAACCGCCACTCCTGATGGGTATGCAACTGCACTGGCACCGCGACGACCTCCGGGTCGCCGACAATCTGGCACTCACCACGGCGACCGACCGTACCGACGAGCGCGGCCCCGTCGCGCCCGTGTTCGTCTTCGACGACGACGTGCTCGCCCACGGCTCGTCGAACCGCGTCGCGTTCATGCTCGACGCGCTCGCCCACCTCAGGGACGAGTACCGCGACCGCGGGAGCGAGCTCCTCGTCCGGCACGGCGACCCGCGCGAGGTGCTCCCGGAGCTCGCCACCGAACTCGGGGCGGAGTCGGTGACCTGGGCGGAGGGCTACTCCGGGCTCGCCACCGAGCGCGACGCCGCGGTTCGACAGCGCCTCGACGAGGTCGACGTGGCCCATGAGTCCGTCACCGACGCACTCCACCACGAGCCCGGCTCCATCACGACTAACGATGGTGAACCGTACTCCGTCTACAGCTACTTCTGGAAGAAGTGGCGCGACCGGCCGAAGGCCGACCCCGTCGACGCCCCCGACGCTGACGCGCTCGTCGACACCGACGACCTGCCCGACACAGAACCGCTGCCGACGCTCGCCGACCTCGGTTTCGACGAGCCGACGGCCGACATCCAGCCGGCGGGCACCGACGCCGCACGCGAGCGACTCACCGCGTTCTGTGACGGCCCGATCTACGACTACGAGGAGCGACGCGACTACCCCGCCGACGGCTGCACGTCGCGGCTCTCGGCCGCGCTGAAGTGGGGGACCATCGGCGTCCGCGAGGTGTACGAGGAGACTGCCGCGGCCGCGGACTTCGCCGAGTCGGAGTCCGACCGGCAGTCCGTGCGGGAGTTCCAGAGCCAGCTCGCGTGGCGCGAGTTCTACCACCACGTCCTCTTCTTCAACCCCGAGGTCGTCTCGGCGAACTACAGGGAGTACGAGCACCCCATCGCGTGGCGCGACGACCCCGACGAACTCCGGGCCTGGAAGGACGGCGAGACGGGCTACCCCATCGTCGACGCCGGGATGCGACAGCTCCGCGAGGAGGGGTTCGTGCACAACCGCGTCCGGATGATCGTCGCCTCGTTCCTCACCAAGGACCTGCTCGTCGACTGGCGCGAGGGGTACGCCCACTTCCGGGAGTACCTCGTCGACCACGACACCGCCAACGACAACGGCGGCTGGCAGTGGGCCGCCTCGACCGGCACCGACGCCCAGCCGTACTTCCGCATCTTCAACCCGATGACACAGGGCGAACGCTACGACCCGGACGCCGAGTACATCACGCGGTACGTCCCCGAACTCCGCGACGCGGACCCGTCGCTGATCCACGGCTGGCACGAGGCCAGCGAGATACAGCGCAAGGAGGCTGCCCCGGAGTACCCGCGACCCATCGTCGACCACGGCGACCGTCGCGGACAGGCGCTCTCCATGTTCAAATCGGCACGCGGCGAGTGACTGCCGGTTCCGACCAGTTTCCCGGTAGATAATAAAATTCTTCCTTTCATGCAAGTATTATTGGTGCTCTCCTAAAGCTATTTCCGTACGCGGTACAGTGTGTCGTACGTTCTATGAGTCAATCGAACGACCCTCACAGACCCGGGCAGTTCACGTACCGGCTTCCGGACCCGACCGCCGCCGCAGAGCGCGCGTTCGGTGTCGCGAAACACGCATCAGTCATCGACGGCCTCGTCGCGGCGACGAAGGTCGTCGTGGTGTCGGTGCTGCTGTCGCTGCCGCTCTCCGTGGCGGTCCTGCTCGCTGGACTCGTCACGTTCTCCGTCTACGGCTCGAACAAGCTGGTCGACGATGAGGACGAGGTCAACTGTCCCGACCGCGCCAGCTTCGTCGCCCGCAACCGCGAGGCGCTGCTGGCCGGCACGCTCGGTGCCTACGTCCTCGCACTCGGACTCGCGGCGCTGGAGGGGCTCGACTCGTTCCTGCTGACGCTCGTCCCGGCCGCCGCCGCAGTGCTGTACAGCACGCCGTGGCTCCCGTTCGACGGCGGGACCAGGGTGAAGGACGTGCTCGTCCTCAACACCGTCCTCGTCGCCGGTGCCTGGGCAGCATACGTCTCGTTCATCCCGGTCGCGTACGTCGACGCCCCGGTGACGCCCACCGCCGTGGTCGTCTGCGTCTTCTTCTTCCTCCAGACCGTCGTCGCCGGCGAGGTGCTCAACGCCCGCGACGTGGCCGGCGACCGTGCCGAAGGCGTCTCCACGATGGCGACCGTCCTCGGCGTCCGCCGCACCCAGTTCGTGCTCTACGCGCTCGACGGCGTCACCCTGGCGCTGCTCGGCTGGGCGGCGACGACCGGTCTGCTGGCCGTCCCCCTCGCCCTCGCACTGATTCCCGCCGTCGGCTACTCGCTGCTGGTCACCGCCCTCGTCGGCCGTAGCGTCGACCTCGACTGGCTCGGTACCTGCCGCGACTGCCAGTACGCCGTCATGCTCTGTTGCGTGCTGGTAGCCGTCTAAAATCGCCCCTCGATATTGCCAGTCGAGTTAAGGGCATGGGACGCGAACCCGGAGTACATCGGCCCCCACCGAAATGTCCGCCTCGCTCGTTCCCATGTCAGGGCTCCTCATCACCGCCGTCGTGGCCACGATAGTCGCCTGGCTCGCATACCGTCAACGGCCCAAGCCAGGAGCGACGTGGCTCGCGGCGATGCTCGTCGCGGTCGGCTGGTGGGCGTTGTTCTACGCCATCGAACTACCGATCCAGTCGATGCCGACACGCCGCCCGTTCATGAAGCTCCAGTGGCTCGCGAGCCTCACCATCCCCGTCTTCTGGTTCCTCTTCGCCCTCGAGTACACCGGCCGTGACCGCTACGTATCCCGCGGGTCGGCGGCAGCACTGCTCGTCGTCCCGACGGTCGTCTTCGCGTTCGTCGCGACGTTCGAGCACCACAGCCTCCTCTACCAGGACCCGCAGCTCGTCGAGCGCGGCGGCACCCTCGTCGTCGACCACGTGTTCGGCCCGCTGTTCTACGTCGGCGTCGGCTACGCCTACCTCGTCATTCTCGGCGGTTCGCTCCTGTTCGTCTCGCTCATCTTCGACCGCAGCCCCACGCACCGACGGCAGTCGTTCGCGCTCCTCGCCGCCGTGCTCGCCCCGTGGGTCGGCAACCTGGTTCACGTGCTCGAAATCCCGATGGTCGCCCTCGACCCGACGCCCATCGCGTTCCTCGTGACCGGCGTCGGGAGCTACGTGGCGCTGCACGAGCTCGACCTGTTCGACGCCGTCCCCGTGCCCGACTCCATCGCTCGCGACGTCGTGGTCGAGGGGATGGACGATCCCGTCGTCGTCGTGGACGAACGGAACCGCGTGGTCGACGTGAACCCGGCGGCCTCGACCATCTTCGGGTACGACGCCAGCGCCGCGCTCGGCCGAGACGCCGCGCGAGTGATCCCGGGCTACCCGCAGGCCAGCGACGGCGACCAGGAGACCGTCGAGGTCGAGACGGGGCGTGGACGGCGCTACTTCGACGTGACGGTGTCCGACATCACGAACAGCAACGACCGCCGCATCGGCCGGGTGGTCACCATGCGGGACGTGACCGAGCGGACCCACGACGAACAGCGCCTCGACGTGCTGAACCGCGTGCTCCGGCACAACCTCCGGAACGAGATGAACATCGTCGCTGCCTGCGCGGAACAGCTCTCGACCACGGCCGACGAGGAGGAGCTGGAGCTCGTCGAGACCATCCGCGAGCGCGCCAACGACGTCGCCTCCCTCGGCGACACCGCACGTCGCATCGAGACGTTGCTCGAGAACGCCGACGAGGAGGCGTACGAGCCCCTCGAAACGATGCTCGACCGCGTTCTCGAACGCGGCCGCAGCCAGTACCCGACCGCCTCGTTCGAGACCGTCTGGACGACCGAGCAGGGGACGGTGTACTGTCCCCGGACCATCCAGCCGGTGCTGTGGAGCCTGTTCGAGAACGCCGCGACCGAAGCCGACGCCTCGGTGACCATCTTCGTCACGCCG
Organism: Haloarchaeobius litoreus; assembly: GCF_024495425.1. Lineage (NCBI taxonomy): Archaea > Methanobacteriati > Methanobacteriota > Halobacteria > Halobacteriales > Halorubellaceae > Haloarchaeobius > Haloarchaeobius litoreus. The sequence goes on along the minus strand of NZ_JANHJR010000001.1, from coordinate 788,522 downwards.
GGGACCGACGGCTACGTCTCGGTGACCGTCGCGGACGACGGACCGGTCATCCCGCAGCGCGAGCGCGAGGTGCTCAAGTCCGGCACCGAGACGCCCCTCGACCACACCAGCGGCCTGGGGCTCTGGCTGGCCGTCTGGGGCGTCCGCTCCATCGGCGGGACCATCGACTTCGAGAGCGAGGCGGAGACCGGCAACGCGATCACGCTCCACGTCCCCTGCGAGATCGAGGACCTCGCGACCGGGGAGGCCCAGGTTGTCAACTAGACGCATACGGGTTCTAAACTTTTAAACGGGAATCGACCGTATGGTAGGACTGGGTGATACAAATGGCCGAGAAATCACACGCAGAACTGCCGCCGCTCCCGTACGACTACGACGCACTCGAACCATCCATCTCCGAACAGGTTCTCACCTGGCATCACGACACACACCACCAGGGGTACGTCAACGGTCTGAACGCAGCCGAGGAGACCCTCGCGGAGAACCGCGAGTCCGGCGACCACTCCTCGTCCGCGGGCGCACTCGGGAACGTTACCCACAACGGCTGTGGGCACTACCTGCACACGCTGTTCTGGGAGAACATGTCCCCGAACGGTGGCGGTGAGCCCGAGGGAGACCTGGCCGACCGTATCGCAGAGGACTTCGGCTCCTACGAGGGCTGGAAGGGCGAGTTCGAGGCAGCTGCCTCGGCCGCCGGTGGCTGGGCGCTGCTCGTCTACGACCCGGTCGCCAAGCAACTCCGCAACGTCAAGGTCGACAAGCACGACCAGGGCGCGCTCTGGGGCGCACACCCCATCCTCGCGCTCGACGTCTGGGAGCACTCCTACTACTACGACTACGGTCCGGACCGCGGCAGCTTCATCGACAACTTCTTCGACGTCGTGAACTGGGACAAGGCCGCCGACGAGTACCAGAAGTGCCTCGAGCACTTCGAGTAAGCGACGAGTCGTACACCACCGAATTTTTTCGCGCCGACGCGGCAGTCAGTCCACGACAGCGCCCGTGAACTCGAAGCGCGCACCGCCGTGAGCGCCGTCCGTCACACGGACGTCCCAGCCGTGGGCGTCGGCGATGGACTGGACGACCGAGAGCCCCAGCCCCGTGCCGTCCGTGTTCGTCGTGTAGCCGTCGTCCAGCACGGCGTCGCGTCGGTCGGAGGGGATGCCGACGCCGTCGTCCGCCACGAAGAACCCGCCCGGCGCGTCGCCACCGGCGTCGGGCAGGGTGCCGACGGTGACGGTCAGGCCCGTGCTGCCCGCCGAGTGGCCGTGCTCGACGCCGCCGCCGGACTGGGTGGGGCTGCCCGTGGACCCGTGTTCCACGGCGTTCCGGAACAGGTTCTCCAACAGCCGTCGCAGCCGGGTGGGTGCCGCACACACCGTCCCGTCCGTCTCGACCGCCAGGGTCGCGTCGCCGGTCTCCACGGTGTCCCAGGCCGTCCGGGCGACCTCCCCGATGCGGACCGTCTCCGGGTCCGTTACCGTCTCGCCCTCGCGGGCCATCGCGAGCACGTCGTCGATGAGCTCCTCCATCCGCTCGTGGGCGACGGCGACGTCGTCGAGGTGGGAGACCTCGCCGGTGTCCTGGGCGAGCTCGACGTAGCCCTCCGCGACCGACAGCGGGTTGCGGAGGTCGTGGCTGACGAGACTCGCGAACCGGTCGAGCCGCTCGTTCTGCCGTTCGAGTTCGCGCTCCCTGTGCTCGCGTTCGGTCACGTCGCGGAGGTAGAACAGGTGCCCGAGCGAGCGGCCGCGGTCGTCGAACTGCGGCCACACCCGGACGTCGACGTACCGCCGACCGGTGACCGAGTCGAGCGTGACGAGGTTCTGGGTCTCCTGATCACCGACGTCTGCCGCGATGTCGCCGACCGGGCCGTCGAGGACGGTGGTCACGTCCCGGCCGATGACCGAGCCGTCCAGTCCGAGCAGTCGTCCGGCGGCGGGGTTCACGTCGGTGATGCGGCGCTCGGAATCGAGGACGAGGACGCCGTCCCTGATGTTCGTCATCAGCGACTCGCGGGCGACCGGCGTCACGTCGGTCAGGCCGAACTCGAACACGCCGAAGGCGAGCGCCGCGCTCGCGACCCCGAACCCGAGCGGCGTCCCGTCGACCGCGATGGTCTCGGTCACGTAGAGCACGTTTCCCGCGAGCGGGGCGACCCCCGCCAGGATGACCATCGCTGCCTGCCGGCGGTAGAGGTCGGTAGACCGGTAGAAGAACCCGACGAACATCGAGAGCGCACCGAAGGTGAGTCCGTAGGCGTAGGGAATCCACAGGTAGAAGACCGCGCCGTGCTCGACGCCGAGACCGGTCAGACTCCCCGGGTTCTCGAAGAGCCGGTGGTAGATGAGTCCGTGATCGAAGACGAGTCCCGACCAGGCCACGACCAGCATCACGGCCGACATGCTCCAGAGCCACATCCGGACCTGCCGGCCGTGGAGTCGCTCGCGTCCGGTGTACTCGGCCGCCAGCAGGAACCACGACGGCGGGACGAGGGTGATGCCGAGGTACGCGAACCGACTGAGCAGTTCGTCGGCGAGCAGCGAGGGGGTCAGACTCTGGACGAGTGACGGTGCGGTCCAGACGGCCGCTCCGAGTGCTGTGAGCGCGAGGTAGCGGGCTCCGGTGTTGGGGCGGTTCCGCCAGGCCACACCGGCGACGACGGACGCCAGTCCCGTCGAGGCGAGGAGAATCGCCTGGTACACCGTGGTGACCGGGAGCCCGCCGGGCATTACCGGAGCCAGTCGGTCTGTCCACTTAGATGACCCGGCCCCGGTGCGTGTGACTGCCACTCAGTGCCGGGTCCGGGGCCACACCCATCGACGAGGTCGCCACACGCTATCGAGGACTACGTAGCGCTCCGGAGGTCACCCCCGGACACAGAGCAGAATATATATTTAATCCGATACCTTTACGCAGCGCGGGCGGGTAGCATCAGTCGCTGCCATGCGCCGCAGTCAAACCGTGCCGCTGCGGTGTCCGTTGTCCGCCGTCGCCCGACGGCGAACCGACAGTCGAGCGCAGCACCACCACCACTCGCGAGCCGACTCGCTCGCACACTGCACCCGGGCCCGCCGACCGACACACCGCACACCACCACCTGTCATCCTGCCGGTCGACCGGGCCTCCCTCGGTGAACGGGGCGGGAGTCCGCCCCCCCTCGACCGACTTCGACCTGTGAGCGACGGCCGTGGACCACACGCTTTAGGTCGGGCACGGTCCTAGGGGGCCGCATGCCCGTTCAGAAGGCCGAGTTCGACGACCTCCATCCGTGTGATTTCTACGAGCCGGACGAGCTCCTCGAGACCGACCAGATGTACACCGTCTACGAGATCGCCCGTCTGCTGCAGGGGCTCGATACCGACGCCGAACTCGACCGCGAGACGGAGGACGTGCTGCTCGACTGGGCCATCCCGTGGGTCATCACCAACGCGGACGACCTCGTCGTCGCCACCCCGCGGTCCGACGACGAGCCCGGCTACTACGGCGTCGACACATGAGGCTCCTCGTCGCCGGCGGCACCCGCGTCGACGCCGGCAAGACCACCTTCTCGACCGGCCTCTGCGAGTACCTCGACGCCACGGGGTACAAGCCACGCGCCGGCAACGACCACTGGTTCGACCACGACGACTACCTCACCGCCGTCACGGAGGGCCGACTGTACGGCAAGGACGCGAAGCGCCTCGCCGCCGCGAGCCCCGGTCACCGCCGGCCGGAGACGCTGAACCCGCTCCACCGGCTCTGGCGACCCGCACCGGGGAACGACACCGGCATCATCGGGGCGAGCCACCGCCAGTTCGTGCTCGACCGGGTCGGCGACGAGTTCGTCGTCAACGAGCGCGCCGACGTGCCGGACGACGCCCGCGAGCACCTGCCCCTCGAGGACGCCCGCAGCGTGCGGACGCTCGACGGTCTCAACGCTGTGATGGAGGAGCTGCACGCGCCGGCGCTCGCGGAGATACGGGAGACGGTCGATGCGGCGGACAGGGCGGTCGTCGAGTCCTACGCGGACATCGCACTGCCGCTCCAGAACGTCGCCTTCGACGCCGTCGCCGTCGTCGAGCCCGAGCGGGCTCGGGTGTACGATGGCGGGCGGTACGGACGGGCCTGCGAGGCCGTCAGCGGGAGTCCACGCGAGGGACGGCTGGAGGAACGCGTCGAGGACGTGCTGTCGTTCTGCGACCCGCTCGCGAGCTGTGCGCTCCCCGCGCTCTCGACCGACGAGCGCTCGCACCCGGCGACGGTCGCCGACGCGTACGAGGTGGCCTACGAGGCGCTCGTGACGGCCGCGCTCTCCTGACGATATCTACGCATCCGGCGGTCGGAGCCACTATCAGCGCACCCGGTGGTCTGAGCCACGGTCGCCGTGCTGCCGGTCTCAGACGGCGGTCCGCTGGTTCAGCTCGGAGAGCGTGCCGAACCAGGGCTGTCGCCGTCGCACGGTCTCCCCGTCGAATTCGACGACGCGGGCGTCTGCCAGCAGCGGGAGGTGACAGTGCCGTAGTGCGAGCGCCACGCGGTCGGCCGACTGGTCGTCGTCGGTTCGCCTGACGATCTCGTCCGCCAGTTCCGTGAGACGGACCGCTCGTCGTCGGTCCAGCACCGAGACGACGATGCGTCGCCACTGGTTGGACAGCGCGCGGTGGTACTGGTCGAGCTGCTCCGGCGACAGCGGTCCCGTCGTTTCAGTTCTCATGCTTTCTCAGCCCTCGAGAGGCCGTATGCGCAACGAACGTCCGCACAGCTGTAGACGCTCTCACTGAAATATCAGGGGGCACCCGGCTGGCACAGCGTGGCATCGGTTCGGCTCCGGATGCGTGCCGACAGCTCAATACCAGTTTCCGACTGGAACGGTCGTTTCCATACCTGATGCGGCCGATGTGCCCTCCGTCGACGGAGGGTTCAATACCCCGAGTCGAGAGGAGGAGTCATGTCGTCGCTCATCGTGACGGACGCGTTACGGGAGACACTGTCCGTCTTCGACACACGGAGTCCGGGAACACCGCTGACGACCACGGAGGTCGCGACGGAACTCGACTCGGGCAGGCGGAGCACGTTCGACAAGCTCGACCGGCTCGCCGACGGTGGCTACCTCGCCACCAAGGCGGTCGGGTCCCGCGGTCGCGTCTGGTGGCGGCCCGTCGGAGAGCTGGGGGTCGCCGACCAGTGGGTGGACGGCGCGTTCCTGCTGCTCGACGCGACCGGCAGGGTCCACTACGTCACCGACCGGGCGGCGGAGCTGCTCGGGGTGGCCGCCGAAACCATGCTGGACACGACGGTCTGGGTGAGCGTCCCGGAGTTCGAGGCGGCCGAATTCGAGGCGTCCATCGAGGAGGCGACGGCCGACCCGGCGACCACGACGGGCCAGCTGTGGTCGTCACGACTCGACAGGGGGCTCGGCTACAGGCTCCTTCCCACGGCGTCCGGGCTCCGGCTGTCTCTCCGCGACGTGACCGAACGGATGGAACGCGAGCGCCGACTCGAACGCTACGAACTCATCGCCGAGACGGCCCGCGACGGCATCTACCTCGTCGACCGGACGGGGCACTTCACGATGGTGAACGAGGCGTACGCCGAGATGACGGGCTACGACCGCGAGGAGCTGGTCGGTTCGCACGTCTCGCTCCTGGTGGACGAGGAGACCATCGAGACCGCTTCCAGGTACGACGAGCGGCTGCGCGCCGACGAGTGCCAGACGGCACGGTTCGAGGCAGATCTGGTGCGGAAAGACGGGTCGACACTCAGGGCGGAGGCGACGTTCGCCGTCCTGGACGACGGCGACGGGCATGTGGAGCGGGTCGGCGTCGTCCGGGACGTGAGCGACCGCGTCGAACGTGAGCGCGAACTCGAACGCTATCGGACCATCGTCGAGACCGTCGACGACGGCATCTACGTGCTCGACGGCGAGTACCGGTTCACACAGGTGAACGACGCGTACGTCGACATCACCGGCTACGACCGCGACGAACTGCTCGGCGCGCACTGCTCGCTCGTCGTGGGCGACGCCCTCTCGGAACGAGCCGCGGCCCGGTCTCGGGAACTGGCCGCGAGCGACGACCGGTCCGCACGGCTGGAAGCGCCGGTACACCGGAGGGACGGCACCCAGCTGGTCGCCGAGAGCAAGTTCACCCCGCTCACCGACGAAGCGGGCACGTTCCAGGGAACTGTCGGCGTGGTACGAGACATGTCGGACCGCATCCGACGGGAGCGCATCCTGAAACGGCAACGCAGCCAGCTCGCTGCCCTCGACAGTCTGAACACGGTCGCCCGGCAGGTAACCCAGTCGGTCATCGAGCAGTCGACGCGTGCGGACGTCGAACGGACGGTGTGCGAGGTGCTCACCGACTCCGAGTCGTACACGCTCGCCTGGGTCGGGCAGGTCGACCGCGCCTCCGGGACGGTCACGCCACGCCTCGTCTCTCCGACCAGGGCCGCCCCGGAGAACCTCCCCGTCGTCGCCGACACGCTGTCCGAGGGACCCATCGGCCGAGCCACGGAGACGGGGACGATGCAGGTGACGACCGACATCGCGTCGGTCGCACCGGCGGACGGGTGGGAGGACCCCGTCGACGCGGAGGGGCTCCAGTTCGCCGCGGTCATCCCCGTCGTGCACGAGGCGACGCTGTACGGGCTCGTCTGTGTGTACACGGACCGGGAGACGGCGTTCTCGCCGGCTGAGCGCGACGTCATCGCCGGCCTCGGCGAGATCATCGGCCAGGCCATCGCGGCCATCGAGCGCAAGCGGGCGCTGATGAGCGACGAGGTCGTCGAACTGGAGTTCCGGCTCTCGGACCTCGGCGCAATGCTCGGCATCGAGATGCCCGCCGACGGTCGGGTCGAGATCGGTCAGACCATCCCGCTCGGCGGCGACGAGTTCCTCGTCTACGCCACCGCGAACGAGACCGGCCTCGGGATCGTCGAGGCGGCCGAGTCGGCGTTCGACCACTGGGAGTCGGTGGAGTCCTTCGACTCCCGGCACGACGAAGCCCACCTCCAGATCCGGCTCTCGGAGCCGCCAGTCAGCGCGCGGATCGCGGAGTTCGGCGGCCGCATCCAGCAGGTCGTCTTCGCCGACGACGCCGCCCAGTTCGTCGTCCAGACCGAACCCGGAACCGATGTCAGACCGGTCATCGAGATAATCGACGAGACGTTCTCCACGACCGAACTGGTGCGCCGACGGCAGTTCACCCGGGTCGACGGGCCGCGGCCGCGGACCGACGACGACGTGCTCGACAGGCTCACGGACCGACAGCGGACCGTCCTGTTCGCGGCGCGCAACGCCGGGTTCTTCGAACAGCCGCGCACACAGAGCGGGACGGAGATAGCCGATAACATGGGTATCTCGGCGACGACGTTCCACCAGCACCTCCGCGCGGCGCTGCGAGAACTGACAGCGTCGGTGTTCGCGGACGGTTAGGGGCCCGCCGACCGGGCCATCCGGGCCGCCAGTTCGATGTGGCTGTACGGCTGGTCCGTCATCGACGGCCCGTGCCCGACGTGCATCTCGTCGAGGTCCTCGTCGACGACCTCGAGCACGCGGTCGATGCTCTCGACGAGCAGCGAGTGGTCACCCTCCTCGAGGTCGGTCCGGCCGAAGCTCCCGTTCTGGAACACGAGATCGCCCGCGAACAGCACGCCAGCGTCCGCGCTGTAGAAGCAGAGATGGTCGTTTTTGTGTCCGGGTGTGTGGAGCGCGACGTAGTCGTGGTCGCCGAGACGGACCGTCCCCTCGTCGGCGATGGGCTCGTCGATGCCCGGCTCGTCCGTGTCGAAGCCCCACGCCCGCACGTCGAACTCCCGTTTCACGTCGTCGAGGTTGCCGACGTGGTCCGGGTGCGTGTGCGTCATCACGACGGCGTCGATACCGCCGTGCTCTGCGACCCGCTCCGTGATGTCGAAGTTCGCGCCCGTGTCGACGAGCACGCGGCGGTCACCGTCGACCAGGAACGCGTTGCTCGTGAACGCCCGCACGCCAGCGGCGAGGTTCGGTATCATGGGCGTCCCTACCCGCGCGACGGCTTTGACCGTTGCGGAGCGGCGACGGGAGCCGCGGGCGGGCCGCGAAGGACCCTCCGTTACGGGCTCGTCCCGGCGAGGACGAGCCGGGCGCGCTCGTCCCCGTCGTTGTGTATCTGGCGCGTCTGGTCCGCCGACAGCCGGATGGCCTCGTGCTCGCCGACGCGGACCGTCTCGTTGCCGAGGTCGATGGCGACCTCGCCCGCGACGACGACGTACACCTCCTCCTGGCCGTCGTCCGCGTGGTCGTGCTCCTTGCCCTTCGCGCCCGGTTCGAGTTCGAGGACGGTCACGCCCAGTGCCTCGGTGTCGAGGGCGTCCCTGAGGAACCACATGCCGCCGTACTCCTCGGGGACGACCGAGTCAACGTCGTCCGTGCTGGCTGTCGTGTAGGACATGCACACCCGAATTGGGCTGCCGTGGGCAAGAACCTAGGTTCCACGGTGGAACACGTCGGGTGCCAGCCCACACCGGGGAACCGACACCCTCAACCGGCACACGGCCCAACCGACGGTCGATGACGAGCGACCACGCCGGCGTCGTGTACGACCTCGACGGGACGCTGGTCGAGCTGGTGGTCGACTGGGATGCAGTCGCACAGGACGTGCAGGCGGTGTACGCCGACGCGGGCGTCGCGCCGGTCGACCGGGACCTCTGGACGATGCTCGGCGAGGCGCGCGAGCACGGACTGTACGACGACGTGGAGGCAGCCATCGCGGCCCACGAGTGTGACGGTGCGCGCGAGTCCCACCTCCTCCCGTACGCGGACGAACTCGCCCACGATGGCCGCCCGGCCGCCGTCTGCTCGCTGAACTGCGAAGCCGCCTGTCGGGTCGCGCTCGACACCCACGACCTCACCGCGCACGTCGACATGGTGGTCGGTCGCGACACCGTCTCGACGTGGAAACCCGATCCGGCACCGCTGCTCCATGCGGTCGACGGTCTGGGGCTCGCGCCCGAGAACGTGCTCTTCGTCGGCGACTCGGAACGCGACGCCGTGACGGCCGAGCGCGCCGGCACCGACTTCCAGTGGGTCGAGTGACCCGTCGGTTTTTCAGCGGTTCCGTGACGCGTACACGTAGACGCCGATGGCGGTGACGAACCAGACCACGGCACCGACCCGGACCGCGAACTCGGCGCGCGCGTTCCACGTCGGCAGCGAGACCGGCACCGAGAGCAGTGTCACCAGCGGGACGCCCACGAGGATGGTGACGACGAACGTCGTCCGCATCACCCACGCGTAGTCGACGCCGTCCTCCTGCTCGTCGCTGGGTGTGGCCGCGTCGACCGCCTGCTCCGGGTTGCTGACGGGCTCTGGCTCGCCCTCCGCGGCGTCTGCATCGCTCACAGACGGTGCTCACCGGGCCAGCAGGTAAGGTCTGCCGATTTTCTGGTGACGCTGTTCGTGACGGCTGTCGGCGGCTCGAAGCGTCCTGCTACCCTTACCCCGAGCGACTGGAACGGCGAACGACCGGAAGGGACCGCCCACCGCGACCGCACCACGCCTCCCCCGACCGCTTGCATCTGCGGAAGTCAGGGCACTCCGGGGGGTCACGGGTCGCACGCTCCCCGTTCGCAGTCGCGGTTCTCGCTCGCTAGCGCTCGCTGTGCTCACGGGTCGCACGCTCCCCGTTCGCAGTCGCGGTTCTCGCTCGCTGGCGCTCGCTCCGAACCGCGCACCGCTCGCATGGTCTCGCCGGCCGCGCGCCACCCGGTTGGTCGGACCGGAAGTTTACAAATACTGTAAAATTCCACGCCCCCTCGAAGACGCCGACACTGTGGTATGCAAACACGCCTCGTAGCGGAACCGGCAGGCGTTTGACCGATGCCGAGCAACGTCGGCACATGCGATCTACGGTGCGTGACGTGCGAGAGAAGGCAGGTGACGAGCCGATCACGATGCTGACCGCGTACGACGCGGTGACGGCGGAGATCGTCGACGAGCAGGGCGTCGACGTGATCCTGGTGGGCGACAGCATCGGGAACACGAAGCTCGGGCACGAGTCGACGCTCCCGGTGACGGTGGACGAGATGGCGAGTGCGACGGCGGCCGTCTCGCGGGCGACCGAGGATGCGCTCGTCGTCGCCGACATGCCCTTCCTGAGCTACGGGCACGACGAGAAGGAGAGCATCGAGAACGCCGGGCGGATGCTGAAGGAGGCCGGTGCGCACGCGGTGAAGCTCGAATCCGGGCCGCACACCGTCGAGCTGACCGAGCGGATGAGCCAGCTCGGCATCCCGGTGATGGCCCACCTCGGGCTCACGCCCCAGCGTGTGAACCAGCTGGGCTACGCGCGACAGGGCACCACCGAGGAGGCCGCCGCGGAGATGCTGGACCTCGCGGTCGCCCACGAGGAGGCCGGGGCGTTCTCGCTGGTGCTGGAGCACGTGCCCGCGAACGTCGCCCGCGAGGTGACCGAGGCGGTGTCGATGCCGACCATCGGCATCGGCGCGGGGCCGCACTGCGACGGACAGGTGCTCGTCGTCGACGACGCCGTCGGGCTCTCGTCGTGGACGCCGTCGTTCGTCGAGGAGTTCGGCGACGTGCGCGAGGCGATGGCCGACGCCGTTGACGGGTACCGCGAGGCCGTCGAGACCGGCGAGTTCCCGGCCGGGGAGCACAGCCACGTCGAGGACGAGCTCGACGACATCTACTGAGAGCTACTGCTGGACACGGGCCACGAACCGGGCGAGCGCGCTGTTGAACGCGTCGGGTTGTTCCAGCATCGTGAGGTGGGCAGCGCCCTCGACGACGGCCACGCGGCCGTCCATCGCCTCGGCGAGGTAGTCGTGGTAGTGTGGCGGCGTCAGCTGGTCGTACTCGCCGACGACACAGAGCGTCGGCACGTCCAGTTCACCGAGCTCGCCGCGCACGTCGAACTCGTGGCAGGTCAGGAAGTCGCGCTCCGTGACCGCCCGACCGCAGGCACGCATGCTCTCCTTCGACAGTTCGTGGAGCCTCTCGTCCGGGCTGTGGAACAGCCGGTCCGTGCCGTGCAGGAACTCGATGGCGCGCTCGAAGTCGTCGGCGAGCCAGTCGCGCAGGTCGTCCAGCACCGCCAGCTTCGCGCCCGTGCCGGCGAGGACGACGCCGTCGAACTCGGCGTCGCGTTCGAGGAGGATGTGGAGGGCGACGGCACCGCCGAGTGAGTTCCCCACGAGCACGCTCGGCTCCACCGCCTCGACGACGGCCAGCACGTCGTCGGCGTACGCCGACAGTGTCTCGAAGCCCGCGCTGGCGTCGGTGTCGCTCGCCCCACCGTGCCCGCTGAGGTCGAGTGCGACCACGGTGAACTCGTCGGCGAGTCGGGCCTGTGACTTCCAGAGCCGTCGACTCCCACCGCTCCCGTGTACGAACAGTACTGTCTCCCCGGACCCCCCACGGTCGAACTCCTCGAACGTCGTCGTCCGACCGTGGTGACTGACCTGTTGCATGCTATGAAGTTGCCCGCCCGAGGGCATAAAGCCTAAGTCTTTCGTGAACCGCAGATACACTGTACAGGAGCCAACCCGCCACCGTCTGGTGGTTCCCCCGCCGAAGAACTTATATAGTATTGCGACTAACTTTAGGTTAGTTAATCCCATGAACATCCAAGACTTCACTGCGGAGGACGAGCGCTTCGTCCGGCAGTACTCGTACGACGACGCTCGCGTCGTGGCTGTGGACCTCGCGGACGAATTCGTCGGCGGCTCCGTCGACGTCATCGGCGACACGGTCGTCGTCGTCGGCGGCGGGACCGAGCAGTACGAGCTCGATGTCCCCGGTGTCTCGCAAGCGTTTATCAGAAACGGCGTCCTCACTATCGAAGTGGAGGTCGACGCATGAAACTCACCGTCAAACCCCTCAAGCAGAAGGACGCGGGGCGCGGGCTCGCCGCCATCGACAGAGGCTCGATGGCCGAGCTCGGCCTCGAGAACGGCGACTACATCCGCCTCGACGGCAAGCAGGACGCGACGACCGTCGCCCGCGTCTGGCCCGGCTACCCCGAGGACCAGGGGCAGGGCGTCGTCCGCATCGACGGACGCCTTCGCCAGCAGGCCAACGTCGGCATCGACGACCGCATCGAGGTCGAGAAGGCCGACGTGAAGCCCGCCACGAGCGTCACCGTCGCGCTCCCGCAGAACCTCCGTATCCGCGGGAACATCGGCCCGCTCGTCCGCGACAAGCTCAGTGGGCAGGCCGTCACCAGCGGGCAGACCGTCCCGTTCTCGCTGTCGTTCGGTCCGATGGGCGGGAGCGGCCAGTCCGTCCCGCTGAAGATCGCCTCGACCGACCCCTCCGGGACGGTCATCATCACGGACTCGACCGACATCCAGATCTCCGAGACGCCCGCCGAGCAGGTCGGTCCCGCCGGCGAGGGTGGCACCGATGGTGCCCCGAACGTGACCTACGAGGACATCGGTGGCCTCGACGACGAACTCGACCAGGTCCGCGAGATGATCGAGCTGCCGATGCGCCACCCCGAACTGTTCCAGCAGCTCGGCATCGAACCGCCGAAGGGCGTCCTCCTGCACGGCCCGCCGGGCACCGGCAAGACGCTCATCGCGAAGGCCGTCGCCAACGAGATCGACGCCCACTTCCACACCATCTCCGGGCCGGAGATCATGTCGAAGTACTACGGCGAGAGCGAGGAGCAGCTCCGCGAGGTTTTCGAGGAGGCCGAGGAGAACGCCCCGGCCATCGTCTTCATCGACGAGATCGACTCCATCGCCAGCAAGCGCGGGGAGGCCTCGGGCGACGTGGAGCGCCGCGTCGTCGCCCAGCTGCTCAGCCTGATGGACGGCCTCGAAGAGCGCGGGCAGGTCACCGTCATCGCGGCGACCAACCGCGTCGACGCGCTCGATCCCGCGCTCCGCCGCGGCGGCCGGTTCGACCGCGAGATCGAGATCGGCGTCCCCGACACCGGTGGCCGCCTGGAGATCCTCCAGGTCCACACCCGCGGGATGCCGCTCTCGGACAGCGTCGAACTCGAGGAGTACGCCGAGAACACGCACGGTTTCGTCGGTGCCGACATCGCCAGCCTGGCCAAGGAGTCGGCGATGAACGCGCTCCGGCGCATCCGGCCCGAGCTCGACCTCGAACAGGAGGAGATCGACGCCGAGGTGCTGGAGAACCTGAAGGTGACGGAGCGGGACTTCAAGGAGGCGATGAAGTCGGTCAAGCCGTCGGCGATGCGCGAGGTGTTCGTCGAGGTCCCCGACGTCACGTGGAACGACGTCGGTGGACTGGAGGACACCAAAGAGCGCCTCCGCGAGACCATCCAGTGGCCGCTCGACTACGGCGACGTGTTCCAGGCGATGGACCTCGAAGCCGCCCGCGGCGTGCTGATGTACGGCCCGCCCGGGACCGGCAAGACGCTGCTCGCGAAGGCCGTCGCCAACGAGGCCAACAGCAACTTCATCTCCATCAAGGGGCCGGAGCTGCTGAACAAGTACGTCGGCGAGTCGGAGAAGGGCGTCCGCGAGGTGTTCGACAAGGCACGCTCGAACGCCCCGACGGTCATCTTCTTCGACGAGATCGACTCCATCGCCACGGAGCGCGGTTCGCGGACCGGTGACTCCGGCGTCGGCGAGCGCGTCGTCTCACAGCTCCTGACGGAGCTCGACGGGCTGGAGGACCTGGAGGACGTCGTCGTCATCGCGACGACGAACCGCCCGGACCTGATGGACGACGCGCTGTTGCGCCCCGGGCGGCTGGACCGCCACGTCCACGTGCCCGTCCCCGACGAGGAGGGCCGCAAGCGCATCTTCGAGGTGCACACCCGCAACAAGCCGCTCGCGGACGATGTGGACCTCGAGGACCTCGCCGCGCGCACCGAGGGCTACGTCGGTGCCGACATCGAGGCGGTCTGCCGCGAGGCGTCGCTCGCCGCGACCCGCGAGTTCATCAACTCCGTCGAGCCGGAGGAGATGGCCGAATCCGTCGGCAACGTCCGCATCACTGCCGATCACTTCGAGCAGGCGATGGACGAGGTGGTGGCGAGCGTCACCCAGGAGGTCAAGGATCGCTACGAGGAGATCGAGAAGCGCTTCGGCCGCGAAGAGGTCCTGACGGAGGAAGAGCAGCTCGGCCGGACGTTCCAGTAACGTCTCAGTCCAGGTCCGCGAGGATCTCTTCGGCGTGGGCTTCCGGGTCGACACCCTCGTAGACGCGCGCGATGTCGCCGTCCTCGTCGATGACGTACGTGTTCCGGAAGACGCCGTCGAACGTGTTGCCGAACATCTGTTTCTCGCCGTAGGACTCGTAGATGGTGGCGACCTCGCCGTGCTCGTCCGAGAGCAGGCGGACGGGCAGGTCGTGGTCCTCCTCGAACGTCTTGAGGTCGGCGACATCGTCGTCGCTGACGCCGAGCACCGCGATGTCGCGGTCCTCGAAGGCGTCCCAGTTGTCGCGGAACGAGCAGGCCTCCATCGTGCAGCCCTCGGTGTTCGCCCGGGGGTAGAACCAGAGGACGACCGTCTGTCCGCGGTAGTCGGAGAGCGATACGAGGTCACCGTTCTGGTCCGGCAGTTCGAAGTCCGGAGCCGCCGCGCCGATGTCGAGCATAGACACGGGAAGGAAACGACGGGTAAAACGGATTTCGTTTCCGGCGAGCGCTCACCTCGGCTCGACGGTGTCGCCGACGGCCAGCGTCCCGGACTCGACGATGGTCGCCCGCAGGCCGCCCCGATGGACGAGCGACCGGGCGACGCCGTCCTCGGTGAGTCCCTCCAGGTACGAACAGGGCTCGCAGAGTTCGACACCGCGACAGACCGCGTCGCCGACCGTGAACTCCTCGCCGACGTGGTGGTTCAGCGCGACCCCGCGCGTCGTCACGTTCCGGCGGTGGCGGCCGTCACTCACGTCGACGCCGTAGTCGGTCTCGGCGGCTTCGATGGCCTCCGCCTCGATAAGCGTGATGCCACGGGGCGTGCCGTCGGAGAACGTACCACCCTCGTCGAAGTAGCGGTCTCCGCGCAGGCCCGTCTCGGCGACGGCCTCGACCCGTTCGACGGGCTCGACGGGTTCGCCCGACTCGGACGCGATGTGGATCGCCTCGACCGTGCCAGCCGTCGCTAAGTGGTCGTGCTCCGCCGAGTCCCCTGCCTCCGTCTCGGTCATGGCCCCGGCTACGATGCTCCGCGAGAAGAAGCTACTGGAACTGTGTGAGAACGTCCCGTGATCGGACTGCTCAGTCGAGTTTCTCTGCGGCCTCGCGGTCGAGCAGCGGCTCCGCGTTGGCCGTCGGGAGCGTCACCACGTCGTCCGCGTCGAGGCTGTACTCGCGCTGGTCGACGCCGAATATCTCCCCGACCTCGTCCGTGATGCGGACGGTCGTCCGCTCCACGTCGTCGCCCGCCCCCGCCGTCGAAGACGCGCCAGCCGGTGTCCCCTCGGACGCGCCACCAGCCGGAACCGGCTCGGCGGCCGCCTCCGTGGACTGCGTGGCGACGCCCGAGCCGTCCGTGGCCGGGTCGCCCGACGACGGTGTCTCGCTGGTCGACGGCGTCTCACCCATCACGTCGGCGGCGCTGACGCCGTCGCCGCCCGCCTCGGCCCCGTCACCGCCCGCGATCGCGCTCGCCTCCGCTGCCGCCACGTCGGGCGCGCGGTCGTCGTCGGGCTCCGGTGCGGCCGGCGACGACGTCTCGTCCTGTGGGGCCGTCGCGTCCGCACCTGCCGGGGTCTCTGACGCGGAGGTCGTGTCCTCCGTCTCCCGCGCGGCCGGTTCGGGTACCGGCTCGGACGGTGTCGCATCGGTGTCCCGGTCCATCCCGTCTTCGGGGTGGTGAGTCGGGGAGTCGTCGCCCGCGACGGCCGGTGTCGTCGACGCCTCGCCCGCGATGACGTCGAACATGTGGTCCTTGTTGCCCTCGATACGCTCGACGAGGTCGTCGTACAGGGCGCGCTCCTCGTCGGTGAGGCCCTTGACCTGGTCCATGCTCGCCATGTCGGCGGCGGCGAGGCTGGCCTGCTTGACCAGCTTCCCGAGGCGGCGCTCGTAGAGCGATTCGGCAGTCGAGCGCGCGGTGTCTATCTCGTCGGTCAGGCGCTGGACCTCGGGCGAGCCGAACGGGTCGTCGGACTCCTGGGCGATGCGGTCACGCTCCCGTTTCAGCTCCTCGACGAACGCCGCGACCTCCTGGTAGAAGGAGTCGCGCAACCCCTGGAGGCCACCCTTCTGTCGTTCCGTGTCGAGCGCAGAGCGCAGTTCGTCCAGATTCATTCTTTCCCCTTCTCGGCGCGGCCGCGGGCCATCAAGAACACGCCCACGTACTCCGGTACAGTCTGTGTGCCTGCCTCCACCGTAAAGCTACCGCCGCCGAGTTCGACGTCGGTGGCCTCCTCGACCGTCACCTCGATGTCGTTCCCGACGAACGTCCCCGGGACGGCGTCGTGGAGCGGGTCGAACTCGGCGACCTCGTCCCGGGGGATGCGCGTCACCGCGAGGCCGGTGCCGCCGTGCAGGCTCCCCGGCAGCCGGATGAGCCGGTTGATGTCCGTCGTCACCGGCTCGTCGATGGGTGCCGTCTCGGCGTCGAACGTCTCCTGTGCGAAGATGTCGGCGAGCCGGACGACCGTCGGGTGGACGTCGAGGTTGCCGGCCGCGAGCTCGTCGTACCGGTCGTCGAGCACCTCCACGAGCTTCTTCGACCGGCCCGTACCGATTCCCTCGAACGACTGGAGCCGGTCGCGGGCCTCGTCCTCGGGCAGTTCGCGTACCTCGTCGACGAACGCGAGCAGCCGGTCGTGGACGCGCCGGCCCCAGCCGCCCGTCGTGTCGAGGCTGCGCTTGTCGGTCGGGTTCTTCAGCCCCAGCCCGGCGACGGACTCGCGGTCGACCAGCGACTCGAAGTCCACGTCGTTGGCCATCACGTAGTCCACGATATCGCGCCGATGGCCGCGGTCGAGCGCGTCGACGCCGTCGTCGCGGACGTGGACGTGGTAGCCCCGACCGCCGGAGAAGGTCACTGTCAGGTCCTCGAAGCCGAAGTCGGTCTCGAGCAGGTCGAGCAGCCGCAGCAGGGCGTCCTTGCAGACCGCGAGCATCTCCGCGTAGCTGTCCTCGTCCGGGTCGACACCCGGCAGGTGGTCGGCGTCGAGGTCGAACACGAGGTCCGACCCGCGCCAGCCCTTCTCCGACATCGAGCCTGCGCCGGGGTCGTCGTAGCGGCCCGCGGAGAAGTAGACGTGTCGCGGCCGCTCGTCCGTGAGGAACGTGCCGAGGTCGCCGACCTCCAGCCAAGAGTGATGTCGGATCATCGTCGTGCCACCCGACGACCAGGTGATGTACCCCCACTCGCGCTCGTTCGGCTCGGGCGGCGGAGAGAGCTCCGTCCCCCGGTAGTGGTCGCCGAAGCGACCGCGGAGGTATCGTCGGGTGCGCTCGTTCATGGCTCTCGTTGGTTCGGAAGGGGGTCGTACAAACCTTGCGGAGTCAACCCGGGTCAGCGACGCATGAACTCGGAGAGACGACCCGTGATGCTCACGTCGTCACCGAGTTTCAGGTAGTACGCGTCGCCGCCGTCCTCGTAGTAGTTGTCGATGCGTCGCTTGATGTCGAAACCGAGGTGCTCGTAGAATCGCAGGGCGTTCTCGTTGCTGGTGCGTGCGTGGCACGTGACGGTGCGATGCTCCTCCGCGACCCGCGCGACGAGGCGTTTCCCGATGTCCTCGCCGCGATAGTTCGGATCGACGGCGAGAAAGAGTATGTAGCCGTCGCGGCGGACCGCGGCGAACCCGATGACCGGCTGGTCGGCCCCCTCGTCCAGAAGAAGGTGGACCTTCGACCGGCGATACGCGTCGGTGAAGAAGCTCTTGCGCTGCTTGAGTACGTCCTCATCGCGGCGGATGCGCTCTTTCAGGCGCCACGCATCCTCGACGTACTCGTCGCTTCCGGGGGAGACGACGCGCGTGTCGACGTTGACGCTCACTGTCGTGAAACTCCGGGACACGCCGATATAATTCCACCGGCAGTCAGCCCCCACCGAGTTGGTTTGGGAAAAGGTTTTCCCGAACGCCAGCCGTCCGGACAGGAAATGGGTTCTCCAGTGGACGACGAGCGCGCTGACGACCGGTTCTCGCCACTGAACGTGCTCCAGGACGCGTTCGTGGCGGGACTGGCGGTCGTCGTTCCACTGCTCGTCACGCTGTTCGTCCTGAACGTGCTCGCGGGGTACCTGTTCACATTCCTCGACGCCGTCGTCGTCGCGCTCGGACGGATGGGATTGAGTCAGGGGGTCTCCGTGATGGTCGTCCAGACGCTGACCATCGCCTTCGTGGTCCTGCTCGTCCTCGCTATCGGCTTCCTCACCAGGTTCCGGTACGGGGAGCTCGCCATCTCCTACGTCGACGGCTTCGTCGCGCGGATTCCCGGCTTCGGCTCCATCTACGACAGCTTCCGCGAGATGTCCGAGGTCATCGTCCAGAGCGAGGAGCGCAACTTCCGGGACGTCAAACTCGTCGAGTTCCCGCAGGAGGAGACGTACACCCTCGGGTTCCTGACCACGTCGACCCCACAGCCTCTCCAGGAGGCTGTCGGTCGGAACGACATGGTCACGCTCTTCCTCCCGCTCGCGCCGAACCCCGTCATGGGCGGCAACCTCGTCCACGTACCCGAGCACCGCATCGTCGACGTCGACATGAGCGTCGAGGAGGGCATCCGAACGGTCGTCACGACCGGCGTCGCGATAGGGGGCGACCCGAGCGAGCCGGACAACCTCACCGAGGCCGAGCTCGGCCAGATGGCGGCCTTCAAGCAGGCCGAGGACGACGTGGGCACCGACGCCGAGCCAGAGGTCGAACCCGACGTGCTCGACCGGGAGACCGACGGGGAGGACGTGCAGGACGCGGAGGTCGCGCCGGACGGCGACCTGGACCTCGAGACGGGCGGCCGACGGCAGGCCGGCGCGCGGGAGGAACACGAGTTGGGCGGCGAGGCGACCACGACCGAGGACGAAGAGGACCGCCAGACCGAGGCCGACATGACCGACGAGGACACACCATGAGCTTCGAGCTCCGCGAGCACACCGCCGACGTGGCCGTCGAGGCGTCCGGCGACACCCTCGACGCGTGCTTCGCCGCGGTCGCGGACGGACTGACCGCCGCGCAGTGCGACGACGTGCCGGACGGCGTCGGCGACCGCTTCGAGCTGTCCGTCGAGAGCGAGCGCGTCGAGAGCCTGCTGTTCGACTACCTCGACGAACTCGTCTACGAGCGCGACGTGCGGAGCGTCCTCCCCGCCGACCACGAGGCGGCCGTCACCGGGGGCGACGACGGCACCTGGCGCGTCGACGCCAGCGCGCGCGGCGTCCCCTTCGACGCCGTCGAGGCCCGCGAGGTCAAGGCCGTCACCTACTCCGAGATGCGCGTCGAGGAGACCGCCGACGGCTGGCATGCATACGTCGTCTTCGACGTGTAGGAACGAACCGGTCGCTACCGGGACACAATCTATTCCGACCGCGACGACGAAGCTCGAACTATGACCACCTACGACGCAGGCGCGGTCACGCTCAGGAAGGTCCGTGACTACGTCTGGGAGATGCCGAAACAGGGCGACATGCGGGTCCCGGCGCGGGTGTTCGCGAGCGAGGCGCTGCTCGACGAGATCAGCGACGACAAGACGCTCGAACAGCTCCGCAACGCGACCCACCTGCCGGGCATCACGAAGTACGCCATCTGCATGCCCGACGGCCATCAGGGCTACGGCTTCCCCGTCGGAGGAGTCGGCGCGATGGACGCCCGGGACGGCTGTATATCGCCCGGAGCGGTCGGCTACGACATCAACTGCGGCGTCAGGATGATGACGACGAACCTCACGTACGACGACGTACAGGGCCACGAACAGGAGCTCGTCGAGTCGCTGTTCGCGAACGTCCCGAGCGGCCTCGGCGGGGGCGGCGTCTTCGAGGGCACCGTCGGCGACGTGGACGCAATCCTCGAGGACGGCGTGCAGTGGGCGCTGCGCAACGACTGGGCCGTCCCCGAGGACCTCGAACACTGCGAGGACGAGGGCAAACGGCCGGACGCCGACCCCACGGCAATCTCGCAGAAGGCGAAGGACCGCGGGAAGAACCAGATCGGCTCGCTCGGCTCGGGCAACCACTTCCTCGAGGTCCAGCGCGTCACGGACGTGTACGACGACGAGGTCGCTGACGCGTTCGACCTCACCGAGGACCAGGTCGTCGTGCTCATCCACTGCGGCTCGCGCGGGCTCGGCCACCAGACCTGCAACGACTATCTCCGGCGCATCGAGAAGACCCACGCCGGCCTGCTGGACAGCCTCCCCGACAGGGAGCTCGCCGCGGCCCCTGCCGGCTCGCAGCTCGCCGATGAGTACTACGGCGCGATGTGCGCCGCCATCAACTTCGCGTGGGTGAACCGCCAGCTCATCATGCATCGCACTCGGCAGGTGTTCGAGCAGGTGTTCGACCGCGACTGGCGGGATATGGAGATGCACCTCCTCTACGACGTGGCCCACAACATCGCGAAGAAGGAGCACCACCAGGTTGGTGTCGACGCCGACGGCACCGTCGTCGCGGACGACGGGGACGCCGTCGAGTACGAGACGCGCGAGCTCTACGTCCACCGGAAGGGGGCGACGCGGGCGTTCCCGGCGGGCCGCGAGGAGGTCCCACCCGCCTATCGAGCGGTCGGCCAGCCCGTCATCATCCCCGGGAGCATGGGCACCGGGAGCTACGTCCTCCGCGGCGGCGAGCGGTCGATGCACGAGACGTTCGGGTCGACCGCACACGGCGCGGGCCGGCTGATGAGCCGCACGCAGGCCAAGAAGGAGTACCGGGGCGGCGACGTCCAGACCGCCCTCCGGGAACACGACCGGATATACGTGAAAGCACAGTCCGGCGCGACGGTCGCCGAGGAGGCACCGGGCGTCTACAAGGACGTCGACGAGGTCGTCCGCGTGAGCGACGCACTCGGCATCGGCGACCGCGTCGCACGGACGTTCCCGGTCTGCAACATCAAGGGCTGAGCAGCGCCGACGCGTCGCCGACCGCCCGGCCCTTGAAATGCGAAGCCGGGGCCAGACTGGGCGTGGTCTGAGCCACGTCGCATCTCGGTCCAGGCGCTCGCGCGGTACGCCGGATGCGAACTCCCCCAGGTACCGCCTGTTCGCCAGCCCATCGAGTCCGACGGCGCGCTCGCCCAGCGAACGCTACTTCAGCCGGTAGGGGTTGTCGTCGTCGCCACCGTCCTCGCCCACACCCTCCGGCACCTCGCTCCCCGGGAACTGCCGGCGAGCGGTCAGGGTGATCGTCGCCTCCGGCGTGTCGTCGTCCTCCCACGGGCTCTCGTACACCGACAGCTCCGACTCCGTCACGTCCCAGCCGTGGGCTTCGAGCACGCGCACGAGCTCCCGCTGTTCGTCGAGTATCTCGTCGTCCATCACCCCTGTCTCGACGGTGGCGACACAAAAGCCTCCGGCTGGAGGCGAACCCGCGACGAGCGTCAGCGAAGGAAGTCGAACCGCGGTCGGTCGATGTCGGGCACGCGGTGGTCGACCGGCTCGCCACCCTCGAACTTCACGAAGCTGAGGTAGAAGGTACGGCCGCAGCCGGCGTCCGGGTCGTCCTCGGCGTCACCGATGCAGACGAACTCCACACCGTCCGCGTCCTCGTACTCGTCGGTCGTCGACGCGTACTCCCAGCCGTCGAGTGGCTCCTTCGTGACGCACTTGTCGGCCATGTAGGCGTCGCGTTCGAGGCTCGTCAGGGCCCCGCAGTAGGGACAGTAGTAGGTGACGGAGACCATACCGCTGGTAGGGAACGGACGGACTTAGCTCCGCGGCCGCCCCGACCCAGTGGAAAGGTCTTTGGCACCGAGCGGCGAGGGTTCGAGCATGATAGACGAGACCGTCGAGGAGATCGAGGAGATGCAGACCCACTCCTCCTCGGTCGTCGCCGTGAAGGCGACGCGAGCGCTGCTCGAACTGCTCGACCGCGAGTTCGCGACCGTCGAGGAGTACGAGCGGGCACTCGACCGCAACGCCAAGGCCCTCCAGCGCGCGAACCCCTCCCACGCCTCCCTGTACAACGCGATGCGCGAGGTCGTGGACACGGTGAGCGCGGCCGACAGCGAGGACGTGGACGACGCCAAGGCCACGACGAGCGAGGCCGTCGAGCGCGTCGTCGATGCCGTCGAACACGGCAAGAGCGGCGCAGCCGAGCGCGCCGCCGAGCACATCGAGGACGGCAGTACCATACTCACCCACGACTACTCCTCGACCGTGCTGGAGGCCATCGAGCTCGCGACGCGCGACGGCGCGCACGTCGAGATGTTCGTCACGGAGGCTCGGCCGCGCTACCTCGGTCGGAAGACGGCCCGCACGCTCGCCGGGAACGACCGCGTCGAGACCCACCTGCTGACCGACGCCGCGTCGGGCTACTACCTCGACGAGTGCGACGAGGTGTTCGTCGGGATGGACTGCATCGTCGGCGACACCCTGTACAACCGCGTCGGCACGTTCACCATCGCGGCGACGGCGGCCCACTGCGACGTGCCCGTGAGCGTCGTCGGGTCGAGCTCGAAGGTCATCGAGGGCGGGTTCGTCTTCGAGAACGAGTTCCGGTCGCCCAGCGAGGTGATGCGCGAGCCGGCGGAGGGGTTCGACGTGAGAAACCCGGCGTACGACGCGACGCCGGTGTCGCTCCTGACGCGTGCGATAACGGACGAAGGCGTGATGGAGTTCTGAGCTATCGGTCCACTGCTGGCGGCTCGTCACGGCCGATTGTTATCTCGTGGGCCTCGACGTCCTCGTAGGCCGCGACCTGCCCACCGACGGTGATCTCGCCGTCGTCGGTCCCCAGCGTGAGCCCGGCGACCTCCTCGGTCATCTCGAAGGAGATGTCAGTCACCTGCCCGCGGACGAGCCGGGGCGTCCCGGTCTCGACGTCCCGTCCCTCGATGGTGGCGTAGAACTCCCCGCCCTCGTCGATGAGGTCCTTCACGGCGCGGCGGATGGAGGAGTAGCGACGCGGGAACGGCCGGTTCTCGCCGTCGGCGAACACCTCCTCGGCGGTCGTCCAGAGCACAGTGCCGAAGAAGCCGGAGACGAGGAATCCCAGCGCGGAGCGGTTGAAGATGACGCCGTAGCGGTCCTGGTCGTCGCGGAGCGCGTCCTGCGTGGCGTAGATGGAGTAGGAGCCGTCGGCGACGGCCATGACCGGCGTCGTGATGCCCCTGCGGACACGGGCCGTGGTGGCGATGCGACTGTAGTCGAACTCGTCCGGGTCGGGCGCGCCGGCGGCGGGGGTCACCAGCAGTTCGATGCTGATGCCCTGATGGTGTCGGGTCGCCAACAGGTCCTCGAACCGCTCGAGCAAGTCCGGCGTGAGCGACAGCGCCAGCTCGTACTCGGCGGCGTCGATGACCTCCTCCAGATAGCGGAGGATGGTCGAGCGGGATTTGACGAGCGAGACGGCCTCCGTGTCGCGAGCAGGGGCGGTGTAGCGGGCGTTGAGTTCGTCGACCAGTTCCGACAGCGAGGACTCCAGGTCGGTGAAGGCGTCGTCCGGGTCGACGGCGATGATCTTCATCGGCCGGGACTCGCGGAGCTCGACGAGCCCGCGGTCCGAGAGGCTCCGGACCGTGTCGTACACCCGTGGCTGGGGTATCTCGGTCCGGTCGGCGATCTCCGATGCGGTGAGCTGCCCGTGTTCGAGCACGGTCAGGTAGGCGTCTATCTCGTACTCCCCGAGATTGAACCGCTCCCCAACCCGCTCCATCGTCCCACGGAGGTCGTCGGATGGCATACCGTATGCACTCGGGGCGACCGTTAAATCATTTACTGAAATTCGAGTAGCACACTGTTCCGAAACTGGCTCCTGTCAAGCAGTCACATGTACATACGATCGTCCGGCGTGTCGCGTTCCGGGACGCTGTCGAGTCTCTCGGCGAGTTCGGTGTAGTACCGGCCGACGCGCTCGGCGAACTCCTCCAGCGGGGCGGTGTCGAGGTCGAGGTCGTAGACCGTCGAGACCGCGTCGAGGAGGTTCAGCGCGGCCTCCACGTCGGGTGCCTGTGCGTGGACCGGCGTCACGTAGACGCCGACGGCGAGCGACGAGTCCATCCCGCGCTCGACGAGCGCCGCGTTCACGCCGTCGAGGAAGCCGTTGGCCATCGGTGGGACTTCGCTCTCGTCGAACCGCTCGCGTCGGTAGTCCTCGGTGGCGACGTAGAAGGTGCGATGGTCCTCCGGTCCGTGTGGGACGGGCACGCCCGAGAGCACCGCGACCTCCTCGACCGCGTTCGTCTCGGTCCAGTCGAGCACCGCGCGGGCGAACGGTTTCGCCGCCCACGTGGGGACGAACAGTTCGGACATCAGCACGGTCAGGTTCAGGTCGTCCCGCGAGAGCAGACGGGTGCTGTAGCGAGGGGCACCGTCGCTGAACGGGGTGATCGAGGGGAGGTCCTGTGCGACGATGTGGCCGGTCTGCTCGAGGTCCAGCTGTTCGACCAGGTAGTCGACAGCGGTGAGTCCGGCGAGACCGAACTGCGAGAAGCCGGCGACGACCACGTCGGACACCGCCTCGTCGTGGGTCACGTCGAATCGGACGTCTTCTGTGGACTGAGTGGCCATACTGTCAGTACGTGCTGCTAAGCGATAAAACCGGGAGCGGTTCGGCCTTCGACCGGGGTCCCAACCCTTATTTCGGGCCAGTGAGAGGGCAGGAGTATGTCACCCGGGCCGGTCATGCAGGACGGCGGGACGACGACCGCCGGGAACCAGACGGCGACGAGCGACGGTGCGACGCAGGAGGGCGTTCGACTCGTCGAGCAGCTGCTCCCCGACGCCATCCCGGGGCTGGTGATCGAGTACGGGATGGCCGTGCTGGTACTGATCATCGGGTTGTACGGTTCGAAGCTGGCCATCCGGCTGTTCGGGCGGACCATCGCCCGACGTATCCAGCGACCGAGCATCACCCAGACCGTGCTCCGGTCGGTCCGGCTGGCGATCATGCTCGTCGCGGTCGCGGTCGCGCTCTCCATCATCGGCTTCCGTGGGAGCGACATCCTCCTCTCGGTCGGTGTGTTCTCGGCCGTCCTCGGTATCGTGCTCGCTCCCATCGTCGGGAGCATCATCAACGGGGTGTTCGTCCTGGCGGACCAGCCGTACGAGATCGGCGACATGATCGAGATATCGGACAGCGAGACGCGCGGGTTCGTCGAGGACATCACCATCCGGTACACGAAGATATTCACGCTCGACAACACGTTCATCGTCATCTCGAACTCGTCGATCCGGGACCGCGACATCGTGAACTACTCCGCGGAGGACGAGCGAACTCGGCTCTCGCTCTCGCTGACGGTCACCTACGAGGGCGATCTGGCGGAGGCCCGCAAGCTGATGGAGGACGCAGCGAAGGGTGTCGACGGCGTCATCACCGGCGGCCCCGACATCCGTATCGGCTCGGCGCGGTACCCGGCCGCACCGACGTGTTTCATCGACGAGTACGCGGACCACGGCGTGAAGCTGGTGCTCCGATACTGGTCGAAGGCACCGTACAAGCTCATGCGGGTCCGCTCGGAGGTGAACGAGGCGGTGTGGGCCGGGCTGGAGGACGCCGACGTCCACATCCCGTACCCGCACTCCCACGTCGTCTTCGACGAGACGAGCGGCTCGCTCCCGGTGGAGATGCAGCGTGGGGAGGCACCCTCCGGCCGTGCCGGGCAGCGCCCGGAGGACCGGGAGGACTGACTACTCGGCCTCGACGGTGACGACCTCGCAGTCGAGGTTGCGCCGGAGGTACTCGTCGATGTCGGGTTCGTCGACGACCTTCTGGAGCATCCGCCGCCAGCGGCCCATCTGCTTCGAACCGATGACGACGACGTCAGCCTCCTCGGCGGCCACCTCGTCCAGGATGGTCTCCTCGACGAGGAAGCCCCGGCGGACGACGTACCGGGCGTGTGGGACGGTCCCGAACGCGCGCTCGGTGGCCCGCTTGAGGTCGGCCCGCGAGACGCGTTTCCCGTTCTGGTAGAGGTTGACGTGGAGGACCGTCAGCGCCGCGTCGCGTTCCTTCGCGGTGTCGATAGCCGATTCGAGCGTCGCTCTGGAGTGCTTGCTCAGTGGGTATCGAACGGGGACGACGACGCGGGTCATCGGGTGAAGGGAATCGACGTGCGCGGGTAAATCTTCTCAATCGCGCCGCCAGACGACGCGGCCGTCGACGCTCGGGTCGACGCCGACCGAGCGGGCGTAGTCAGCGAGCACCTCGTACTGGGTGTCGTGGAGGCCGAGTCGGTGCTCCTCGTCGAGCGTCGGGAACTCGTGATCGGTGTGGAACAGGTAGTCCGTCGTGGCGACGGTGTACGTCTCGTCGGGGTCGACCGGCTCACCGGCGACGGTGGCGTCGACGAGCACGTGGTCGCTCCGGTCCCAGGTGATCGAGGCACCGCTGATGTGGGCGT
The DNA here is from genome assembly GCF_024495425.1 of Haloarchaeobius litoreus. Classification (NCBI taxonomy): domain Archaea; kingdom Methanobacteriati; phylum Methanobacteriota; class Halobacteria; order Halobacteriales; family Halorubellaceae; genus Haloarchaeobius; species Haloarchaeobius litoreus. The sequence continues at coordinate 762,097 of NZ_JANHJR010000001.1, read as the reverse complement.
GCCACCAGTCGAGTTCGCCGAACGCGAGGTTCGCGCCGCTGGCCTCGCGGAACACGTCGCGTAGCTCCGCCCCGGTGACCTCGGCGACGGCGACGGGCTCCTGGAACGGGACGACGCTGACGAGGTCGGCGATGGTGACTGCGCCGTCGAGCGCGTCGCCCTCCCGGATACCGCCCGAGTTCTGCAGGCCGACGTCGGCGTCGGTCGCCCACCGGTAGGCGTCGGCGACGAAGTTCCCGATGCGGCTCTCGCCGCGGAACGCTGCCGAGTTGGTCCGCACGATGGGCTCGTCGACGTGGCCGACGACCTCGTCGAGGTCGGCATCGGTCATCCGGTCACGGAGGGTGTCGGCGAGCGCCTCGTCGCGGGTGCCGTCCATCGGGTCGTGCCGGGTCGCCTCGGGGCCGTCGGGGCCGAGCTCGACCTCGTAGACGGCGGCGGCGTTGACGCCGGGGCGCAGGAGGAGCGTGTCGTCGATCCACTCCTCGACAACGCTGTGGACGTGGCCGCCGAGGACCACGTCGACATCGACCGAGACGGCGAGCTCCTCGTCGCCCTGGCCGAGGTGGGAGACGGCGACGACGTGGTCCACGCCGGCGTCTCGGAGGGCGTCGACCGCGTCCTCCGCCGCGGCGATGGGCTCCGTGAAGTGCAGTGCCGTCGCGTTCGGGTTGATGGAGGGCGTCTTCGGGTCGGTGACGCCGAAGAACCCGACCCGTGCGCCGTCGACCTCGCGGACCGTCCACGGCTCCGTCAGGTCGGGGGCGAACCGGTCGTCGCCGTCGCGAACGTTCGCGCTGACCCACGTCTGCGGCGAGTCGGCGACGATATCGCGGGTCGCCTCGGGGCCGTAGTCGAAGTCGTGATTGCCGAAGGTCTCGACGTCGGTGTCGACGGCGTGGAAGAAGTCGAGCGCCTGCCGGCCCTCGGTCACGAGCGAGAGCACGCCGGGGGAGGTGTTGTCGCCGGAGCCGACGACGAGCGCGTCGTCGTCGCGGAGGGCGGCGAGGGTGCCGGCGAGCCGCCCGATTCGGTCGGGGTCGTCGTAGGCGTTCTCGACGTCGGAGTAGTGGAGCAGACGGGGAGACATACACCCTGCGTAACCGTGGTTCACAGATGAACGTGTCGCTCCGGCGGGCGGTTCGCACAGCCGCCGGCAGCGGGGTTCGTGCGTGTCCCTCAGTTCCGGACGTCGTCTGCCGTCGCACCACCGACCTCGTCGAGCGTCGGCCGCCGGACCCGGCCCTCGATCCGGGGGTCGACCTCGTTCTCCCGGGCGTACTCGACGATGGCGTCGAACTGCTGACCGTGCGAGTCGACCACGTCGTCGGGGTCGAACGCGTCGAACAGGTGCGAGGAGGTGACGTAGTACCGACTCGTCGCGAGCCGGTACGTCGCGTCGTGGTCGAGCGGCTCGCCGCCGACGAGTATCTCGCGCGCCTCGTCGGCCAGGTCGTCCCAGACGACCGAGAGACCGCTGACGTGGCCGAACCAGTGCGTCGGCACCTCGTCACCGTACTGGGCGAGGGCCGCGTCGTGGACCGTCCGTCTGACCTGCTCGCCGGTGACGCGGACGGACACCAGCTCGTTCTCGAACGGGCAGAGCCCGACGAGGTCGGCCGCCGTCACCTCGCCGGCGAGCGCGTCGGTTGTCCGGAGGCCACCGGAGGAGTGGACCGCGATGTCGGCTGCGGCGGCCCACCGGTACGCGTCGGTGACGAGGTTGCCGACGCGGCTCTCCCCCTGCTTCGTGTCCGCCCGGTCGACCGTCACGGGCTCGTCGACGCTGCCGACCACGTCCGTCAGGCCCGCCTCGCGGCGGCGGGTCTCGAGCGCGTCGAGCAGGTCTTCCGCGACCGGGGCGTCGCGCGTGGGGAGCCGGTAGCCCCGTGGCCGGTCCTCGAAGACGACCTCGGAGAGGCCGGAGGCGTTCGAGCCCGCGCGGACGAGCAGCGTCCCCTCGACCACGTCGATGAACTCCTCGTGGGCGTGCCCGCCGAGGACGACGTCCACGTCGAGGTTCTCGGCGAGCGGGGTGTCGTCCCCGCAGTGCGAGATGACGACGACGTGGTCGACGCCGTGCTCGCGCAGTTCCGCGACCGCGTCGCCCGCGGCCGCGACGGGGTCCGCGAAGGTGAGCGGTTCCGAGGAAGGGTTGATGTCGGCGGTCTCCGGGCTGGTGACGCCGGTGACGCCGACGCGATGCTCGCCGGCTTCGCAGACGGTCCACGGGACGACACCCTCGTCGGCGGCGAAGAAATCGGCGTCCCCGCCGTCGTCCTCGAAGACGTTGGCGCAGATCCACGGCATCGGGGAGTCGCCGACGACCGCGCGGGTCACCTCGGGGCCGCGGTCGAAGTCGTGGTTGCCGAAGGTGTCGCCGTCGGGCTCGACGGCGTGGAAGAAGTCCAGCGCGTGACGGCACCCGGTGACGAGCGAGAGCACGCCCGGCCCGAGGTTGTCGCCCGCGCCGAGGACGAGCGTCTCCTCGTCGCGTCGGTCGCGGACGAGGCCGACGAGTCGGGCGAGCAGTTCCGGGTCGTCGGGAGCCCGCTCGATATCGGCGTAGTGGAGGATGCGGAGGGGCATGGTAAATCGGTGTGGGCATCGGGTTATGAACGTTCGGCTCCCCTGTCGGGAAGCCACACGTCGCCCGCTCCAGACCGTCGTCCACCGGCGACGCGCTCGAACCAGTCCACCGGCTCCGTCGGGATACCCGCCCGCTCGGCGTGGGCGACCATCGCGTCGTGGACGGCACCGGGCTCCGCCACGACATGCTCCTCGGTGAGCGTCGGGAACTCCACGTCCTCGACGACGAGGTAGCCGATGGTCGTGAGCCGGTAGGTCGCGTCCCGGGCCAGCGGCTCACCTCGGACGGCCACCTGTTCCGGACGACCGCGCTCCTCGTCCCACGCGAGTTCGAGGCCGGCGAACTGCCCGTTCCACGGCGGCCCGTCGCGGCCCGTGTGACCGCCTCCGGCCTCGGTGACGACGGCGGCGAGTTCCGAGCCGTCGAGTTCGACCGTTACGAGCCCGGCGGGAAACGGGACGAGCGAGTGGAGGTCGACCCGCCGGACCGCGCCCGAGAGCGGGACACCGCAGTCCCGCATCGTCATGCTGTTCACCAGCCCGATGTCGGCGTCGCCGGCCCGGCGGAACGACTCGGCGACGAACGTCCCGACCGGCGAAGGTTCGCGTGCGGTGCGCTCGACGCGCCCGTCGACGTGGGCCACGGTGTCGTCCAGTTCGGCTGCGGCGAGCTGGTCGCGCAGGACCGCGGTCAACTCCGGGTCGGGCTCGTGAGCTGGCACGTCGTGGAACTCGGTGGTCGTCGCGCCGGCATCGTCGATCCGCACCTCGACGAGCTGCTGGCCGGCCGCGCCGGATCGGACGATCCGCGTGCCCGCAACCACCTCGTCGCGGGGCGTGTGGTCGTGTCCGCCGAGGATGGCGTCCACCTCGACGGCCCGGGCGATGGGCTCGTCGTCGCCGCAGTGCGAGACGCCGACGACGTACTCCGCGCCGGCGTCCCGGAGCGCGCCGGTCGCCTCGCGGGCCGCGGTGACCGGGTCACGGGCGTCGAGTGGTACGTCGGGCTTTATGTGGGGGAGGGCGGGCGTCGTCACGCCGAAGACGCCGACGCGACCGGCTGCCGTGTCGATGGTCGTCCACGGCTCCGTCGCGTCGGCCGCGAATCGCCCCTCGTCGCCGCCGCCACCGTCGTAGAGGTTCGCACAGAGCCACGTCGGCGACGTCTCGGCGGCGAACCGTCGGGCGCGCTCCATCGGCCCGTCGAACTCGTGGTTCCCGAACGTCTCCACGTCGGGGGCAACGGCGTCGAAGAACGCCTCGGCGTGGCCGCCGTCGCCCTCGAAGCTGAGCACGCAGGGTCCGGTGTCGTCGCCCCCGCCGGTCACGACGGTCCGGTCGTCCCGTCGCTCGCTGATGGCGGTCGCGAGCCGGCCGACGCGTTCGGGCACGTCGTAGGCGGCCTCCAGGTCGGCGTAGTGCAGCAGTCGGAGGGTCACGTCCGGGCGTCCGCCGCGCTCCATCAAGAACGTTCTCCCCTGGCGAGACGAACAGACCTAAGCGACCCTGTCCCCAAGCCCGGGGCATGAGCGACCACGCGCTGGAGGAGCTGCGCACTGCGGACGGGGAGACGGTGTACGTGGACCGGACGGAGGGCGACCGCGGCTCGAAGGCCCCCTTCTTCGTGGTCTACGGGACGCCGGACCGCGGGCGAAAGTACGGATGGTTCTGTGCGAACTGCGAGACGGTCGACAACGCGATGGACTCGATGGGGCGCATCCAGTGCAACATCTGCGAGAACTTCCGGAAGGCGACCGAGTGGGACGCCGCACACGAGTGAGCGTTCCGTCATCTCCCGATGCAGTGACGAACAGGTCTGTCCGTGAGTGAACGACATCGTGGTCGAACGCCTGGCCGAGTTCGGCCGTTTCAGAACCCGTCGGCGGAGGTTTCCGATGGTTAGTTCGGGTGAACGTTTATTAGGCCGGCCGTGGTATGAGTTACCGAATGTGCCCCGTTAACACGAACCGGCACTTGCGGGAGGAAGCGGAGTCGATTTTCAGCCGCCTCGGTTACTCCGTCACGACCGATGGCGACGAAGTCCGCGCGGAACGAGACTGGAAGGTCGTCCACGTGACCGCAACCGAGGAGCTACGTAATCCGCCGGAGAACTCCTCGCCCGGTTCGTATCGTTGCTTCGTCACCCGTACGGAACACGCCGACGCGGTCAGGCGTCGCGTCCGCGAGACCGACCCCGACTACGAGTGGGCCGTCATCGGCGTCGACGAGGAGGCGGAGTACGAGGTCGAGCGCGCACCGCCGGCCACCTAGGCCGGCCTACAGCCGTTCTGCGGTCGCCGCCGCGCCGGCAGCGGCGTCCACGTCCGCGCCCTCGTCCTCGAGGACGCTGCCGAGCGCGTTGACGAGGTAGGTCACGTTCTTCGGCCGCGCGGAGTGACCCATGCAGCCGATGCGGAATATCTCGCCCGAAAGGTCACCGAGCCCGCCGGCGATCTCGAGGTCGTACTCGTCGAGCAGCCGCGAGATGACCGCGCCGTCCTCGACGCCGGCGGGTACCCGGACGGCGTTCAGGCTCGGGAGCCAGTACTCGTCGGGTGCGTTCATCTCCATCCCCATCGCCTTCACGCCGGCCTTCAGCGCACCCGCCATGCGCTCGTGGCGCTTCCACCGCCTCGCGATGCCCTCCTCGGCGACGAGCCGGAGCGCCTCGCGGAGCGCGTAGACGTTCGTGATGGGTGCGGTGTGGTGGTACGCACGCTCCTCCCCCCAGTATCCCTCCAGCAGCGAGAGGTCGAGGTACCAGGAGCGGGCGGGCTCCTCGCGGGCGAGCACCTTGTCCATCGCGTCGTCGTTGAGCGTCAGCGGCGACGCGCCCGGCGGACAGGAGAGACACTTCTGCGGGCCGGCGTAGGCCACGTCGATGTCCCACTCGTCGACACGCAGCTCGACGCCGCCGACGCTGGTGACGGTGTCCGCGACGACGAGCGCGTCGTGCTCGTGGGCGATGCCGGTGAGCTCGGAGACATGCGGCTGGCGGACGCCGGTGCTCGTCTCGGCGTGGACGAAGCCGAACACGTCTGGCTGGTGCTCGTCGAAGGCGTCGGCGACGTCCGCCGGTGAGAGCGGTTCGCCCCACGGCGCGTCGACCTCGACGACCTCGCCGCCGGCCCGGCGGGCCATCTCCGCCATCCGACCGCCGAAGTAGCCGTTCGTCGGGACGAGCATCGTGTCGCCGGGTTCGACGACGTTCCCGATGGCCGCCTCCATGGCCGCCGAGCCGGTCCCCGACACCGGGATGGTCCACTGGTTGTCGGTCCGGAAGGTGTACCGCAGCAGTTCCTGCACCTCGTTCATGATCTCGATGAACGACGGGTCGAGGTGGCCCACCAGCGGCGTGCTCATCGCGCGGAGCACCCGCGGGTTGACGTCGCTCGGTCCCGGCCCCATCAGCGTCCGGTTCGGTGGCGTGAGTTCGCCGACCTGTGGTGTGTCCTGCATACCGGGAGCATCAGGGCGTCGCGGCAAAAAGCTATCTCGCCGGCCCGTGGCGAAGGCATTTACCGTGGTATGCCGTCACGTAACACGATGGCGACTGACGACGGCAGCCGCCCCGGCCACGACAGCCTCGGGTTCGCGCACCCGGACGACGAGTCCTACGTCGACCTCGCCGAGGACCTCCGCGAGTCGGTCCGCGGCGACGTCCGCTTCGACGAGTACGCACAGGTGCTGTACGCCACGGACGGGAGCATCTACCAGGCCCGTCCGGCGGGTGTGGTCGAACCACGGGACGCCACGGACGTGCAGGCGGCGGTCCGGACGGCGGCAGACCACGGGGTCCCGGTGCTCCCACGCGGGGCCGGTACCTCGCTGGCGGGACAGGGCGTCGGGAAGGGCTGTGTCGTCCTCGACTGCTCGGTCCACATGGACTCGGTGCTCGACGTCGACCCGGAGGCACGGACTGCCCGGGTCCAGCCCGGCGTCGTGCAGGACGACCTCGACGCCACCCTGGAACCCCACGGCCTCCAGTTCGCGCCGGACCCGGCCTCCTCGGCGCGGGCGACCGTCGGCGGCGGCATCGGCAACAACTCGACGGGTGCACACTCGGTCCGCTACGGCATCACCGACGCCTACGTCCGCTCCGTCGACGTGGTGCTCGCGGACGGGATCGAGGCGACGCTCGGCGACGTGACACTCGACTCCCCCGAGTGGGACGCACTCCTCGACCGGGACGACCGCGTCGCCGACCTCCACCGGACAGTGCGGGAACTCGTCGAGGGGCACGAGACCGAGATTGAGTCCCGCTACCCCGAACTCAAGCGCTGCGTCTCCGGCTACAACCTCCACAAGGTGGTCCGCGAAGAGGACGGCAAGCGCGTCATGAACCTCGCGAAGCTCGTCGTCGGGAGCGAGGGCACGCTGGGGGTCGTCACCGCGGCCGACCTCGACCTCGTGACCCGTCCCGAGTCCACCGCGCTGGCCGTCTTCGCCTACGACGACCTCGTGGACGCACTGGCGGCCGTCCCCGAGGCGCTCTCCCACGACGTGAGCGCGGTCGAGCTCGTCGACGACCAGGTGGTCGCGATGGCCCGCGACGCACCCGAGTACAGCGAGTACGCCGAGCCGTTCCCCGTGGACGCCGCGGCCTTCCTGCTCGTCGAGTTCGACTCGGAACTCCACGACGACTTCGTGGCGGCCATCGACACCGTCACCGACACGCTCCAGCGCGAGGGAGCCGCCACCGAACACCTCGAAGCGTTCGACCCCGACGACCAGGCCGACCTCTGGAAGCTCCGGAAGGCGGCCATCCCGCTGCTGATGTCGATGGACGGCGACCCGAAGCCGTACCCGTTCATCGAGGACGCGACGGTCCCGCCGGACCGGCTCGCCAGCTACGTCGAGGAGTTCGAGGAGATACTGGACCGTCACGGCACCTCGGCGGCGTACTTCGCTCACGCCGGCGTCGGCACCCTCCACATCCGGCCCATCCTGAACCTGAAGACCGACGACGGCGTCGAGACGATGCACGCCATCGCCGACGACGTGACCGACCTCGTGCTCGCGTACGACGGGGCGTTCTCCGGCGAGCACGGCGACGGGCTCGCGCGCACCGAGTTCACGCCGAAGATGTACGGCCCCGACCTCTGGAACGCCTTCAAGCGGGTCAAGACCGCGTTCGACCCGTCGTGGCTGCTCCACCCCGGCAACGTCGTCTACCGCGACTCGCCCGCAGACTGCGGGCCACCGAACGGCCGCGGCGTCGGGGCCGACATGCGCGAGAACCTGCGCTACGGGGGCGACTACAGCGCCGTCGAGCCACGGACGGCACTCGACTTCGACGACGACGGCGGCTTCGCCCACCTCGTCGAGCTCTGCAACGGCTGTGGCACCTGCCGCCAGACCGGGAGCGACACCATGTGCCCGACCTACCGCGCCAGCCGCGAGGAGATTCAGAGCACCCGGGGACGGGCGAACCTGCTCCGGGCGGCCATCGGCGGCGAGCTCGACGAGGACGAGCTGCACTCCGAGCGGTTCCAGTCCGAGGTGCTCGACCTCTGTGTCGGCTGCAAGGGCTGTGCGAGCGACTGCCCGACCGGCGTCGACCTGGCGAAGCTCAAGTCGGAGCTGAAACACCAGCACCACGAGCGCGAGGGTGCCTCGCTCCGCGAGCGGCTGTTCCGCGACATCGACCGCTGGGCGAGCCTCGGGAGCACGTTCGCGCCGCTGTCGAACTGGTCCACCCGGGTTCCGGGCGTCCGCGCCGTCGGTGAGCGCCTGCTCGGCGTGGCGGCCGACCGGGAACTCCCGACCTTCGAGCGCGAGAGCCTCGTGGACTGGTTCGACGCCCGCGGCCCGCGGGTGCCGGCCGACGCCGACCGTCGCGTCGTGCTCTACCCGGACACCTACACCAACTATACGGAGCCGGCGGTCGGCAGGGCGGCCGTTCGGGTACTGGAGGCCGCCGGTGTCCACGTCGCGGTTCCCGGGAATCTCGGGGCGAGCGGCCGGCCGGCGTACTCGCTGGGTTTCCTCGACACCGCCCGGGAGCGGGCCAGGGCGACGGTCGCGGCGCTCGAACCGCCCGTCGCGGACAGCTGGGACGTGGTGTTCGTCGAGCCGAGCGACGCCGCGATGCTCGCCGACGAGTACGCGGACCTCCTGCCGGATTCGTCGGCTCGTGCGGCCGTCTCTGCGGCCAGCTACGGCGTCTGCGAGTACCTCGACCGCCACCGGCTCGTCGCGGACCTGCCGACGGACGCGCCCGACGACCGGCTCGTCTACCACGGGCACTGCAACCAGAAGGCGCTCGGGACGGACCACCACGCGGTCGGCGTCCTCCGGCGCGCGGGGTACGCGGTCGAGCCGCTGGACTCGGGCTGCTGTGGCATGGCCGGTAGCTTCGGCTACGAGGCCGAGCATCTCGAGCTCTCGCGGGCCATCGGCCGCATCCTCTTCGAGCAGGTCGACGCCGCCGACGGCCGGCCGGTCGCGCCCGGTGCGTCCTGTCGGACCCAGCTGGCCGACAGGTCCGGTGCCGACCGGCCACAGCACCCCATCGAGGCCGTCGCGGACGCGCTCGACGGGGAGTGACCACCGGCCGCACCAGCCCTGGACGTGGTTTTACCATCCCGGCGGTCGAGTGACCGGTCATGCAGGACCAGCCCGACCCACCGACCGGCGTCGTCGAGGTCGTCGAACGCTCGCTCGACCTGTTCGTCACCGACATCACCGAGGCGCTCCCGAAGGTGCTCGCCGGCATCGTGTTCCTCGTGCTCGCGGGCCTGCTCGTGAAGCTCGTGATGCTCGTGGTGCGCCGGGTGCTCGCGCGGGCACTCCCCGGCGAGGCACCGGTGTACCGCCAGTTCCTCTCGACCGTCGTCGCGATCGTGCTCTGGTTCGCGGTCGCGCTCTCGTTCCTCTCGGTCGTCGGCCTCTCCGAACTCGCCGCCGCGCTGGGGACCTCCGCTGGCTTCATCGCGCTCGGCGTCTCCTACGCGCTCTCCGGGATGATCGCCGACGCCGTCGCTGGCGTCTACCTGCTCCGTGACCCCGACTTCAACCCCGGCGACGAGGTGACCGTCGGCGACGTCAGTGGCGAGGTGACGACCATCGAACTCCGCAAGACCCGCTTCGCCGTCGACGGCGACACCGTCGTCCGGGGGAACGCCGAGATCGAGAAGAAGTGGACGAAGCGCGGCGAGCCGAGCGAACCGGGCGTGGCCGACGTCTGAGAACGGTTCGCGCACCCGGCGAGTGACTTATCCCTCGCCGCGGCGTACAGAAGCTGACATGATGCTCGGGCACTCGCTGCTGGCGTTCGCACTCGTCGCGACGCTGGCGCGTGCGCTCGACGCGCCGCCGCGACGAGCGCTGGCTGCCGGCGCTGCCGCGGGCGCGTTCGCCGCGGTGCCCGACGTGGACATGGTGTACGCACTCACCGGGCTCGCCGGCGCGGAGTTCGACGGCGTGTTCTCGCTGACGACCGCGTTCTGGTCGGCCAGCACCGTCGTCCACCGGTCGATGACGCACTCTCTCGTCGTCGCCCCGGTCGCGGCACTCGCGTTCGCGCTCGTCGTCGTCCGTGGCCGGCACGCGAGCCCGACGACGGTCGCCGGGTTCGTGCTGCTCGGCGGGCTGACCGTCGTCGCCACGGCGCTCCACGGCCTGCTCGGACTCGTCGTCCTCGCGGCGTTCTCGCTCGCCGGTGTGGCCGTCGCCGCCGTCGTCCGCGAGCACAGCCGCCTCGACGCACGGACGACCTTCGCGGTGGCACTCGCCGGACTCGCGTCGCATCCGTTCGGCGACCTGTTCACGGGCGAGCCGCCGGCGATGCTCTGGCCGCTCGACGCCGCGGTCCTCCCCGGGCGCGTCGCGCTCTCGGCCGACCCGACGCTACACCTGCTGGGCGCGTTCGCGCTGGAGCTGGCGGTCGTCTGGGCCGCGCTGCTCGCGTTCTGCTGGGTGACCGCCCGGCGGCCGCGCGTGAAACCCCGGGCGATGGCCGGGCTCGCCTACGGCGGGGTCTTCTTCCTGCTGCCGCCCCCGACGCTCGACGTGTCGTACCACTTCGTGTTCTCCATCCTCGCGGTCGGCACCGTGCTCGCGGTGCCAGTCGCGGCCCCGAGTCGGACGAGCGTGGCGATAGACACGCTCCGCCGGTCCATCGCCGACCACGGCGTTCGGTCGGTGACCACCGGGCTCGCGGCGATGACGCTCGCGCTCGTCGCCTACGGCGTGCTCTACGTGCTCGTCTGACCCGGCGTGCATCCGACGAACACAGACTCTTGTACCCCCGGCCCCTCGTGCTATCGTATGACGGAACGACGGGACCTAGGTCGACTGTTCGAGGAGCACCGGCTGAACGCCGTCCTCTCGTGGATCCTCGTGGCAATCGTCGTCCTGGCGGCCGTCGAGGAGGTGTTCCTGGGTGACTGGCTCTGGACCCTGTTCGCGCTGGCAGTGGCCGCCGTCGCGGTCCTCCCGCCGCTGACGCACAGACGCTGGCTCGTGATGCTCCCCTGGGAGGTGCTGCTGCTCGCCGCGTTGCCCGTCCTGGGCCGGACCGCGCTGGTCCGCGGGCTGGTGACCGACCTCGTCATCGCGACGATGCCCACGGTCCAGGAGTTCCTCTCGGCCTCGCCGGTGTCGAGCACCGCCGCCTACGTCTCGGTCGCGGCCTTCGCGCTCATCGTCGTCGTCGAACTGCACGTGTTCACACCGGTCAAGCTCACCTCCGGCTTCGCCGTCCTCACGGTCGTCGTGTTGACGCTCGCGGCGGCGGGCGTCTGGGCGGTCGTCCGGTGGCTCGCGCACCTCTACATCGGGACGGCGTTCTACACGGAGCTCGACCCGCTGATGATCGAGTTCGTCTACTCCGCCGCCGCCGGGCTGCTCGCCGGGGTGACCTTCGAGGCGTACTTCCGACGGCGTAACCACACTGCACGGCGCTCGCTCGCGATGGTCGAGGACGTCTCCGAGGAGCTCGGGGAGCAGTTCGACCTCGAGGTGGGGGAGAAGTGAGACTCAGAGACCGACTCGGTATCGACGAGGCGTTCCAGCGTCGCCTCACCCGAGTCATGCAGATAACCCTCGTCGGCCTGCTGTTCGTCGGCGTCGAACGACGGAACCCCGGTATCGTGGTGAACACGCTGGTGGGACTCGGCGTCACACAGCTCCCCTCGTTGCTCGAACGCGACTACGGCATCTCCCTCGACGCGGGGCTCACGCTCTGGATCACCACCGCGGCGTTCCTCCACGCGCTCGGGACCGTCGGCATCCCCGGCACCGAGGGCACGTTCTACCGCAGCACCATCTGGTGGGACCACATGACCCACGCGCTCTCGTCGTCCGTCGTCGCCGCCGTCGGCTACACCACGGTCCGCGCGCTCGACGAACACAACGAGGACATCGTCATCCCGCCGCGGTTCATGTTCGTGTTCATCCTCGCGTTCGTGATGGCGTTCGGCGTCGTCTGGGAACTGCTGGAGTTCGGCATCGGCGTGGCAGCCAGCGGGAGCGACGCGACCTTCCTCGTCCAGTTCGGCATCGACGACACGATGCTCGACCTCCTGTTCAACACCGCCGGCGGCTTCGTCGTCGCAGTCTGGGGGCAGGCGTACCTGACCGACGTCACCGGTGCGCTCCGTGACAAACTCGCCCACCGCGACGACGAATCGACCGGCGGCGCGACGTAGCTTTAAGTTCGTATGACCCGTGCTATCACACGGATATGGTATTCAAGAAGATCACGCTCATCGGGACGAGTTCGGAGAGCTTCGAGGACGCCGCGGACGACGCCATCGACCGCGCGCAAGACACCATCGACAACGTCCAATGGGTCGAAGTAGAGGAGTTGGGCGTCGAGATCGCGTCGGTGGCGGACCGGGAGTACCAGGCAGAGGTGACGGTGGCGTTCGAACTGGACGGCTGACGGGTCGACGCGGCTACGTTCTGAAGGATTCGCCGCAGCCACACTCCGACACCACGTTCGGGTTCTCGACGTGGAAGCCGGCACCTTGCAGGCCGCCTTCGAAGTCGAGGACGCTGCCCTCGACGTAGTTCAGGCTGGACGGGTCGACGAAGACGCGCAGCCCGTGGTGTTCGTAGATGGTGTCGTCGGCTTCCGGTTCGTCGTCGAACCGCATACCGTAGGAGAGGCCGGCACAGCCGCCCTGCTGGACGAACAGTCGCAGGCCCGCCTCATCGGTATCGAGCCCCTCGCCGTCGAGCAACGAGAGCGCCTCGTCGGCGGCCGTCTCGGTCACTTCGATCCGTGGGGTGGTCTCCCCGTCTGCGGTGCCCGTGCTCATACGTTCCCGTACGGCACCGTGGGATGTTAACCCTGTTGCACACCGGGGTCGTACTGCCGGTAGTTTGAAGCTACCGCCACGTCTCTCGTCGGTAGATGCCGAGGACCATCCGCGTCCTCCACGTGGACGACGACGACGCGTTGCTCGACCTGACGAAGACCATGCTGGAACGGGAGGGGGAGGACATCACCGTCGAGAGCGCCTGCTCCGCGTCCGGCGCGATGACGTGCCTGCGGGAGAACGGTCGCATCGACTGCATCGTCAGCGACTACGAGATGCCCGAGATGGACGGGCTCGACCTGCTGGAGACCGTCAGGGGGAGCCGTCCCGACCTCCCGTTCGTCCTCTTCACCGGCAGGGGGAGCGAGGAGATCGCGAGCCGAGCGCTCTCGGCCGGGGCGACCGAGTACCTCCAGAAGGGCGCGGGCACCGACCAGTACACGGTCCTCGCGAACCGTATCCGGAACGCTGTCGCGAAGCGACGGGCCGAACGGGAGCGTACGCACACCCAGAACCGCTATCAGGCGCTCATCGAGCACTCCTCCGACCTCATCACCATCCTCGACGAGAACGGCGTGTTCGAGTACACGAGCCCGGCGACCCGGAGCGTGCTCGGCTACGAGCCCGAGGAGCTCATCGGTGAACACTCGTTCGAGATGGTCCACCCCGACGACCGTTCGACGGTGACCGACGCGTTCGAGCGCATGAAAGCGGACTCGAGCACGACGCCGTCGGTCAGCTATCGGCTGCAACACGCCGACGGCGAGTGGCGACACCTGGAGTCGAACGGCACCAACCGGCTCGAAGACCCTGCCATCGAGGGGTTCGTCGTCAACACGAGGGACGTGACGGAGCGCGTCGAGGCCGAACAGCTGCTCAGCGAGGAGCAGGAGCTGTTCGACGCAGCGCTCGACGCCCTCCCGCACGTCTTCTACGTCTCGAACCTCGACGGGTCGGGCTGGCGCTGGAACCGCAAGCTAGAGGAGGCGAGCGGCTACTCGACCGCGGAGCTGCGGGACATCGAGATAGACGAGATCTTCGCCGACGAGGACGTGGGGAAGGTCGAGTCGGTCATCGACAGGGTGCTCGACGGCGAGACGGTGACCTACGAGGCGCGGATGGAGACGAAGTCGGGGGAGCTCGAACTGCGACGTATCAGCGCGTCACTGCTCACCGACGAGGACGGCGAACCCATCGGAATCTGTGGCATCGGCGTCGGTATCGACGAGGACGACGAGTAGCTCAGTCCTCGAACCGGCGACGCACGCTGTCGGCGTGTGCGCCCAGCCCTTCTGCGTCGGCGAGCGTCGTGATGGTGGTCGAGAGTTCGTCGAGCGCGTCGCGGTCGAGCCGCTGGACGGTGGTCGAGCGCAGGAAGTGGTCGACGGAGAGCCCACCGTGGCGCTTCGCGCCGCCGCCGGTCGGCAGCACGTGGTTCGTGCCGGAGGCGTAGTCGCCGGCCGCGACGGGCGTGTACGGCCCGAGGAAGACGCTGCCCGCGCTGTCGATGCGGTCGAGGACTGCCTCCTCGTCGTCGGTCTGGATGGAGAGGTGCTCGGCCGCGTACTCCTCTGCGAACAGGATTGCCTCGCTCATCGAGCGTGCAGCGAGGACGCCGGAGGCATCGCCTTCGAGTGCGTCGCGGGCGACCTCCTCGCGCTCGGCCCCGGCGACCTGTGCCTCGACCTCGTCGGCGATCGCCTCGGCGACGGCCTCGTCGTCGGTCACGCAGACGACCGATGCATGCTCGTCGTGCTCGGCCTGCGCGACGAGGTCGGCCGCGACGAACGCCGGTTCGGCGGTCTCGTCGGCGAGCACGAGCACCTCGCTTGGCCCGGCGAGGAAGTCGATGTCCACGTCGCCCTGCACTTCGGCCTTCGCCGCCGTCACCCAGCGGTTGCCCGGCCCGACGACCTTCTGGACCGCCGGGATGGACTCGGTGCCGTAGGCCATCGCGGCGACGGCCTGCGCGCCGCCGACGGAGTACACCTCGTCTGCACCGGCGACGTGGATGGCCGCCAGCGTCACCGGGTTCAGCTCGTCGGCCGGCGGGGTACAGACCACCACGTCCTCGACACCCGCGACGACGGCCGGCACGACGCCCATGATGACAGACGACGGATACGCGGCTGTGCCGCCGGGGCCGTAGACGCCGACGCGCCGGAGCGGCCGGAACCGCCGGCCCAGTTCGCGGCCGTCGAAGTCGTCGCGCCAGTCGACGGGCACCTGCGCCTCGTGGAACTCGCGGACGTTCGCCGCCGCCGTCTCGACGGCCTCGCGCACGTCGTCGTCGATCTCCTCGTAGGCGCGCTCGCACTCGTCGGCCACGTCCAGATTGGCGACCTGCACGTCGTCGAACTCCGCGCAGAACTCCCGGACCGCCACGTCACCCTCCTCGCGCACCCGGTCGACGATGTCGGCCACGTCGCTCCGGACCGCGTCGACGCCCGAGTCGCGCTCGAAGAAGGCGCGGCGCTCGTCGGGGCCGAGGTCGGCGACTGCTCGTACGTTCATGGAACTCGCTTCGGACGGGGCGCGAAAAACGGTTGCGTTCGGTCACTCTCCAGCCCGGTCGCGCACGACCGTCCGGACGCCGTCGAGGAACAGCACCACGACGAGCGCGAAGCCGGTGAGCCCGAACGGAGCCGAGAGGAGCTGTGCGGTGTGGTAGCCGAGGAAGATGCGGCCGAAGCCGAGCAGCACGAACCCCACGAGGACGAGCCCGAAGGCGACGAGCGCGAGCGTGACGTACCGGTCCCGGTCCATACCTCGAATCGGGGCCGCGCCGCCTAACCCGTTTTGGAACGGCGGTGTGATGGTGCCGCGTTTCCGGCCTGGTCCTCAGACGTCCTCCCGGCGCGGGTCGTACTCGTAGCCGACCCGTCCACCTGGCCCCTGTGCCCGGAGCTGCCGGGCGAGTTCGGACACGTCGTCGGGGCCGGCGAACGCAAACGGCCCCGCGACGAACGGGAGCGCGGCGGCCATCCCCCGTGCCGTGGGCTCGAAGCCGGGCGAGGCGGCGAGCGGGTTGCACCAGACGACCGCGGCCGCTCGCGACGTGAGCGAGGCGAGTTCGCGCTCCAGCGTCCGGACGTCGCCCATCTCCAGCCCGTCGCTGACGACGAAGACGACCGTCCGGTTGTCGACCGCGTCCGGCGACCGCGCACGCAGTTCCGCGAGCGAGCCACCGATACGGGTGCCCCCACCCCACTCTGCTTCGGCGTCGGCGAGCGCGTCGGCCGCGCCGCTCGCGGTGCCGTCGTCGAACGCGGACGTGACCTCACGGATCTCCTCGTCGAAGAAGAAGACGCGACAGTCGCGCCACGCCGTCCGGGTCCGTCCGAGGGTGTCGAGCAGGAAGCTCCGGTCAAGCGTGTCCAGCACGGACCGGCTCACGTCTACCAGCCAGGTCGCCCGGACCTCGCTCCGCTTGCGGTCGCGGGTGGGAAGCGAGACGACCGTCCCCCCCGTGCCGACGCTGGCCCGGAGCGCGCGTCTCGCGTCGGTCCGCCGGTCGCCGACGGTGTCCCAGGCTCGCCCCCGGAGCGTCGCGAGCGCGGCCGTCAGCTCGTCGACCGCCGCGGCGAGCTCGTCGTGTCCGACGAACGACGGGACCGCCTCGACGGGCGTCGGCGCGCCGGTGGGGCTGTACCGGGAGACTGCGGCCGGTTCGTCGCCGTGGTCCTCGACGTGCGCGGCCAGCGACGAGGCGCGCCAGGCCACGCTGCTCTCTGCGTCGTCCTCGTGCTCGTCGCCCTCCGTCTCGTCGCTCCCCGCGGATTCGGCCGCCTCGCCGTCGGCTGGCTCGCCGCCGATCGGAGCGAGTGCGCCCTCCGGCGGCTCCTCCATGCGGGCCGCCGGCCCCGTCTCGCCGAGCCCGGCGGTGAGCCGTCGCCAGAACTCCGGGAAGAGCCGGTCGAACTCGGCGGCGTCGTGCGGGTCGGTGACGAGACAGGCCCGTGTCGCTGCCCACGCCCGGTCCTCGTCCGAGAACCCCACCACGACGAGCGCCCGGGCGGCCGTCGTCGCCGCGTTCGCCGGCACGGACACCCCCGCCCGGCGGAGCGCGCGGGCGAACCGGACCAGCTCGTCGCGGACGTGGTCGCTGGCGCGGGCGACGGACTCGCCGTCGAGTCCCTCGGCGTCGCCGGCTGCGCCCGGCTCGCGGGGCGCGTCGCCGTCGGTCACGACTCGGCGGCCTCCCGCGCCGCGCGCGCCGCCTCGACCAGCGTGTCGAGGAGGTCCTCGTCGACGCGCTGGACGTCCTCGACCTCCTTCAGCACGGTGCCGAGCGTGCGCCGGACCTCCTCGCGCGAGAGCGCGTCGCCCCCGCCGTTCTCACGCAGCGTGGCGACCGCGCGCGCCCAGTCGATGGTCTCGGCCGCCCCCGGGGGCTTCCGGAGTGGCTCCTCCCGCAGCCGGTCGACGATGCCACAGAGCTCGGCGGCGACGGCGTCGTGGAGCTCGGGTACCTTCCGCGAGAGGATCTCGCGCTCCTTCTCGAAGCTCGGCGGCGAGACGTGCAGGTAGAGACAGCGCCGCTTGAGCGCGTCACTCAGTGGCCGTGTCCGGTTCGAGGTGACGACGACGACCGGCGGCGTGGTCGCGGCGACGGTGCCGAGTTCGGGCACTGTCACCTGGAAGTCGCTCAGCACCTCCAGCAGCAGGGCCTCGAACGCCTCGTCGGCGCGGTCGACCTCGTCGACGAGGAGGACGCGCCGGCCGTCGCCCCGGAGCGCCTCCAGTAGCGGGCGTTCGAGCAGGTACGGCTCGGAGAAGACGGACTCGTCGCGGTCCGCGGTCCCCTCGCCGTCCGCCACGCCTCCCTCGCCGGCCTGCACCGCGAGCAGCTGCTTCGTGTAGTTCCACTCGTACAGCGCGTTCTCGGCGGCGAGTCCCTCGTAGCACTGGAGGCGGACGAGGTCGGCGTCGAAGCCGCCGGCGAGCACCTTCGCAAGCTCGGTCTTGCCCGCGCCGGGCTCGCCCTCGACGAGTAGCGGGCGGCCGAGCCGCAAGGCGAGCAGCACCGTCGTCACGATGTCGTCGTCCGCGACGTACGACTGCTCGTCGAAGGCGGCACGGATGTCGGCCTCGGTCACGTCGTCGAATCCGTCTATCTCGCTCATGTCGTCGTCTCTGTGTCGAATAGGGTGCCCCAGCACGAAAACGTCCCCGGCGGGATGGGTGGTTCAGTCGGCGGCGGCCGGCGTCGCGGCGCGGTCCAGCACCCGGTCGAGGGCGCGCTCCGTGTAGGTCCCGAGCAGTTGTTCGCGGAACTCCGCCGACGCCTGCAGGTCGGACATCATCATCGCGGTGTCGAGGCCCTCGCTGGCGCGGTCCGCGGCCGCCACGATGGTGTCCTCGTCGAGCGACTCGCCGGCGAGCTCCTCCTCGACGCCCTCGAGCCGGACCCCGTGGTCCATGATGCCGTTCGCGCCGACGCGGACGGTGGACACGGTGCCGCCGTCGACGATGGCCTGCACGCAGACGCCGACCATCGCGTAGCCCGAGGACGGCGACGGCTTCTTCGCGTACGCACCGACGGCGTCGGCCGCCGTCGGGACCTCGACCTTCGTGACGAGTTCCGACGGGCCGATGTCGGTCGCGTACATCCCGAAGAAGAAGTCGTCCGCCGAGACACGGCGCTCGCCGTCCGGGCCGGTCACGACGATGGTCGCGTCCGACGCCAGCGCCGCACCGGGCAGGTCCGAGGCCGGGTCCGCGTGGGCGAGGTTGCCCCCGAGCGTGCCGCGGTTGCGGACCTGCGTGTCGCCGACCTGCCGGACCGCGTGGTAGAGCGCCGGTGCGTGCTCGGCCGAGCGGTCGTCGCCGATGAAGTCGCTGTACGTCGTCATCGCACCGATGCTCAGCGTGTCGCCGTCGGCGCTGACGCCGTGGAGCTCGCCGACCTCTCCGATGTCGATGAGCACGTCCGGGCTGGAGAGTCCGGACTTCATCGCCGGGAGCAGGCTGTGCCCGCCGGCGAGCAGTTCGGTCTCCGCGCCGGCGTGTTCCTCCATGAGGTCGATGGCCTCCGAGACGCTCGTCGCCTCGTAGTAGTCGAACTCGTCGGGGAACATCAGCGCTCACCCCCGTCGTCCGCGGCGGCGTCCGGGTCGTCACCGGTGCCGGCTGCCGGCTCGTCGCTCCCGCCGTCGGCGGTGGCGTTGTCCTGCACCGCGCTCCAGACGCTCTCGGCGTCCATCGGCATGTCGACGTGGTCGACGCCGAACGGCTCCAGCGCGTCCGCGACGGCGTTGACGATGGCCTGCGGCGCGGCGATGGTGCCGGCCTCGCCGACGCCCTTCACGCCGAGCGGGTTGTGCGGGCTCGGCGTCACCGTGGATTCGGTCTCCATCTCGGGGATGTGCTCGGCCTTCGGCACGGCGTAGTCCTGCATCGACCCCGTCAGCAGTGTCGCGTTCTCGTCGTACTCGGCACCCTCGTAGAGCGCCTGGCCGACACCCTGTGCGATGCCGCCGTGGATCTGGCCCTCGACGATCTTCGGGTTGATCTGGTTGCCCACGTCGTCGACGGCGACGTAGCGTTCGATCTCGATCTCGCCGGAGTCGGGGTCGACCTCGACGATGGCGGCGTGCGTGCCGAAGGGGAACACGAAGTTGTCCGGGTCGTAGAAGCTCGTCTCCTCGAGCCCGGGCTCCATGTCGTCGGGGATGTCGTGGGCGAGGTACGCCTGTCCGGCCACGTCGGCCATCGACAGGCTCCGGTCCGGTGCGCCCGCGACGCTGTACTGGCCGTTCTCGAACTCGATGTCGTCGGGGTCGGCTTCGAGCTGGTGTGCGGCTATCTGCTTGCCCTTCTCGACGACCTTCTGGGCGCTCTTGACCAGCGAGCTGCCGCCGACGGCCGCGCTGCGAGACCCGTAGGTGCCCATCCCCTGCGGGATCTCGTCGGTGTCACCCTCGACGACCTCGACATCGTCGTAGGGGATGCCGAGCTCGTTCGCGACGATCTGGGCGTACGTCGTCCCGTGGCCCTGGCCGTGGCCGGAGGTGCCGCAGTACGCCGTCACCGTGCCCGAGGGGTGCATCCGGACGAGGCTGGACTCCCAGAGCCCGGCCTGTGCGCCGAGCTGGCCGGCGAGCTCCGACGGTGCGAGCCCGCAGGCCTCGATGTAGCAGGAGAAGCCGACGCCGAGGTACTTGCCCTCGTTGCGGGCCTGCTCCTGTTCCTCGCGGAAGTTCTCGTAGTCGAGCATCTCCAGCGCCTCGTCCATCGGCTTCTCGTACTCGCCGCTGTCGTAGACGACGGCGACCTGCGTCTCGTAGGGGAACGCGTCGTCGGGGACGAAGTTCTGCCTGCGGAACGCCACGGGGTCCATCCCCATCTCCTTCGCGCCGAGGTGGACGAGCCGTTCGACGAGGAACGACGCCTCCGGTCGACCCGCCCCGCGGTAGGCGTCGACCGGCGGGACGTTCGTGAACGCGCCCTTCACGTGGCCGTAGATGGCCGGGATGTCGTACTGCCCGGAGAGCAGGGTGCCGTACAGGTACGTCGGGACGGCTGGCGCGAACGTCGAGAGGTAGGCACCCATGTTCGCCTTCGTGTCCACGCGCAGGCCGACGATGTTGCCGTCGTCGTCCATCGCGATCTCGGCCTTCGTCTCGTGGCCGCGACCCGGCGCGTCGGTGAGGTACGTCTCCGAGCGCGTCGCGGTCCACTTCACCGGTGCCTCGTGCATCATCGAGCACCAGGCGACGAGCGCCTCGTCCGCGTAGTGGTGTATCTTGCTGCCGAAGCCGCCGCCGACATCCGGGGCTCGGACGCTGAGCTTGTGCTCGGGGTGGCCGATGACCCCCGCCATCAGCAGCCGGTGGACGTGCGGGTTCTGCGTGGTCATCGCCACGTCCAGCTCGTCCGTGCCGGGGTTGTAGTCCGCGACCGCGGCGCGTGGCTCCATCGCGTTCGCGATGAGCAGCTGGTTCTCCAGGTCGATGCTCGCGGTGTGGCTCGCGTCGGCGAACGCGTCGGCGGTCTTGTCTGCGTCGCCGATCTCCCAGTCGAAGGCGACGTTGCCCTCGGCGTCGTCGTGTATCTGTTCGGCGTCCTCGGCGAACGCATCGCTCGGGTGTACGACCGCGTCGAGTCGCTCGTACTCCACGTCGACCGCGCCCGCAGCGTCACGGGCCGTGTAGCGGTCCTCGGCGACGACGACCGCGATGCCGTCGCCCTGATGGCGCACCCGGTCGGAGGCGAGTACCGGATGCTCGACCTGCTTCAGGCTGTCGAGCAGCCACGCCGTCGGGAGCGCGAACGAGCCCGCACCGGGTGTCTCGTCGCTCGTCAGGTCCTCGTAGGTGTAGACGCCGTGGACGCCGTCCATCGCCTCCGCCTCGCTCGTGTCCACGTCGCCGAGCTCCGCGTGGCCGTACTGGCTACGAACCACGGCCATGTGGAGCATCCCGTCGATCTGGATGTCGTCGGTGTACTCCGCGTTGCCCGTCAGCAGCGCGGGGTCCTCCCGGCGCTCGATGGCCGAGCCGAGGATGTCCGCCGCGTCGACGTCCCCCGGGTCGACCGACTCGACCGTCATCGCTCCTCACCTCCGTCGGTCGCCGGGGTCGGGTCGTCGTCTGCCTCGCCGCCGTCCGCGACGGCCGCCGGCTGCATCTGCTCGGCGGCGTTCTGGACCGCGTTGACGATGTTCTGGTAGCCCGTGCAGCGACAGAGGTTGCCCTCCAGTCCCTCGCGGATCTCCTCGCGTGTCGGGTCCGGGTTCTCCTCCAGGACGTCCAGCGCGGTCATCATCATCCCGGGCGTGCAGTAGCCACACTGGAGACCGTGCTCCTCCTGGAACCCCTCCTGGATGGGGTGGAAGTCGTGGCGCGTCCCGAGGTCCTCGACGGTCCGTATCTCGGCCCCGTCGGCCTGGACCGCGAGCGCCGTACACGACTTGACCGCCTCGCCGTCCATGCGGACGGTGCAGGCACCGCAGATGCTGCTCTCGCAGCCGACGTTCGTGCCGGTGTAGCCGAGTTCGTCCCGCAGCGCGTGGACCAGTAGCGTCCGTGATTCGACCGTGAGGTCGTGCTCTGCACCGTTGACCGTGAGTGTGATGTCGTGTTCAGTCATTCAGAATCAGTCGATTTCGACCGGCCCAGCACGCGGTCGACCAGGCTCCGGCCCTCGTTCCCATCCGACCCGTCGTCGGACGACGATACGTCCTCCACGCCGAGGTCGTGGAGTTTCTCCTGCACCGAGGAGAAGAAGCGCTTGACGATGCGGTTGGCGACGGGGTTGATGACGCGCTGTCCCATCCCCGCCACCTTCCCGAACACGTCGGCCTGCGTCTCCCACTCGACGACGACGCCGTCGCCGCCCTCGGTCTCCGACAGCGCCATCGACGAGGACATCTCGAACGAGCTGTCGCCCGAACTGCCCTCGCCCGATGCGGTCATCCGGGGGCGTTCGCGTTCGTCTATCCCGACGACCGTCTCGAACGTCGGGTTGACGGGGCCGACGCTCACCTGCATCAGCGCGGCGTAGCGCTCCCCCTCTCGGAACGCGCGCTCCGCGATGACCTCGGGGTCGTTCGTGAGCTCACGGTCCAGCCCCTCCGCCCGCTCGCGTAGTTCGTCGAAGTCGATCTCGTCGCCCTCGACGTGCAACAGGAAGGTACAGCCCGGCAACGACTCCTGGACGATTACCGGGTCCGAGAGCGCGAGCCATACCTCGTCTACCGCGGTGTCTTCGAGTTCGAACGTCCCACTGAATTCCATGTATGTGTGGTCACCTCGTGCCAGACCGGGTCAGGCTGTGCCGTGTGAAATGATAGTCTGTGACAGTAAAACAGTTACCATGGTTCTGGTAGTCATCCGGACGTCGACCGAAGAAACCGGCAGCCTACCGTGGGTATCGTCGCACGCCCGGCGGAATCAGTTGGACTCGCCGCGCTCGACGGCCGCACGACGCGCGATGGCCGCCTCGAAGAAGGACTCGGGCAGCTCGTCGAAGTCGCCTGCCTGCACCCGCCACAGGTTCGCGTAGAGGCCGTCCTCGTCGAGGAGCGCCTCGTGCGTGCCACGTTCGACGATGCGACCGCCCTCCAGCACGAGTATCTCGTCGGCCTCCTTCACCGTCGAGAGCCGGTGGGCGATGGCGACGGTCGTCCGGTCCGTCGCGAGCTCCCGGAGGCTGCGCTGGATTATCGCCTCCGTCTCGGTGTCGACGTGGCTCGTCGCCTCGTCCAGCACGAGGATGGCCGGGTCCTTGAGGAACGTCCGGGCGAGGGCCACGCGCTGGCGCTGTCCGCCGGAGAGCCGGACCCCGCGCTCGCCGACGAGTGTATCGTAGCCATCGGGCAGGTTCTCGATGAACTCGTTTGCGGCTGCCCGACGCGCCGCCGTCTCGACCTCGTCGTCGGTCGCGTCGAACGTGCCGTAGGCGATGTTCTCCCGCACCGTCCCGTAGAACAGGAACGGCTCCTGCGAGACGTAGCCGACCGCACGCCGCAGGCTGGCTCTGCGGACCTCGCGCACGTCGTGGCCGTCGACGCGGACCGTCCCCTCGTCGGGGTCGTACAGCCGGACGAGCAGCTTCACGAGCGTCGACTTCCCGCTGCCCGTCGGGCCGACGATGCCGACGGTGTCCCCCTGCGTCACGGTGAAGGAGACGTTCCGCAGCACCGGCTCGGCGTCGGTCGCGCGCCCGTCGTCACCGTCGACCGTGGGGGAGTCGGTCCCGCTGTAGCTGAACGTCACGTCGTCGTACTCGATTCCACCCTCGACGTCGGTCAGGTCGACCGCATCCGACGCGTCCGAGACCGCACCCTCGGCCTGCAACAGGCCGTACACCCGGTCGCTGGACGCCCGGGCGCGCTGGTAGCTGTTGACGATCTGACCGAACTGCGCGAGCGGCCAGACGAACTGCTGCGTGTACAGCATGAACGTGACGAACTCGCCGGGCGAGACCGCGCCGGAGGCGAACCCCGGCGGGCCGTTCAGCACCCAGAACGCGCCGACGGCGAACGTCAGCGCGAAGCTCAGCCCGGAGACCAGCGACAGCCCCGGGAAGAACGTGATGCGCGTCCTGATGGCGTCCCAGTTGGTCTCGTAGTAGGCGAACGACGCCGCTCGCACGCGCTCGGCCTCGTGGCCCTCGGCGCTCTCGGTCTTGATGACGTCGATGCCAGCGACGTTGTTCTCGAGTCTGGCGTTCAGGTCGCCGACGCTGGCTCGCATCCGGGCGTACTTCGGCTGTACCCGCCGGACGAACAGCGCGGTGAACACGACCAGCACCGGCACCGCGAGCAGTGAGACCGCCGCCAGCCACGGGTTCAGCACGACCAGCACGAGCCCGACCCCACCGACCAGGGCGAGGAGCCGGATGGTCGAGTTGACGCCGTCGGTCAGGAACGACTCCAGCTGGTTCACGTCGTTGTTCAGCACGGAGAGCAGCTCGCCGGTACGCGAGCGGTCGAAGAAGGCCCGGTCCAGCGCCTGCAGCCGCTCGTAGGCGTCGACCCGGAGCTCGTGCTGGACGTTCTGTGCGAAGCGGTTCCAGCCGTAGCTCCCGGCGTACGAGCCGAGCGCGCCGAGCAGCGTGGCCCCGACGAGCAGCGAGACGACCAGCCAGAGCCGCCCGGCGGCCGTCTCGGGGACCAGCGCGGCGGGGAGCCCCGGCAGGCCGAACGGGCGCGTGCCGAGCAGCACCGCGTCGATGGCGAGCCCGAGCAGCAGCGGCGGGAGCAGTCCCGTCGCACGCGAGAGGAGCGCCATCAGCGTTCCCAGCACCGCGAACCGGACGTTGTCGCGGCCGTACTCGGCGTAGAGCCGCCACATCGAGGCGTCGCTCGCCGCGAACGCCGGCCGTTCGCTCCCCTCCTCGGTGGCCATTCCTCCCGTGTAGGCGACCGGCGAGCAAGTACCGTGCGGTCGGACCGGTCGGATAACCTCGCCTTTCTGCAGCCCCGCGGTGGAATCGACCGCCCTGGGCACCTCGCGTGTGTCCGGTCAGCCGGGGTTACCGGGAGATGCGACCTGGTTCGCCAGAACTAACCCGTTTATAACTATTCGCCAGTCTCGCCTCCCTTCTGTCATGGCATTACATCCCGTTATCGTGCTCCAGACCGATCTGGACCAGGCGTTCGAGGAGACGCTCGCGGATCTCATCGCGTTCGCGCCACGACTGATCGGGGCTCTGCTCATCCTGCTCGTGGGCTGGGTCATCGGCCGTATCGTCTTCAGGATCATCGCCCGAGTCGCGGACGGCATCGAACTCGACCGGATGGTGCTCGGCACACCGCTCGGACGGATGCTCGGCGGCACCGAACGGGCCGTCTCACGGGCGTTCGGCCGTGTCGGCGCGTGGTTCGTCTACGCGCTCGCACTGCTCGCCGCGGCCGACGTGCTCGCCGTCGAGTTGCTCTCGGAGTGGATCAGCACCGCGGTCTCGTACCTGCCGGCGTTCGTCGCGGGTGCCCTGATAATCGTCATCGGCTTCGTCCTCGCTGACTTCCTCGCCGACGCCATCGGTCGGACCGAGACCGTCACCGATACGGGGTACACGGCGTACTTCGCCGACGGGGCCCGCATCTTCCTCTACTTCATCGCCATCGTGATGGGCCTCGACACGATGGGCGTCGACGTCGGTATCCTGTACACGTTCGCCCAGGCAGCCGCGTGGGGCGTCGCCGCCGGCATCGCGCTGGCCATCGGCATCGCCTTCGGCTGGGGCGGCAAGGACTACGTCGCGGACAACATCGGTGGCTGGCTCGGCCAGAGCCCCGCCCCGATGCCCGCGGGCAGTGGTGGCGGTAGCGGTGGCGGCGGTGGCGGGCAGGCGACCGACGGCGGGGCCGACCAGGCGACCGACGGCGGGACGGACGACGGGGACGAGTGACCGGGGGTCCCCCGCCCTGCCCAAATCTGGCACCCGGCCCTCCGGCCCGGCGTGCCGAATCGAACCATGACGTTGGAGACCGTTCCGCGGTACGACGGGGACCGACTACCGGCGCGTAGCGGTCGCGCCGTCGTCGTCGGAGCCGGGATGGCCGGACTGCTCGCGGCCCGCGTCCTCAGCGACGCGTTCGAGGCGGTCACCGTGGTCGAACGCGACGAGTTCCCGACGGAGCCGGTCCCTCGCCGTGGCGTCCCGCAGTCCCGTCACATCCACGTCCTGCTGGAGGCGGGACGGGTCACGCTTGAGTCCCTGTTCCCGGGATACGGTGCCGACCTGCGGGCGGCGGGTGGGCTGGAGATCGACAGCGCCACCGACCTCGCGTTCTTCGCCGAAGGTGACTTCCTCGCGGCGGGGCCAACCCCGTTGCCGCACTTCGCGGCGACCCGTCCACTGTACGAACAGCTCGTCAGGTCACGGATCGCCGACCAGGAGGGGGTCACGGTCCGTTCGGGGACACGGTTCACGGACTACCGTCTCGACGCCGCCGGCGAGGCGGTGACCGGCGTCGTCGTGCAGTCCGAGCGGGGCGACCCCGAAGCACTGGACGCGTCACTGGTCGTCGACGCGACCGGACGGACCAGCCGGACACCGGCGTGGCTGGCCGCCAGCGGCTTCGACGCGCCGCCCGTCGAGGAGGTCCACATCGACCTGGCGTACAGCACGGCACTCGTGGACCGCCCGGCCGACGACCACACCGCCTACCTCGTGACGCCCTCGGCGTCGCAGCCGCGTGGTGCCGGCGTCCTGCCCGTCGAGGACGACCGGTGGGTCGTCACGGTGGCCGGGGTCCACGGTGACCACCCGCCGACAGACGCCGACGGATTCCGGCGGTTCGCCGCCGAGCTCCCCGTTCCCGACGTGGCGGCGTTGCTCGACGAGCGGGCCATGGTCGGCGACGAGATCGCCCACTACCCGTTCCCGTCGAACGTCCGTCGGCGGTACGAGGCCCTGGAGCGGTTCCCCGAGGGCCTGCTGGTCGTCGGCGACGGCATCGCGAGCTTCAACCCGCTCTACGGACAGGGCATGTCCGTCGCGGCGCTGGAGAGTCTCGTCCTCCACGACGTGCTCGCCACGGCGGACGACGCGACACTCACGCCGCGGTTCTTCGCGGGTGCCGCCGACGTCGTCGACGTAGCCTGGCGGCTGGCCATCGGTTCGGACTTCCAGTTCCCGGAGACGACCGGGGACAAACCGCGCGGGACCGACCTGATGAACCGGTACGTCTCCCGGCTGACGCGTCGGGCGCACGACGACGGCCACCTCCGCGACGCCTTCGTCCGGGTGATGATGATGGAACGCCCGCCGACCTCGCTGTTCCAGCCGGGAATCCTCTGGCGAGTGCTCGCACCCCGCCTCGTCCGGTCCGCATCGCCGTGACGGCGGGTTCGGGCCGCGCTACTCGTCGAGCCAGACCGCGAGCTGTACCTCGTCGACGAGTTCGTCGTCGACGTGGTAGTGGCCCTCGCGCGTCGACTCCACCGACCAGCCGGCGTCCTCGAGGAACCCGATGGCCTGCTCGTTCGTCGCCGGCAGGCTCTGGTACACCTTGCGGAGCCCCTGCTCGCGCGCCCAGTCGAGGCCGCGCTCCATGAGCGTCGAGCCGAGCCCGTGGCCACGGTACTGCTCCAGCACCCCGACGGTCAGCTCGGCGGTGTGGTCCATCATCGGCGAGGAGACGGCCTCGACGTGGAGCCAGCCGATGGCCTCGTCGTCGACGGTCGCGACGAAGAACACCCGGTTCCCGCCCTCGTTGTGCCGGAGGAGCACGTCCTCGCGGGCGACCTGGTCGGCGAGCCGTCGGGCGACGGCGTAGGCGTCCTCGGCCGCGATGCTCTCGACGACGTCCACGATGCCGTCCATGTCCTCCTGCCTCGCCGGGCGGACGGTCGCCTCGGTCTCGTCGTCGAGTTCGACGGTCGTCTCGTCCTCGGTCATCGGGAACGCGACCCTGAGCCTGCCGTCGCGTTCGGTCAGGTAGCCCTCGCGCTCCAGGGTGGAGACGTGGTCCCGGAACTCCTGGAACGACATCGGCGTCGACGGTGGGAGGTTCGGCCCGGAGCGCGCGGGTTTCGAACTCGTCTCGGGCGTGACCAGCACGTTACGACGGACCGTCTCCGGCTCCACCGCGCCCTGTGACTCCACGTACTCGTAGATGCGCCGCCGTCGGTCGTGCTCGAACTGCTCGAAGCGACCCATGGGTGTCTGTAGCACGCTCTCTCGGATAGCTGTTCGCCCGGGGCCGACCCGGCAGGGGCCACGGCGGGGCCGGCACCCAGCACTGTCCCCGTCGTCATAATCACCGGGGCGACCACATCACAAGAGCCGGTATCACAAGTTCCATGCCACCTCGCCGCGCAGTGGGCCGTACTCAGGTGGACACCGGCATGGAGAAACGCGAATACAGAGACGATTACCGCGAGAAGACGCTGTACATCCCCGGTCCGACCGAGGTCCGCGAGGACGTCATCGAGGAGATGGCCCAGCCGATGTTCGGCCACCGGATGGACCGGATGACGGACCTCTACACGACCATCGTCGAGGACACGAAGACGTTCCTCGGCACCGACAACGAGGTCGTCATCCTCACGGCGTCCGGGACCGAGTTCTGGGAGGCGTCGACGCTCAACCTCGTCGACGAGAACATCCTCGTGCCGACGTGTGGCAGCTTCAGCGAGCGCCACGCCAACGTCGCCGAGCGACTCGGCAAGGACGTCGACCGGCTGGAGTACGAGTGGGGACAGGCGGTCAAGCCGGAGGACATCCGCGACCACCTCGAATCCAGCGACAAGCACTACGACGTGGTCGCGACCGTGATGAACGAGTCCTCGACCGGCGTCAGGAACCCCATCGAGGAGATCGGTGACGTCGTCGCGGAGTACCCGGACACGTACTTCGTCGTCGACGCCGTCTCCGCGCTGGGCGGCGACTACGTCGACATCGACGCACACGACATCGACGTCATCTTCGCCTCGACCCAGAAGGCGTTCGCGATGCCGCCGGGGCTCGCGGTCTGTGCCGTCAGCGACGACGCCTACGAGCGCGAGGTCGAGAAGGAGACCTCGTCCTGGTACGGCGGTTTCCGCCGCACCATCGACTACTACGACCGGAAGGGCCAGACCCACTCCACGCCCGCCATCCCGGTCATGCTCGCCTACCGCAAGCAGATGAAGTACATGCTCGAGGAGGGCCACGAGGCCCGCGACGAGCGCCACCGCGAGATGGCCGAGTACACCCGGGAGTGGGCCAAGGAGCACTTCGGGATGTTCCCCGAGGAGGGCTACGAGTCCCGGACCGTGAGCTGCATCGAGAACACGCAGGGCATCGACGTCGCCGCCACCATCGAGCAGGTGAGCGACGAGTACGACTTCGCGTTCTCGAACGGCTACGGCTCCCAGCTCGGCGAGAAGACGTTCCGCATCGGCCACATGGGCGAGCACGACGTGGCGTCCATCCGCGCCCTGACCGACGCCATCGAGGACGTGGCCGGGCTGTAGCCGACCGTCCGTTCTTCCGGGTCAGTTCGAACATGGGAGCCGCAGCTCGGCGATCCACCCGTGACGAGAACGACTAAGTCACGGCGGCCGAATGCCCGGACGATGCCCACCCGGCTCCCCGCTGGAGTGACACACGTCGACTGCCGGACCCGGGACAGACCGAACGTCTACCTCGTCGACGACGGCGACCTCACGCTCGTCGACGCCGGGTGGCCCGGCGACGCGACGACGGTTCGGGCGGGCGTCGAAGGCGCGGGCTTCGACCTCGCCGACGTCGACCGCGTGCTACTGACACACTACGACGCGGACCACGTCGGCGGCCTCGCAGGTCTGACGCCCGACCTCGACGCGCCGGTGTTCGTGCACGAGCGAGAAGCCGCGTACGTCGCGGGCGACGACCTCCCGCCGTGGACCGCCCGCAACGGGCTGGAGGCGCTCCACCGGCTCTACTACCGCCGGCTCGACCTTCCGGACCTGCCGATTCGCGCGGTCCGGGACGGCGACACCGTCGCTGGCTTCACCGTCCACCACACGCCCGGACACACCCCCGGCCACGTCGCCTACGTCCACGAGGGGACGCAGACGGTGTTCCTCGGCGACCTGGTCTACGGTCTCGGTGACGAACTCAGGCCGACCGGCAGGTTCACGAGCTACGACGCAGCTCAGGTCCGCGAGAGCATCCGGTCGCTGTGCGAGGCGCTCGGCGACGTCCGGTTCGTCTGTCCGGGACACGGGCCACCGCTCGCCGGTGGGCGCGACCTGCTCGCACGGAGCCTCGGCTGAGACGGGCGCTACCACCGGCCGGTTACGCGGTCGACCAGCGAGGACAGCCGCGAGCGCAGGGAGGACTCCACCTCCGGCGTCGCCCCCTGCGTCGCCGCCGGGAGCCCGTACCCGTCCTCGATGAGCGCAACGAGCCGATCGACGAACCGGGCGGCCTGTGCCCCGTCGACGACGTCGTGGTCGAACGTCACCGTGAGCGAGAGCAGCTCGCGCGTCGACAGTCCCCCGTCCACGACCCGAGGTTTCTCGGCGATGCCGCCGACGGTCAGCTGGACGGTGTAGTTCGTCGGACTCACGGCCCAGCCGCCGCCCTCGCCGAACATCCCGACCGACGTGATGGCGACCGTCCCGGCGAGCAACTTCCAGCGTCGGGGGAACCACCGGGGCAGTCGCCAGACGAGCCGTCGAACGACCCCCGGAAGACGGAGCGCCGCCCGCTCGCCCCACGAGAGCGCGGTCGACTTCTGCGAGTACTGTGCCCCCCGTATCTCGTCGTGGACGGCCCGGAGCGACCGGTCGTTCACGGCCCGCACCACGTGCGGGACGCCCAGTTGTTCTCCGCCTCCCCCGGTCGTCTCGACGAGCACGTTCACGTCGACGTCCTCGAACACGTGGAGTCGCCCGCGCCAGTCCCGGTAGGCGTTGACCCGCGGGTGGTACTCGATGGCCCTCGCGAGGCAGCACGCGAGGAACGCGGTGAACGACAGTTCCTCGCCGGTCGCCGTCTCGAACTGCCGGATTCGGCGTCGCGCCTCGGTCACGTCCACCTCGACGAGCCCGTGGACGTTGCTCCGCCCCCCGGCGACCTGCATGTAGTCGGCGGTCGCTCGGTGGGCCGGTGCGAGCCGTTCCACGTGCTCACCACGCTCGTCCATACCGGAGTGACGTGACACCGCGGGAAAGCTTTTGAGCCCGTCGACGCGGTGGTGTGCGGTCGCGGCGTGCCCGGTACACACCGCGCCCCCGGTGGACCCGCCAAGCTATTTCCGTCCCGTCGAACGAGTTCCATCACGATGTCCGACACGACCGACCCCGCGGCGACGGCACGGACGTTCGCGACGCGGTTCCTCGACCGCTCGTTCGCCGACGCGGCCGACCTGCTGACGGACGACGGGCACGACGCCGTCGTCGACTCCTTCCCCGAGGAGTTCAGCGACGAGTCGATGGACGCCGCGGACGCGTTCGAGGAGTACTGGTGGGGGCTCCACGGCCAGTACGGCGAGCCCGAGGGTGTCGCGGACCTGACCGTCGACGACGGCGACGGCCGGGTCGCCCTCGCGTTCGAGAGCGGGACCGAGATCGCACGCCTCGCCGTCACCGACGAGGGTATCGCCGACCTTCGGTTCGACCCCGAGTACGAGCCGCCGGCGTACGCCGACGAGTCCGCGTTCGAGGAACGCACGGTGACCGTCGACGCCGGCGACGTCGACCTCGACGGCGTCCTCGCCGTGCCGGAGGGCGAGGCTCCGGTCCCCGGCGTGGTACTCGTCCACGGGGCCGGGGTCCACGACCCCGACGGAACCGCCGAGAACGCGAAGATACTCAAGGACCTCGCGTGGGGGCTCGCGAGCGAAGGAATCGCCACGCTCCGGTACGAGAAGCGACTCGCCGAACACGAGGTACCCGACGAGGCGTACACGCTGGACCGGGTCGTCGTGGACGACGCCGTCGCAGCGGTCCGGACCCTCGGGGCGGCCGCCGAGGTCGACGACGAGTCGGTCTTCGTCTCGGGGCACAGCCAGGGCGGGATGGCCGCGCCGCGCATCGCCGAGCGCCACGGTGGCGTCGCCGGTGTCGTGGTCCTCGACGGCCGCGCCGACTCCGTCCTCGACCCCGACGGGCTCGATTTCATGCGGTACGAGTTCGATGTCGACGGCGACATCGACGAGGAGGACCGTGCCGAGATCGAGGAGGTGGCGGCGATGTACCGCCGGATCGCCGACGGTGAGTTCGACGACGACGAGACGATAATGGGCAAGCCCGGTGTCTGGCACCGGAGCGTCGGCGAGTACGACCCTTCGGGCACCGCGAGCGACCTCGACGTCCCCACCTTCGCGCTGAAGACCTGCGGTGCCGACCACGACTCCCAGCCGGAACTCGCCGCGTTCTTCCACAGGGGGTTCGAGGCCTGGCGGGACGCCCCGCTCCCGGCAGGCAGTCGCGTCGAACGCTACGAGGATGTGGACCACTACTTCCAGCACGTGAGCACGCCCACCGGCTTCCTGAGCCTCTACTTCGGCGGGAACGTCGCCGACGAGGCCGTCGCCGACCTGGCCCGCTGGGTTCACGACACGTCCCCGCGGTGACCGTCGCCCACGGCGGCACCGGGAATCAGGCGACTTATCCCCGACGGAATCGAGAGACACGGACGACAGAGTGGCCATAGACGACATCCCCGACGACGA
Organism: Haloarchaeobius litoreus; assembly: GCF_024495425.1. Classification (NCBI taxonomy): domain Archaea; kingdom Methanobacteriati; phylum Methanobacteriota; class Halobacteria; order Halobacteriales; family Halorubellaceae; genus Haloarchaeobius; species Haloarchaeobius litoreus. The sequence goes on along the minus strand of NZ_JANHJR010000001.1, from coordinate 729,637 downwards.
ACGCGAGTCGCTCCTGACCATCGCCCACGGTGCGGTCATCACCTCCGGCGGCCAGTCCCTCCAGCGGGCGCTGACGACCGCGACCGAGTACGCCCTCGCCCAGGGGCTCGGCCCGGTCGTCTACGGCGTCTACGCGTTCGCGTGGCGGGTCGCCCAGCTGCTGTTCCGCCTCGTGAACTTCGGGTCGGTCGGGACGCTCCAGCGCTACCTCGCCGCGTACGACGACGAGCCGGACCGGCAGGGGCGCGTGGTGGCGCTGGCCTACCTCACGACGGTCGTCGTCGGTCTCGTGCTCGCCGGCGGACTGTTCCTCGGCGGCGACTGGCTCAACCGGGTGACGGTCTCGCATATCGATTTCCCGCCGACGGTGCGGCTGTTCGCCGCGCTCGTGGTTCTCGTCGGACTCGTCAACATCCACGCCGGCGTCCTCAGGGCGACGCAGTCCGCCCGCGGCGAGGTGCTGTTCAACCGCGTGCTCCGACCGGCCGTCAGGCTGGTCGGCGCGCTTGGGGCCCTGCTCCTCGGGTACTCGGTGGTCGGCGTCGCCGGCGCGTTCGTCCTCGGGATGGCGGGTCTCGCGCTCGTCGGATTTCCGGTGGTCGTCTCCGCGACGGGCATCCGACCGCTCCTTTCCGGGCTCCGGTCCGAGGCGCGGCGGTTCTACAACCACTCCGGTCCCATCGCCCTGAGCAGCCTCGGCAAGGTGTTCCAGAACCGCGTCGACGTGATGCTGGTCGGCTTCCTCCTCACGGCGAGTGCGGCGGGCGTCTACAACGTCGTGCTCGTCCTCGTGTCGCTGGCGTGGATTCCGCTGCTCTCGTTCAACATGCTCCTGCCGCCGGTGGCCTCCGGACTGTACGCTGACGACGAGATGGCGACGCTGAACGCGGTGTACTCCGCGGTGACGCGGCTCATCGTTACCACCGTCGTCCCGATTCTCGTCGTGCTCTTCGTCTACGGGAGAGCCATCCTGTCGGTGTTCGGCCCGAGCTTCACCGCCGGCTACGTCCCGCTGGTGGTGTATCTCGGCGGCGTCCTCGTCGGTAGCGCGGTCGGCGCGACCGGCTGGCTGCTGATGATGACCGACCACCAGTACGCCCGGATGGCGCTGGACTGGCTGCTCGCCGTGCTGAACACGCTGCTGACGTTCGCGTTCGTCCGGGAGTTCGGGCTGGTCGGTGCCGCGCTCGGCACGGCCGTCGCCATCGCCGTCCAGAACGGCATCCAGGTCGTCCTCCTGCGGCGCTTCGAGGGGCTCTGGCCGTTCGACGCGACGTTCCTGAAGCCGCTCGGGGCCGGCGCTGCGACGGTGGTGGTGATGCTCCTCGTCCGCGAGGGCCTGGCCGGGGTCGGCGGGGTCGCCGTCGGGCTCGGGTTGGGTGCGCTGACGTACGTCGGCACGCTACTCCTGCTCGGCGTCAACGACCGCGACAGGCTCGTCGTGGGAACGCTCGCCGCCCGGTACCGCCACGGAATCACCGCGACAGTCACGGACCACAACCCTCGGGAGTAGCTGGCTCCAGTGGGGGCCGGTGACCGGTCACCGCGCCGGTGGACTGGAACGACTTTCATCCCGTGAAAATATTCACAAGATAACTACACATTCCCCGGGGGCGACGGTCGAACTGCCGAGAGGCGGTCCGGATGAATGCCCCCACAGTCGGAGGAAGTTACGGGACGTCACCGTAGCAGCCCCCGATGTCGAGACGATGCGAGGTGTTCCGGTTCTGCCTCTCGACGACAGGTGACCCAGATGAAACAAGCGAAAGAAGCGGTGCCAGTCAGAGTCGACACGCCCGCCGCCGTCGCCCGCCAGCAGATGGGGTTCGGCGACACGAGTGGGTACGGAGAGCTCAGTGGTGAGTACTTCACGTTCGCTTCCGGGACGGATCTCACGCCCCTCCTGGCCGGACTGGAGGACGACCTCTGCCAGTGTCCCCACTGGGGGTACGTGCTGGAAGGCGAGCTCGCCGCGGAGTATGCGGACGGACGTGAGGAGATATCCCAGGCCGGCGAGCTCTTCTACTGGCCGCCCGGCCACACGATTCGGGCCAACGACGACTCCGAGATAGTCATGTTCAGCCCACAGGAGGAGCACGCAGCAGTCCTCGATCACGTCCTGACGAAAGTGAGCGAGGGTGGATGAGGGGACGACCCCCCGTTTCGTCAGCGGGGTAGCGTCCGGTTCCGCGGCTCCGCCCTCCCGCGAGGAGACCCCGTGGACGCTCTGGTGTGGAGCCAGGCGCTCCCGTTTGGAACGGTGGTCGAGCCCCGGAGAAGGGATTTATACTCTGATTGTGAGTTTCTAGCATGGATACCGCGATACAGGCCATCGAGTTTCTGGCACGCTCGGAGCATCGCGTCGCGGCACTGGAGGCCTTCAGGGAAGATGCGCGGGACCGCCGCGACCTCCGCGCGACGACGGGGGCGTCGGACCCCACCATCGGACGGATCATCCGGGACTTCGAGGACCGCTCGTGGCTCACACGCGACGGCCCGAAGTACGAACTCACACCGCTGGGCGAGTACGTGACCGACCGGTTCTTCGAACTGCGCGAGGGGATGAGAACAGGCGAGACGCTCCAGGAGGTCTGGCGGTGGTTGCCCCAGGAGATGGATGGGTTCGCGGTCGAGCAGTTCGAGGACGTCGTCGTCGCGTACCCCGGGCCGAACTACCCGTACACGCCCGTCGAACGGGTGACCCACCTCCTCGAATCGACCGATTCCATCCGGGGGCTCGGAACGACGATCTACAAGTCGGGGAACCTCGAGGTCTTCTGCCGACGCGTGTTGGAGGGAATGGAGATGGAGTACATCTACTCGCGTCCAGTGCTCCAGGCGGTCGTGGACTGGAATCCGGAGCTGGTGGCCAGCGCGTTCGAGTGTGACAACTGCACCGTCTTCCTTCACGACGACCTGCCAGACGACACCCGGTGTGGCCTCAACGTCATGGACGACTGTATCGGTATCTGTGGGCACGACCCGGAGACCGCCCAGCTCGAAGCCGTCATCGACACAGCGTCGCCCGATGCACGCGAATGGGCGGAGGCAGTCTACGCCCGGTGCCGGGAGGAGGCGCGACCGTTCGCAGTCTCGGAGCTGGATCCTGTTGACTCGCAGACACGGGCAGAACGGCTCCGTGTCGAGTCACAGTAGCCTCGCACGCACCCTGCAGAGACGGTCGTCGGCGACGGTCGCTCTCCAAGGGGACTCCACCCCAGGTGTCGACTCCGTGCCGGGCCGTTCGTGTCCGACGGAACGCTTCGGATAGCTTTTTCGTGGGGGATGTTAACACTAGCCTAGGAAGATGGACTACGAGGACCCACCGAAACCCGACCCGGAAGACGACCTGTTCGAAGTCTGCCCGGTCGCCCGGGCGTTCGAGATCGTCGGCTCCAAGTGGCGGCTCGCTGTCCTCCGGAGCCTCCATCTGTACGGCGAGCAACGGTTCAGCGAGCTCCAGGAGACGACGACCGCCGATTCGTCCACCCTCTCCCGAGTTGTCGAGGAGCTCGAGGAGCAGGAGCTTGTCACGCGCCGGCTGGAGGACCGGCCCATCGCCACCTACTACGACCTGACCGAACCGGGTGACGGACTCGCGACCGTGTTCGAGGCGTTCGAGGACTGGGCGTTCGAGTACACCGCCGCGGAGATGCCCGCGCTCGAGGTCCAGGACTGACCGCGGACGCCTCCCGCGAGGTTACCGCCGGTTAGCTCGTTGTGGTGGTCACACCGAGTCGCAATCGTCTCACAAAAATTATAATTCTGGCGGTCGCGATAGCTTCATCCGTGGTCACCGGGACCACGGAGGGTACATGAGATGCCAGGAGACGAGCCGACTCCCGAACGCATACTCGAGCTCGGTCAGGGATTCTGGGCGTCGAAGGCACTGCTGAGTGCCACCAGTCTCGGGGTCTTCACCGAACTCGACCGGAACGGACCGCTCACCGTCGAGGAGCTGGAAGAGTCGCTCGGTCTGCATCCGAGGGCCTCGCGTGACTTCCTCGACGCGCTCGTCGCGCTCGACCTGCTGGAGCGCGAGGCGTACGAGTACCGGAACACACCCGAGGCAGCGGCGTTCCTCGTCGCGGGGAAACCGACGTCGTTCGTCGGCTGGTTCGAGATGGTCGACGACCGCCTCTATCCGTTCTGGGGGGACCTGGAAACCGCACTCCGAACCGGACGCCCCCAGAACGAACTCGAGGACGAGGGGACACACCCGTTCGAGGGAGTCATCTACCACGACGACGACATCCTCGAGCAGTTCGTCGGCGCGATGACCAGCCTCAGTATGGCCGCGGCTGACGTCATCGCCAACGAGTTCCCGTGGGAGGACCACGACTCCGTGGTCGACCTCGGGACCAGCGAAGGCGTGGTTCCGCGGCGTATCGTCGAGGTGAACGACCACGTCCGGGCCGTCGGGGCCGACCTCCCGCGCATCGAACCGCACTTCCAGCGCTTCACCCGGGAGAGCCCCGCCGCAGACCGCATCGAGTTCCGGACCGTCGACTTCTTCGCCGACGAGTCGCTGCCCGCCGCGGACGTCTACGTCCTCGGCCACATCCTCCACGACTGGTCGTTCGACGACAGACGGGAGATACTCTCGAAGGTGTACGGGGCGGTCGAGCCCGGTGGGGCCGTCGTCGTCTACGGAACGATGATCGACGAGGACCGCCGGAACGCCGTACTGCCGCTCCTGATGAGTTTGAACATGCTCATCGAGACACCCGACGGCTCGGACTACACCCCCGGCCAGTGCATCGAGTGGCTCCACCAGGCCGGGTTCGAGGGCGGGGAGGCCACGCCCCTGCCCGGACCGGACACGATGGTCGTGGCCCGGAAGTGACAGCAGCAGAAGGACGATGCCACGCAAGACTCACACCAGTGCGGACGGTCGCGGAGACGTATCGACAGCCACCGATGGTCCGGTCGAACCGCCGGACACGGGGACCGGTGTCGGACGGCGGGCACTGCTCTGGGCGCTCGGTGCGGGGGCCGCGCTCACGTCGGCGGGGAGCGCACCCGTGACGGCCGAGTCCGACGCCGGGCAGCCGGAGATCGACCCGCTGTACGGGTACGCGACGCCGGACGCGAGCGCCGTCCCATCCGGTCTCCAGCCGGACCACACGGTCGAGCTCCACGTCGAGGAGGGTGGCCCCTGGGAACCGGGACGGCCCCAGGACACCGTACACGGCCCGCTGTTCCACTTCGAGCCGGTGGGACTGGCCGTCGAACCCGGGGAGGTCGTCCAGTTCACCTTCAAGACGCCGGACCACTCGGTCACAGCGTACCACCCGGCACACGGCTACCAGCAGCGGGTCCCACAGGGCGTACCACCCTTCTCGTCACCGGTCGTCGGCGCCGGTGGCGCGTGGCTGTACCGGTTCGACGAACCGGGGCTGTACGACGTGTTCTGTGCGCCCCACCACATCCTCGGAATGGCGATGCGGCTCGTCGTCGGGGAGCTCGCCGAGGAGGACGTGCCGTCCTACGAGGACACGTTCCAGGGTGACCCCGGACCGCCGCCGCTGCTGGCTCCGTTCAGCAAGCAGTTCCTGGAAGGGGAGCTCGAACACTTCAGCCGACCCGGCGAGAACGTCAACCTCGAGTGGGTGTGGCTCACCCCGCAGGAGGTCCTCGACACGGACGCCCTCGACCCGAGCAACATCCAGGCCGAGGACGGCTCCGTGTCGTTCGAGGCGGTGCTCGCGGACATCGACCGCATCGAGGTTGCACAGGACGACGGCTGACCGACCGCGGCAGCGAGACGCGGTCGACCGGGCGAGCTTGCAACCCGCCGGTGCCGAAGCGGCCGGTCCGGAGTCGGGCAGCCTGCCCGACTCGGCCGAGCCGCGACCTCGCGACAGCTGGTCCGGCAGCGATGAGACCATGCAGTCGGCGAAATCGTTGGGTAGACGATACTAACACGAACAATTATGATTGTTCTGACGAACATTGGTGTTGTATGGTAACATTAGACATAGAATCTGCGGAGGGACAGACCGAGATCCTCCGCCGGATGCTGACGATACGCGCGTTCGACACCAAAGCCGGTGAGCTGTTCGCCGACGGCGAGCTCCCGGGGTTCGTCCACCTCTACATCGGGGAGGAGGCCGTCGGGGTGGGCGCGGTCTCGGCGCTCGAGGAGCAGGACTACATCACGAGCACCCACCGTGGCCATGGCCACTGTATCTCGAAAGGGCTCGACACCTACGAGATGATGGCGGAGCTGTACGGCAAGCGCGACGGGTACTGTAACGGCAAGGGTGGCTCGATGCACATCGCCGACGTCGACGCCGGGATGCTCGGCGCGAACGGGATCGTCGGCGCAGGGCCGCCGCTGGCGACAGGGGCGGCGCTCACGGCCGAGATGAAGGACGAGGACAGGGTCGCGCTGGCGTTCTTCGGCGACGGTGCGGTGGCCCAGGGGCAGGTCCACGAGGCCATCAACCTCGCGGCGACGTGGGACCTCCCGGTGGTGTTCGTCGTCGAGAACAACCAGTTCGGCGAGGGGACACCGGTCGAGGAACAGCACAACGTCGAACACCTGAGCGCGACGGCCGAGGCGTACGACATCCCCGGGTTCACCGTCGACGGGATGGACGTGACGGCCGTCTACGAGGCGGTGACGGAGGCGCGCGAGCGGGCAGCCACCGGCGAGGGCCCGACGTTCATCGAGGCGGACACCTACCGCTACGAGGGCCACTTCGAGGGGGACCACCAGCCCTACCGGAGCAAGGAGGACATCGAGCTCTGGAAGGACCGCGACGCCATCGAGACGTTCAAGAACCGCCTCGTCGACGCCGGGACGATCACCGAGGAGGAGTTCGAGTCGATGCAGTCGGAGATCGACGACGAGATCGAGACGGCGGCGGAAACGGCGAAGGAGGCCGACTACCCCGACCCGAGCGAAGCGTACGAGGACATGTTCGGCATGACGGTCCCCGAGATCAACGACTTCGGGGCGCAGATGCGCGCCGACGGCGGTGAGACCCAATGAGCACGACTAGCCAGCCCGGAGACGACGTATCGGACACACAGGAGATGACCATCCGCGAGGCCATCCGCCTCGCGCTCAGAGAGGAGCTCGAGCGCGACGAGGACGCCTTCATCATGGGCGAGGACGTCGGAGAGTTCGGCGGCGTCCTGAGCGTCACCGGCGACCTCGTCGAGGAGTTCGGCGAGGAGCGCGTCCGGGACACACCCATCAGCGAGGCCGGATTCATGGGGGCCGCCGTGGGGGCGGCCGCGACGGGGTCGCGACCCGTCGTCGAGATCATGTTCTCCGACTTCCTCGGCGTCTGCTCCGAGCAGATACTGAACCAGATGGCAAAGAACCGCTACATGTTCGGCGGGAAGACCGAGATGCCCGTCACCGTCCGGACGACCGAGGGCGGCGGGATGGGTGCGGCGAGCCAGCACTCGGGGACCATCCACACGTGGTTCGCCCACCTCCCCGGCGTGATGGCCGTCACCCCCGGGACGCCGCGCGCGGCCAAGGGGCTGCTGAAGACCGCCATCCGCTCGAACGACCCGGTGTTCTTCTTCGAGAACAAGATGATCTACGAACAGGCGGGCGAGGTGCCGGTCGACGAGGACTACACCGTCCCGCTCGGGCAGGCGAGCGTCGAGCGGGAGGGCGACGACGTCACGGTGGTCGCCACCCAGCGGCTCGTCGGCGAGTCCCTCGACCTCGCGGAGGAGCTCGACGGCGAGACGAGCGTCGAGGTCATCGACCTCCAGTCGCTCTACCCCCTCGACACGGAGACGCTGGTCGAGAGCGTCGGGAAGACCGGCAGACTCGTCGTCGCCGACGAGAGCCCGCTCTCGTACGGCACCCACGCCGAGGTCGTCGCGCGGGTCCAGGAGCAGGCGTTCTTCAGCCTCGACGCCCCCATCCAGCGCGTCGGCGTCCCCGACACACACATCCCGTTCAGTCCCGCCCTCGAGGAGGAGGTCCTGCCCGACGCCGACGGCGTCCGTGCGGCCATCGACCGTGTGGTCTGAGTGACCGCCACGGTCGGCCTCGTCGTCAACCCGGCGGCAGGCCGAGACATCCGCCGGCTCACCGGCGGTGCGAGCGTGAGTGGCGACTACGAGAAACGCCGGACCGCCGAGTGCGTCCTCGCCGGGCTCGCCATCGCCGACGACGTCGAGGTGCTCGTCATGCCCGACCGGGGGAACCTCGGCCAGCGACTCGTCGACGACGCCCCCGACGGCCTGCCGACGAGCCTGCTCGACACGCGCGTCACGGGGAGCGGCGAGGACTCGCGGCGCGCCGCCGCGCGATTCGCGGCCGAGGCCGACGCCGTCGTCGTCCTCGGCGGCGACGGCACCAACCGGGACGTCGCACACGAGTCGGGGGACGTGCCGGTCGTCAGCGTGTCGACGGGGACGAACAACGTCTTCCCCACCGCGGTCGACGGCACCGTCGCCGGCGGCGCGGCCGCCCTCGTGGCGACAGGTGCCGTGTCGCGCGAGGGGACGACCTATCGCCACGGGATGGTCGAGGCGGTCGCCGACACCGCCACCGGCGAGCACACCATCCGGGGGCTGGCGACGCTCGGCGTCCTCGACCAGCAGTTCATCGGGACGCGCGCCATCCTCGACGCCGACACCGTCGTGGGCGGCGTCGTCTCGCGGGCGTTCCCCACCGAGATCGGGCTGTCGGGCATCGCCGGCGGGCTCACCGTCGACCGCCCCGACGAGGCCGGTGGCGTCGGCTTCCGACTCGGCCCTGCAGGGGAGTGTCCACAGACCGTCCGGGCCATCACCGTCCCGGGCGTGGTCGACCGGCTCGGCGTTCGGGAGTGGGGTGAACTCGCGGTCGACGAGCCGATGGCCTTCGAGCTCCCCCGCGGCGTGCTCTCCGTCGACGGGGAGCGCGAACTGGAGATCAGGGAGGCCACCATCGAGGCCCGGCCGGTCGCGGACGGGCCGGTCGTCGTCGACATCGACGCGGTGTACGAACAGGCTGCCGCCGAGGGCTACTTCAGGACGGACTGACTCCGTCTGACGGGTCAGCGCCCGCCCGCGGCGATGACGAGCGGCCACGGGTTCTCCACGTGTTCGACCAGCGAGCCGAGGAAGCGGGCCGCGTCCGCGCCGTCGACGATCCGGTGGTCGAACGAAAGGTCGAACGAGATCTGCTTTCGGACCCCGACCCCGTCCTCGGTGGGGACGACGGCGTCCTCGATGGCGTTGACCCCGAGGATGGCGACCTGCGGCGGGTTGATGACCGGGTCGAACGACTCCACGCCGAGGACGCCGAGGTTGGAGACGGTGAACGTCCCCCCGCTGAGGTCGTCCATCGTGTACTCGCCCGAGAGCGCCCGCTCGGTCACGGCCCGGCGTTTCTCGGCCAGCTCGCCCAGCGAGAGCCCGCCGACGTTCCGGACGACGGGAGCGACGAGTCCCGCGTCGATGTCGATGGCGATGCAGACGTTCTGCGTCTCGTGCAGGCGGTGGACGTCGTCCTCGAATGTGGCGTTGAACGCCGGGTGTTCGTCGAGCGCCGCAGAGAGCGCGACGAGGAGGACGTCGTTCACCGTGACCTTCTGGTCGAGGCCGTCGTCGGCGGCCGTCGCGGCGGCGAGCAACGCCTCCGCATCCGCCGTCCGGTGTGCCGTGACGTGGACCGCCTCGCGGTAGCTCTCCCCGAGCCGCTGGGCGATGGTCCGTCGCATCCCGGTGAGGGGTCGTTCCTCGTCTCTGGTCCCCGGCGGCTCCGCCTCGGCGGCCCCCGCTTCGGCATCCTCCCCTGCGGCCGCCCGGACGTCCGCCTCGCCCACCCGTCCGCTCGGCCCCGTGCCGGAGACCTGCTCGACGTCGACGCCCAGCTCGCGGGCGAGTCGCCTGGCCGACGGGGACGCGAAGACGCGCTCACCGGCGGCCGCGTCCTCGGCGGCGGGCTCCGTCGTCGCCCCGGTCGCGGCGGCAGCCTCGGGCTCCGTCGTCGCTGCGGCCTCGTCTGTCTCGGTGGCCGCCGACTCGGCCGCCGCCTCGACGTCGGACTCCGAGACCGCGCCCTGCGGCCCGGTTCCCTCGACGCCGGCGAGGTCGACGCCCAGCTCCTCCGCGCGCTTCTTCGCGCGTGGCGTCGCCTTCACGTCCTCTGCCGCGGTCGTGTCACCGCCCGAGTCGGCGGCAGCCTCGACATCGGCTTCCGAAACCGCACCCTGTGGCCCCGTCCCCTCGACGCCAGCGAGGTCGACGCCCAGTTCCTCCGCTCGCTTCTTCGCGCGCGGTGTCGCCTTCACCTGTGTCGTCGATGCTGCACCGCCAGTGGACGTGTCGACCGTCCCGCCGCCCTCCGATGAACCCTCTGCCGACGCCTCGGCAGTCGAGGCAGCCCCGGCATCGGCGTCCTCGCCTTCCTCCGCCGCCTCGCCCCCGGTGGCCTCGGCGAGCAGGTCGGAGACGTCCTCGTCGGCGGTCCCCACGACGGCGACGTTCCCACCCGGCTCGACGCTCCCCCCGACGTCGAGGAGGATGTGGTGGACGACGCCGTCCTGTCTGACCTCGACCTCGCCCGTGGTCTTCTCTGACTCTATCTCGGCGATGACCTGCCCGGACTCGACCGCCTCGCCCTCCTCGACGAACCACTCGACCACCGTTCCCTGGTCCATGTCCATCCCGAGCTTGGGCATCTTGACAAGGTATCCCATGCCACACACTTCGCCGACGGTATCAATTAACGTTCCCCAGGACTCACGGACCGGGCGGGATTCCGTCGGCCAGACGGCTTGCGCCCGGCAGGACTCACTCCTCGCGACTGCCGTACGTCTCGTCGCCCCACCCGTAGTTGGACGCTTCGTCGTTCCGTTCGATGTAGTCCTCCAGAACCTCCTGGACCACCCGTCCGAGGTCGTCCAGCGCCCCGTCGATCATCGAAACCGTGCTCGAAGAGAGCGACTCGGTCGCGTCTAGCTCCCGCCAGTCGTCCGGAACCGTCGGGGCGTCGAAGCGAAGTCGGTCCTCGGTTGGGTCCCAGTAGAAGTCGAACGCCTGAAACAGGCCGAGGTCGTCGACGAGCCGAACCTGCGCTTCGTCGAGGCTCGTGTACTCGGTCCACTCGTTGAACCCCTCCTTCCACGCACCCTCCTGGAGCAGGTCCTCGACGTCCTCGCGGTAGAAGTCCTCCGATCCGAGCGTCTCCTCCTCCCACTCGAAGTCACGCGGCATTCCTCGGTTCGAGAGGTCCGGTGGTTCCGGAACCTCGATATCGGGGGCCATACCGGTAATTCGGTCGGAAACACAATAAAGCCCACAGCAGTCTCCCACGAGACGCCGCGCACAGGAGAACGTCCCGCTCCTTCAAAGACGAACGCTCCTCGACGATGCAGACGCACTCCCCGCTCAGTGCGGTCGATACGATGGACGGACGCAAAATGTACGCCCGGAACACTAACGGCCGGTCTCATCCCGAGGCGGCGTGCCAAGTCGACCGGGAAACCCTCGTGCCGGGCGGGCAGTGAGCCAGCACTGCCGGGTGCCGACCGGCGTGAACCTGGTCGGCGGGCCGCGGAGCGGCCGGCAAACGATGTCGCGTGCCTGGGTTCTCCGCCGGTTCATCGCTCCCGAAACGGGTGCGCTCGGGCGGGGACTAATGGCACGCAGGAGTGGGTAGCCGGCCGACGCGGTAAGGTCTTGCGGGTCTGCCGTTCAGACGGTGTACTCGTCCTCGCGGATCTGGACGTAGCCGTTCTTCATGAAGCTCCGCTTGCGCTTCTTGTACTGGTAGACGAGCTTCAGGCCCCCGATACCGCCGGAGAAGTTCGTCTCGATGAGCTCGCTCGCCGCGTCGGCCATGAGGTCGTTCGCGATGCCGAACGTGCGGTCCCAGTCGTCCGGCTCGTAGGACTTCACGATGTCCGCGAAGGAGAGGTTCCGGACGAGCTCCTCGCCGATGATGTTCTTCCAGACGTCGTTGTAGCGGTGCAGCGAGTCGACCGCGGCGAGACGACCGGCGAGCTTGCCCGAGCGGGCGGCCACGTGGTAGCCGCCCTCGTGGAACGCCGAGGTGGTGCCCATCGCGCCGCCGGTGACGGCGACACCCGCCTCGACGGGCGAGTCGATGGGTCGCGTCGAGGAGATGGGGTAGGTCTCCGTGCCGCCGGACTTGCCGCGGTCCTCGACGAGCGGGAAGTCCTCCTCGATGTCGTACTCGTCGCCGTACTCGATCTCGAGCAGCCGGCGGATGTACTCCCCGGCGCGGGGCAGGCTCTCGTCCCCGGGTTCGAGCAGCCGGAACGCCTCCGGGTGCTCGACGTCCTCGAGCGTCATCCCGATGGGCATCGTCAGCCCGATGCGGGCGATGTTCCCGTCGTTCGGGAAGATCCACGGGTAGGCGGTCTCGCCCGGCATCCAGCCCCACCAGAACTTCAGGACGTTCTCCTCGAACACCTCCTCGGGGACGCGCCGGTGCTCCTGGTAGGCGATGTGGTTCGCCTTCGTCGAGGCCATCACGTCCGCGACGCTGCGGTCTCCGGGGAGGAACTGGTCGAGCGTCGGGATGGTGACCGTGCGCTGCGGGCCGTCCGAGAGGATCAGGTACCGCGCAGCCACGTCCTCCCCGTCGGCGAGGTGGACCGTGTGCCGGTACTCCGCGTCGAGGTCCGAGTCGACGCCCCTGACGGAGACACCGACGCGGTACTGTGCCCCCTCGTCCTCGGCGCGCTCGCGGAGCCAGTCGTCCATCCGGGCGCGCTGGAAGGTGAAGCCGAACCGGTCGTACGACGAGTCGATGCCCGTGCTGCTCATGTGTGTCGTCGTCGCCGGCCCGATGAAGTCCACGCCGTCGAGCTCCTGCAGGACGACGCCCTCGGGCAGCTCGGAGACATCGAGGTCCATGATGTCGATCCAGTAGTCGAGCATCCCGGCCGCGTCGGTCGAGTCGGGACCGAGCCCCTCGCGGTCGGCGCGGGGGACGCCCTTCTCCAGCACCACGGTGTCGGCACCGTGGTAGGCCGCCTCGATGGCGGCGCTGGTCCCCGCTGGACCGCCGCCGACGATAGCCACGTCCACGTGTTCCATACCCAGACTGGTTTCATGGCGGCGTATTAAACCCCCTGAACCGGCTCGGCGGATTTTTCACGGAGCCACACGCAGGTCCGCGCATGACAGACGGATCCGACGACACCGGAGCCACGACAGGGTTCGACCACGTGACCGTCGCCCGGGACGACGGGGTCGGCCGCGTGACGCTGGACCGACCGGAGGCGTACAACTCCCTCGACGCGGCGACCGCCCGCGACCTCCGCGCCGCGATCGTCGAACTCGCCGAGGACGACGACGTTCGCTGTCTCGTCCTCGGCGGCAACGGCCCCGCCTTCTGTTCGGGGGCGGACCTCGGGTCGTTCGCGGGCGACGAGACCGACCGGAAGCGCCTCGATTCGGTGGCGACGCCGCTGCACAAGACCGTCGAGACGCTCGCGACCGCGAAGAAGCCGACCGTGACGGCCGTCGGTGGCGTCGCGGCCGGCGGCGGCCTCGGCCTCGCGCTCGCCGCCGACGTGGTGCTCGCCCACGAGGACGCGCGCTTCGAGTTCACGTACACCCGCATCGGTCTGTCGGGCGACGGCGGCTCGACGTGGTTCCTCCCGCGGCTGCTCGGCTACCGTCGGGCCCGCGAGTTCGCGCTGCTCGACGAGCCGATCTCCGCGGAGGAGGCGGCTGCAGCGGGGCTCGCGACGGAGGCCGTCCCGGGCGACGAGTTCGAGGCCCGCGTCGACGAGGTCGCGCGGGGGTTCGCCGACGGCCCGACGCGAGCCTACGCGAACATCAAGCGACTCCTCGCCCGCGGCGAGGACCGCGACCTGCCGGCCCAGCTCGCGGCCGAGAAGGACGCCATCACCCGCCTCTCCGGTAGTGCTGACTACGCGACGGGCTACGAGGCGTTCTTCGGCGACGAGGAGCCCGAGTTCGAGGGTCGATAATCAGTCACGGAGTTCCACCTCGACGCTCTCCTCGGGCGGGCAGTCGCGCCGATGGTAAGTCGGCTCGACGCCGGACCGGTCCAGCTCGAACAGCTCGAACGTGACGACGAGTCGGCCGTCCGCGACGGTCGCTCGACAGACCGGCCCGATGCTCGTGACGGCGACGTACGGCGGCGCGGCGACGGGCGACGCCTGCAGTTCGTACCCGGCCGCCTCGACCGCGCCGCCGAGCAGTCCCGGAAGCGCGTCGAGCGCACCCGACTCGGTGAGCACCGCCCGGAGCGGCTCCACGACGGCAGCCCGGTCGGTCGGCGGCGTCTCCCAGGCCGCGGCGACGCGGTCCGCACAGTCGCCGAGGCGGGTGAGGAGGGCCGCGTGTTCGTCGAGGACGTGACCGCGGGCACGCCGGGCGGCGTCGACTGTCACGCCCGGCGGTTCGACGGGCGCAGGCAAAACCGCAACGGTACGTCCAAGTACCCTGGAGCCAACCCCCGAGTCGATGGAACTCGTCGACTACGAGCTGTATCCGGTCCCACCCCGCTGGCTGTTCCTCAAACTGGAGACCAGCGACGGCACCGTCGGCTGGGGGGAGCCGGTCGTCGAAGGTCGCGCCCACACGGTCCGCGCCGCAGTGGTGGAACTGGTCGAGGACTACCTGCTCGGGGAGGACCCGCTGCCAGTCGCCGACCACTGGGAACGGTTGTACCGCGGTGGATTCTACCGCGGCGGCCCGGTGCTCTCCTCCGCGCTCGCCGGTATCGACCAGGCGCTCTGGGACATCCGTGGCAAGCACTTCGGTGCGGCGGTCCACGAACTGCTCGGTGGACCAGTCAGGGACCGCGTCCGGGTGTACCAGTGGGTCGGCGGCGACCGGCCCGAGGGGGTCGCCGACGCAGCACGCGAGCAGGTCGACGCCGGGTTCACCGCGCTGAAGATGAACGCGACGCCGGAGCTGGAACGCATCGACTCCCCGGCGACGGTGCAGGCTGCGGCCGACCGCCTCCGGGTGGTCCGCGATGCCGTCGGACCCCACGTCGACGTCGGCGTGGACTTCCACGGCCGCGCGACGGTCGCGATGGCCGAACAGCTCGTCGAGGCGCTCGAACCGCACGATCCCTTCTTCGTCGAGGAGCCCGTCGCGCCGGAGCACGCCGACGCGCTGCCGCGCATCGCCGAACGCACGTCGACCCCAATCGCGACGGGCGAGCGGTGCTACCACCGGACCGACTTCCGGCCGCTGCTGGAGGCGGGCGCGGTCGACGTGGTCCAGCCGGACCTCTCCCACGCCGGCGGCATCACCGAGTGCAAGCGCATCGCCGACCTCGCCGCGACGTACGACGCCTCGCTCGCGCCGCACTGCCCGCTCGGCCCGGTCGCACTCGCGTCCTGTCTCCAGGTCGACGCCGTGGCACCGAACGCGCTCATCCAGGAGCAGAGCCTCGACATCCACTACAACGGGAGCGCCGACGTGCTCGACTACGTCGCCGACCCCTCCGTGTTCGACTACGAGGACGGCTTCGTCCAGATACCCGACGGTCCCGGCCTCGGCGTCGCGGTCGACGAGGACGCACTCGCCGCGGCGAGCCGGGAACCCGACTGGCACAACCCTGTCTGGCGGCGGGCCGACGGCAGCGTCGCCGAGTGGTGAGGAACCCGACGGTCCAGACAGGTCAGAAGACCTTTACGAGCCCTCGGAAACAGATTCACATGAAACGACCCTCCAGACGGCGTCTCATCGCGGCGACAGGTGCGGCGGCCGCATCGTTCTCACTCGCCGGCTGTTCGTCCGACTCGGGCAACGGCGACGGCACACCGACCGGAACGTCCGAGCCGACGACGGACGGGACCGCGACCCAGGAACCGACGACCGACGACGGAACCGACACCGGCGGCTCCGGCGAGCCCGTCGGCGCGGACCAGCTCGCGCGGTGGGTCCCCGTCTCGGACGCGTTCGAGTTCGACGTTCGGGCCGCGAGCTACTACGACGCCGACCTCACCGCCCTCGCCGAGCACGAGAGCGACTTCTACACCGGGACGTACGGCCGCGTCGCACAGAGCCTGCTCGGGGCGGAACTCGTCGACATCGTCCCGCCCGAGAGCCGGGAGCACGTCGTCCAGATCGTTCCCGCGTTCACCATCGTCCTCCGGACGTCGATGAGCGCCGGGGAACTCGCCACGGCGGTCACCGACGCCGGGCTCTCGGAGACCGGCACGCAGGGAGACGCGACCATCTTCGAGGGTGCGGTGAACAGCACGCAGTCCACGGTCGCCGTCGTCGAGGGCGTCGTCGTCCAGTCGTTCGGCTCCAACGCCCAGAACGCGGTCGAGACAGTGCTCGCGGCGCGCTCCGGCGAGACGGCCCGGCTACTGTCGAACAACGGCGAGGTGCGAACCACCGTCGATGCCATCGGCGAGTCGGAACTGCTCGTCGTCGCCGAGCGCCCCGAGGACGCCTCGTCCAACGACCCGTCGCTGGACGGCGCGATCGCACTCGGCTACGGCTGGCAGTTCGACGCCGACACGTCGAACATCACCATCGGCGTCACCTACACCGAGGGCGAGACGGCCGAGCCGTCGGCGCTGGCCTCCTATCTCACCGAGCAGGACGCCTTCTCGGACTACGGAAACGTCGGGAGTTCGGTCGAGGGACGAACCGTCTTCGTCACCGGCGACATCGCGACGAACCAGTTCGACCTCCTCAGCGCGGGCACGCCGGGCGAGTCGTCGAGTGCTACGGACGCGCCGCAGGTCCAGATCGCGTTCGAGTTCGAGGATGGGACGATGACCGTCTCCCACGATGGTGGCGACAGCATCACGGCGTCGAACCTCTCGCTCGTCGTCGGGGACAGTCCCGCGGGGAGCCAGTTCGCCGACCAGTACGAGGAGGTCACCGCAGGCGACAGCGTCTCGGTCGACGTCTCGAACGTCGAGAGCGGGACCAACGTCCTCGTCCTCTGGTCCGACGGCAGGAACAGCCAGATGCTGGCGCAGGCACAGGTTCCCTGACGGAGCCACGACCGACTGCGAACCCTCTCCGTCAGACGGACAGCGGCTTTTTACACCGGTTCGTCAACGAATCCAGTAAGGGAACGCCCTCCAGACGACGGCTCCTCGCGGGCCTCGGCTCGACGACCGTCACCCTGACGCTCGCCGGCTGTCTCGACGACGCAAGCGACGGTGACGAGCCGACCGAGACACCGACGGCGACGCAGACCGCCACGCAGACGACCGCGGTCTGGTCGGTCACGGTCGACATGAGCGGTCTCGGCCGCGGAGACACCAGTCCGGGTCGTCTGGACGGCACGACGCAGGTGCTCGGGAGCTTCACGCCGAACTGAGGTATCGCCACGCACTGCAACCTGAAAAGTCGCGTCGCCGCCGTTCAGAGCACGATGCTCTTCTTGCGCATGAACGCGTGGATGGAGGCGTCGATGCCCTCGCGGCCGATGCCGGAGTCGCGGTTGCCGCCGAACGGGATGTCGCCGAGGCCGTGGCTCGGCGCGCCGTTGATGCGGACCGCGCCGGCGTCGACCACGTCTGCGAGCCGCATCGCGCGGTCGTAGTCGGCCGTGAACACGCAGGCGTCGAGCGCGAGGTCGCCGCCGTTGGCGATGTCGACCGCCTCGTCCTCATCGGCGACCGAGGTGACCGCACAGACCGGGCCGAACTGCTCCTCCTGCAGGATGCGGGCGTCGTGGGGCACGTCGGCGAGCAGCGTCGGCTCGTAGGTGAGGCCGTCGCGACCGCCGCCGCGGACGAGCGTCGCCCCCTTGTCGAGGGCGTCCTCGACGAGCTCCTCGACCCAGTCCGCCTGGTCCTCGGAGATGAGCGGCCCGAGGTCGGTGTCCTCGTCGAACAGGTCGCCCTGTTTCCAGTCGTCCATGGCGTCGTCGATGCGGGCGACGAGGTCGTCGTGGATCTCCTCGTGGGCGAGCACGCGCGAGATGGCCGAGCACCGCTGGCCGGCGTACTTGAGCGAGCCCTTCGCCGCGGCCGCTGCGGCCTCGTCGAGGTCGGCGTCGGGGAAGACGAGCTGGGGCGCGTTGCCGCCGAGCTCCATGTGGAGGTTGACCATCCCGGACTCGTAGGCGACGTGCTTGCCGGCCCCCGAGGAGCCGGTCATCGCGATGGCGTTGACGCGGTCGTCGCCGGCGAGCACGTCACCGATCTCGGAGCCGTGGCCGGTGACGAGGTTGATGGCGCCCTCGGGCACCACGTCGCGCATCACGTCGGCGAGGATGGCCGCGCTGACGGGCGTCTTCGTCGCGGGCTTGAGCACGACGCTGTTCCCGGCGGCGAGCGCGGGCGCGACCTGGAGTGCGGTCGTCGCGAGGGGGTAGTTGTACGGCGTGATGCAGAGCACGGTGCCGACGGGCTCGTGCTTCACGACGGCCTCCCAGCCCTCGTGACCGGACGTGGTGCCCTCGCGGAACTCGCCCTTGATGTGGCGAATCTCCTCGGCGGCGCGGCGGAAGCGCTCTGCGGCGCTGCCGACTTCGCCGCGTGCGCTCCCGATGGGCTTCCCGGCTTCGCGGACGATGACCTCCGCGATCTCCTCCGTCCGTGCCTCGAGTCGGTCCGCGATCTCCTCGCACCACTCGCCGCGCTCGACGATGGTCGTCTCGCGCATCGTGGCCTCCGCGCGCTGTGCGGCGGCGAGGGCGTCCTCTGCCTGCTCGGGCGTGGCGGCGACGACCTCCGCGAAGTGACCGCCGTCGGCGAGGTCCGTCACCGGGATGACGTCTGCGCCGTCGACCCACTCGCCGTCGACGAGCAACCGTTCTTTTCGCTGTGCGGTTCTGGTAGCCATACTCACTGTAACGGGGGCGGAGCACAAAAATTTACTCATGGGTGAATAAAGAGCCTGAAAGCGTGAGTAAAGAATTCGTCGTTGGCTGTTGGATGCCAACCGGCCCGAGAGAGGTAAACAGAGTTTAGGAAAGCCAAAGAATTATTTGATTCGTGTGAATTTTTAAGTGGGTGGCGCGCGAACTAGGATTCGCAATGAGCACCCAGA
Organism: Haloarchaeobius litoreus; assembly: GCF_024495425.1. Taxonomy (NCBI): domain Archaea; kingdom Methanobacteriati; phylum Methanobacteriota; class Halobacteria; order Halobacteriales; family Halorubellaceae; genus Haloarchaeobius; species Haloarchaeobius litoreus. The sequence goes on along the minus strand of NZ_JANHJR010000001.1, from coordinate 710,683 downwards.
AGACGGTCCTTCAGGAGGCGGGTACAGTCGAGGAGAGTTCGCTACGGCTCGACGTCGAGAAGGCGGAGCAGATCATCGACGCGCTGAACACGGACCTGGCCGCGACGTACACGTTCTACCATCAGATCCGCAAGCACCACTGGAACGTCGAGGGCGCGGAGTTCCGCGACCTGCACATCTTCCTCGGTGAGTTCGCCGAGGACCTCGAGGCGGCCGCCGACGAGCAGGCCGAGCGGCTCCAGGCCCTCGGTGGGGTCCCGGTCGCCGGGATGGCGGCACTCGCCGAGCGCTCGCCCGTCGAGCCCGAGGACGAGGACGTCTACGACATCCGCACCTCGCTCGAGAACGACCTGGAGATGGGTGGCGACATCATCGAGACGATGCGCGAGCACGTCGAGGTCGCCCAGAACCTCGGCGACCACGCGACGGCGCACATCCTCCGCGAGGAGCTCACCGAGCTCGAGGAGAACGTCCACCACCTCGAGCACTACCTCGAGGACGACTCGCTGAAGCAGTAGAACAGCTCGAAGGGGCCGGGGAACCGGCCGGAGTTCTTCGTTATCGCTGAACGTCGACCGTCAGGTCCGTCGCGATCCACGCGTCGGTGTTGTCGTCCTCGGAGAAGACGACCTTCCCGGGGGCGGTCTCGTTGGCCCTGACGACGGTTTCCTCGGTGGGCTCCTGACGCGGCGTTTGACTCATCAACTGGAGTTAGGCGAGCCTAAAGCTATAATGGTTTTGGTTCGCCTAAACGACGTAGGTGGATTGATGAACTCGCCGTGAGAGTGGCCGCCATGGACGGTCTACCACTCGACTCCTACTACGATCTCACGTCGCCGGGGTTCCAGCTCGCGGTCTCGCCGGACGGCCAGCGCGTCGCCTACACCGTCGCGGAGTTCGACGCGGACGCGGACGACCCGCACGGCTCGCTGTTCGTCGTGCCGACCGACGGCAGTCGGGAGCCGCATCGACTGAACCGCGCCTCCGACGCCGGCCCAGCGAAGTGGGGCCCTGATAGCAAGCGACTCGCGTTCGTGGCCGCCCGCGACGAGGACCTCGGGCTGACGGTGGCCGGGGACGAAACCGAGGAAGCAGCCGACACCGACCCCGAAGCGGGCGAAGACGAAGACGGTGCCGAGGATGACGGCGAGGGCACTGGCGGCGGCAACGGCGACGAGCCGAAGTCGCAGGTCTGGCTGTTCGACCTCGTCCGCGGCGGCGACGCCCGTCAGGTGACCGAGTTCGACGAGGGCGTCGCCGAATTCGACTGGGGACCGGACGGCGAACGACTCGTCGTCTCGGCCCGAGACCCGAGCGAACGAGCGGAGGCCGACGCCGAGGCGCGCGAGGACGGACCCGTGAAGACCGAGACCGAGCGTCTCCAGCACGTCCACGAGGGGCAGGGCTTTCTCGACGAGGTGGCGACGTACCTGTTCGTCGTGGACGTCGAGACCGGCGAGCAACGACGACTCGACCACACCGGTACCGCGACGGCGGCCGCCGCGCAGGGGCTCGGGCCGGCGTGGAGCCCCGACGGCGACTGCATCGCGTTCGTCGCGAACCAGCGCGCCGACGCCGACGACAGCAACGCGCGGGACCTCCACAGCATCGCGCCCGACGGCGACGACCACGTCGTCCACACCGACGGGGGCGTGAGCGCTGGCCGGGGCGCGTGGGACGACGCGGGCGACCGGCTCGCGTTCGCCGCCAGCCCGGCAGACGACGTGTACGAGCCGACGGAGCCGCACGTGCTCGACCGCGAGTCGGGCGACGTCGAGTCGGTGGCGGCCGGGCTCGACCGCACACTCTGGTACTTCGGCGGCCCCTGCTGGGTCGACGGCGACATCCTCGCGCTCGTCGGCGACGAGGGGCGCACCCGGTTCGCACGCTTCGACGACGACGGCGGCGGCGCGACGCGGCTGTACGAGGACCAGCGCGCCACCGAGTCACTGCTCACCTTCGACGCAGCGGGCGGCACCGCCGCGGCGGTAATCTCATCACCCGACGACGGCGTCGACGTGTACGGCCTCGACGTCGATGCGCTGGTTGCTCGCACCGAGGTGTCCCGAACCCGGCTCACCGCGCTCAACGACGACCTGCTCGACCGGTACGAGCAGCCGGGCTGCCGAAAACTCACCGTCGAGTCCGACGACGTGTCCGTCGACGCGTGGACGTTCTACCCGTCGGACTTCGACCCGGACGCCCCCGACGCGCGCCCGACCGTCCTCGCCATCCACGGCGGCCCGGCGTTCTACGACCAGCCGCTGTTCCAGTTCGCCGACGCCGTTCTCACGACCCGAGGGTACATCGTCTGCCGGGTGAACTACCGCGGCTCGACCTCCTACGGCAGTGCGTTCTCCGGCGCGCTCCGTGGCCGCTGGAACTCCGTCGAGGTCGACGACCTCCTCGCGGTCACCGACGAGCTCGTCGAGCGCGGCTGGGCCGATCCCGAGCGGCTGTTCGCCACCGGCTTCTCGCAGGGCGGCATCAACACCGCGTACCTCGTCACCCGCACCGACCGCTTCGCCGCCGCAGCTGCCGAGCACGGCATCTACGACGCCCGCTCGGCCTTCGGCACCGACGACTCGCACGTCTGGTGGGGCCAGGAGTTCGGCCTGCCCTGGGAGGACGGCGACACCTACGACGACATCTCCAGCCTGCCGGACGTGGGGGAGGTCGACACTCCGACACTGCTCACCGCCGGCGCGAACGACCGCCGGTGTCCGCCGGAGCAGGCCGAGCAGTTCTACGTCTCCCTCCGCAAGCAGGGGCTCGACTCGCGGCTGGTCATCTACGACGACGGCCACGACATCTCCACCCCCGTCCGTGCCATCCACCGTCTCGAGGAGCTCATCGGCTGGTTCGACCGGTTCGACCCGGCGACGGACGACGTTTCCCGCGAGGCGTACGACCCCCACGGGAGGGAGGAGGACGACGAAGACGACGAGGTGGAGTGAGGACCGCAGCGGGCCGTGGGAGTCGAGACGGCCGGGGCTTTCTGGTCGTTCGTAGTTCAAGCAGTCCCCACGATAACCGGGGGGTTTTCTGGCAGTCGTCATCACCGGCGAGTCCTACGACTGCTGCCCTACCGATGGTCGAGTTCAGCCCCCATTTTGAGGTAGCCAGCAACCGAACACACAACCACTGACAATGCAGTTCACCGTCGTACAGGGCGACATCGCCGCACAGTCCGCCGACGCGCTCGTCAACGCCGCCGGCACGAGCCTCCGGATGGGGTCGGGCGTCGCGGGCGCGCTCCGCCGTGGCGCGGGCACGGGCATCAACGAGGCCGCGATGGCGAAGGGGCCGGTCGACCTCGGCGAGTGCGCCGTCACCGACGCGTTCGACCTCGACGCAGACTACGTCGTCCACGCCGCCGCGATGCCGCACTACGGCGACGGGAAGGCGACCGAGCAGAGCATCCGCGACGCGACCCGGAACGCGCTCTCCGCAGCGGAGGCACGCGGCTGTGAGTCGCTCGTGATCCCGGCGCTCGGCTGCGGCGTCGCGGGCTTCGACCTCCGTGAGGGCGCACGCATCATCTGCGAGGAGCTGGCCGCGTGGGAGCCGACCAGCCTGACAGACGTACGGTTCATCGCCTACAGCGACGACGAGTACGAGACGGTTCGGGAGGTGGCCGGGGAGTTCGAATAGCTCGCTCGGTCACTCGTGGCCGGAGACCTGGACCGGCTCGTACGGCTCCTCCAGCCACGCGACGTCGGAGTGGCTGAGGTCGATGTCGAGCGCCTCGACGGCCTGCTCCAGGTGTTCGATGGTGGTCGTGCCGACGATTGGCGCGTCGACGACGTCCTTCGAGAACAGCCACGCGAGGGCGATCTGGGCCATCGTCACGCCGTGTTCGGCGGCGAGCTCCTGTACGCGCTCGTTGATCTCCTTCCCGCCACCCTCGAAGTAGGGATGCTCGCGGGCGAACTGGTCGCTCTCGCCCCGTTCCGTCGCGTCGAACTCCTCGTGCGGCCGGGCGAGGTAGCCCCTGGCCAGCGGTGACCACGGGATGACGCCGACGTTCTCCTTCGCACAGAGGGGGAGCATCTCGCGCTCCTCCTCGCGGTAGAGCAGGTTGTAGTGGTCCTGCATGGTGACGAACCGCTCCGTGCCGAGCCTGTCCGCCGTGTGCAGGGACTCGGCGAACTGGTGGGCCCACATCGACGACCCACCGATGTAGCGGACCTGGCCGCGCCGGACCGCGTCGTCGAGCGCCCGGAGCGTCGTCTCGATGGGTGTGTCGTAGTCCCAGCGGTGGATCTGGTAGAGGTCGACGGTGTCCATCCCCAGCCGGTCGAGGCTGTTCTGCAGCTCCTGCTCGATGGCCTTCCGGGAGAGCCCGCCGGAGTTCGGGTCGTCCTCGTCCATCTGGAAGTAGCCCTTCGTGGCGACGACGGCCTCGTCCCGCTGGCCGTCGAGTGCCTCCCCGAGGATGCGCTCGGACTCGCCGACCGAGTACATGTTCGCGGTGTCGAAGAAGTTGATGCCGAGGTCGAGCGCGCGGTCGACCAGCTCCTTTCCCTCGTCCTCGTCGAGGACCCACCCGCGCCAGTCGGGGTCGCCGAAGCTCATGCAGCCGAGGCAGATGCGACTGACCTCCAGTCCCGTATCGCCGAGAGTCGTGTACTCCATGGGCGGTCCCACGAACCGAGGGGGCAAAAACGTGAGCGCAACGCTTATTTTCGGGCTGGGAGCACGTCGGGACATGTCGGCGTATCAGAAGACCCTCCTCGCGCTGTGCTGTCTCGTGCTGTGTACCGCCGCCGTCCCCGTCGCAGCCACACCCACCCAGGAGGCCGACACAAGCGGGCCGAACGTGACCGTCGAGGCGCCCGACCGCGCCGTCTACAACGCCACGTCGACGTTCGAGGTGGCCGTGACGAACGCGACCGGTGCCGTCTCTGTGGAGTGGACGTTCCCCGACGGCTCGACAGCGACGACCCAGCAGGCGAGCTACCGGTTCCAGCAGACGGGCAACGTGACGGTGACCGTCGCCGTCACTGACGACACCGGGACGACGACGCGCACCCTCGACTACGAGGTGTTCCGGTACACGTCGGGGCGGGGCGATTCACAGGCACTGCCGGTGCTTGGGATGCTGGGCATCTCCGTCGCGTTCATGGGGTTCGTCGTCGCGCTCTACTTCAAAGTCCTCCCCTGGTTCTACCGGAACATCTAGAGCCCCTCCGGGTCCATGAACTGGACGCCGAGGCGCGTCCCGAGGTACGCGAGGACCCCCAGACAGGCGTAGACGACGACGAACGCCCAGGTCCACTCGCCGGGGCTGCCGATGGCCAGCCGGGCGACCGTGTTCGCCGGGTGTTCGGGCAGCAGGCCCGCGACCGTGATGGCCCCGAGGACACCCGTCGAGTAGAGGAACTGCGCCTGCCGGCGGTCCGCCGCCGCGAGCGCGATGCCGATGCCGACGGAGACGACGAGCACCGCCAGCGCGCCGACCAGCCCGACGAGCACGAGCGGGTTCGAGATGCCGGTGCCGTTGAACCAGAGCAGGCCGAGCCACAGCGCCGCCTGCACCGGCGCGAGCGTCGCCGTCGCGAGCAGCTTCGCGTCGACGATGTCGCCGAGCGTGACGGGCGCGACCCGGAGCAGTTCGAGGGTCCCCCGCTGGCTCTCCTCGGTCAGCGAGTCCACCGCGATGGAGCCCGAGATGAACACCGGCAGGAACATCAGCAGCGGCACCAGCACGGTGTAGGTGAACCCGAAGTACGGACTGGAACCCTGCTTCGGTGGGACGTCGAGCACCTCCCGGTCGAGGCTGGTCCGGTACTCCTGTCGCAGGTTCTCCTCCATCGCCTGCAGCGTCTCGCGCACCTGGACGATGATGACCGTCGTCCGCAGGTTCTCGTCGGGAACCGTGGCCTGGACCGCCACCGTCCCGTTGCCGGCGTGGGTCGCCACCAACATCGCGTCGACGCGCCGGTTCTGGAACCCCTCGCGAGCCTCGGCCGCGGACTCGTACTGGACGACCTCGATGCTGTCGTCGTTCCCGACGACCTCGATGACCTCGTCGGAGGCGTTGCCGCCGACGGCCATCTGCAGCGTGTATCCCTCGACACTCCCCGGGTCGTACAGCGAGACGAGCCCGACGACGAGGAACGACGAGAACGACGCCACGAACAGCTGGATGAGCAGCGCGAGCACGATGGTCTTCTCGGACCGGAGCGACGCGATCTCGCGCTTCGCGATGGCGAGACGGGCCCGCATCGCGGCGCGTCGGCTCCGGCCGCCGGTCGGCTCGCTGTCGTCGCGGCCATGGTGGACCGGCGGGCCGTCACGCGACAAGGCTGCTCACCCCCAGGTTGTACAGCAGGTGGACGGCGACGGCGATGCAGAACGCACCGATGTACGCTCGCTTCGAGCGCTGTGCCCCGAGCGCGGAGATGGTCGCCGTCACCGTGTGCAACAGTAGCGGCATCGCCAGCAGCCCGAGGGCGACCAGCGGGTCGATATCCCCGACCGTCGCGTCCGGGAACACGCTCTGTCCCTCCGGGAGGGTCTGGAGCTGGACGAGTTGGACGAGCAGCGTCAGCTTCTCCGCGAGGAAGAACCCCACACCGCTCGCGACTCCGAGGACGACCGCCGCCCACTTCGAACGGTCGAACCGCGCGTACTCGAAGCCCGCGTAGACGTGGATGCTCTTGGCGAACTCCTCGATGACCGCGACGGTGAGAAAGAGTGCGGGAATCGAGATCGAACGGGGCAGGATGAACACCATCGCGATGGCGAGCAGCTCCGCGAGGAAGACGAAGGGAAGCAGCAGCATCGTCACGAAGGAGACCGACGCGACGCTCCGGACCCGCGTCGCGATGGCGTCGAGCGCCTTCTGGTGGACCGCGCGCTGGCTGAACATGTCCTCCTCGCGGTAGGTGCCCGCGCCGAGGGTGAACAGCACGAGCGACGTGAGCAGGAACGGCACGGTGGCGAACGTGAACTCGCCGAGCCCCACCGACTGCCCCTGCAGGTCCATCACGACGACGGTCAGCGGCGAGATGAGCGCGATGGGCGTCACGTCGGTGAAGATGGCCGGCACGAACACGTACGAGGTGAGGAACACCGACACCGCGATGGTGACGAACGTGAGCTCCTTGAACGACCGGGCGAACATCCCGCCGACGAACGTCGCGGAGAGGAAGAGCAGCGCGATGGGGATGACCGCGCCGACCGAGGCCACGCCGCCGCCGATGGCCCACGCGATGCCGACGGTGACCGCGACCAGTCCGAGGAAGTACGGGAGCGTCTTCCCGGCGATGATGTCCCGCCGGGAGACGGGTGCGACGAGCAGGAGTTCGCCACGACGGTTGATGCGCTCGTTGATGATGGTGCTCCCGTACGCCTGGATGACGAAGTTCATCGGCACGATGAACAGGAACGCGAGCACGAGCGAGCTGAACGGGAACGGCGGACTGATGCTGCTCGGGTCGCCCGAGCTGGTGCCCGCTCCGAAGCCGCCGCCGCCACCGAGGTTCGGGGCCGCGATGCCGTCGTCGTCCGAGCTGGGCCCGGTACCGTCGTCCGTTCCGCCGCCGGGAGCGCCGTCGTCGGTCCCACCCGTGCTGGTGCCGGTACCGCCGTCGCCGTCAGTGCTGTCCGTGGTTCCGCTGCCGGTGCCGGAGCCGCTCTCGGGCTCGAACGTCGTGCCGCCGCGTGACTCGTAGCTCACGTCCACGACCACTGGGAACGCGGCGCTCTGGTTGTCGTCCCCGCGCATCTGTTCGTCGTTGTACTCGACGACGGCGGACCGGAACTCGGCGTAGGCCGCCTGTCCCTTCCGCGTCGAGCGCGGGATGGGTGGCCCGCGTTCGGTCACGAGGAGGTCGATCTCCCCGTTGTTCAGCGCGGCGGCGGAGGCGTGGTCCGGTCTGGCCGCGAACTGGGAGCTCTCCTGGACGACATCGTGGTACGGGTCGCCGGGTTCGACGCCGACACGGTAGATGCCGTCGTCGAGCCCCGGGCCCTGCGAGATGACGACCGGGGCCGCGAGCCCGCCGACGACGAGGAGCAGGATCGCGACCGCAGCGGTCCCCCGGTCGACGGTGCCGGCGCTCTTCTCGACCTCCCAGCGGGCGATACGGAGGGTCTTGCGCGGGGACAGCGGCGGCCAGCTGTCGCGGAGTCGGGTCGGGAGCGAACGGAGTCGTGAGAGCGTGAGGCGCGAGCCCCGTGTCACGTCTCCGCCTCCACGGTCCGGTCGCGTTCGCCCTCGCTCGCCTGCTCCGGCGTCTCGCCGGCGATGTCGAGGAAGATGTCCTCCAGACTCGGGTCGCGGGTCTGGATGTCGACGACCGACCCGCCGAGCGCGGCGGCCTGCGAGCGGAGCGCCTCGACGGCGTCCATGTCACCCACGACCGACTCGTGGCGGTCGTCGCCCGCCGGCTCCGAGGCGTCCAGTTCCACGTCGGTGTAGACGTGGTACTCGGTCGAGCCGTGTTCGCGGCGGATCTCCTCCAGCGTCCCGCGGGCGATGATCTCGCCGTGGTTCATCACGATGACGCGGTCGCAGATGCTCTCGACGTGGTAGAGGTTGTGCGCCGAGAAGACGATGGTCTTGCCCTGTGCGGCGAGCTGTTCGGTGAACTCGATGATGTAGTTCGTCGTGAGCGGGTCCAGCCCCGACGCCGGCTCGTCGTAGATGAGCACGTCGGGGTCGTTGACGAGCGACCGGGCGATGGCGACCTTCCGCTTCATCCCCTTCGACATGTCGCCGATGCGGCGCTCTCTGTGTTCGAGATCGAGTCGGTCGAGCGCCTCGGTGATGCGCTCGTCGGCCACGTCGTCGGGAACGTCGTAGAGGTCCGCGAAGAACTCGAGGTAGGAGTGAGCCGTCATCTCCTCGTACAGCGGCGACTCCTCGGGGAGGAAGCCGAGATTGCGGCGCATCTCGGGGTCGTCGGCCGCCAGTCCGGCGACCGAGACGGTCCCGCTCGTCGGTTCGATGAGCCCCGCGAGCGTCTTGAGCGTCGTCGTCTTGCCGGCCCCGTTCGGGCCGACCACGCCGAAGACCTCGCCACGGCCCACCGAGAACGTGCTGCCGTCGACCGCGACGAACCCGTCGTACTCTTTGCGGAGGTCCTCGACCGTTATCATCCGTTGTCCCCTGCCAAGGACCCGTGAGATTTGAAGATACCGGCCCCGTCTATCGCTTCTGTTGACACGAGACGGCCGCCGGGGCGACCGACGCAACTGCCGGTGCAATGCTGACGGAACGCTGTCGACGGTACGCTTATCGGCGCGCGAACCGCAGTGATGGCCGTGCCAGCGGGAACGACTGTCCGGCTCGGCTCGACGCCCGACGGGCGGCGCATCGAGGTCGCCCGCGAGGTCGCCGTCGACCCCCGTCGCGCGTGGGAGCTGCTGACCGACACCTGGCGGTGGCCCGAGTGGGGTCCGACCGTCTCGGACGTCGACGGTCCCACCCGGTTCATCTCGGCGGGGATGCACGGTCGCGTGAACGTCCTCGGAGCCGTGTGGGTCCCCTACGAGATAACGTCCTGCGGAAACGGTCGCTGGACGTGGGACGTGGCGAGGATTCCGGCGACCGGTCACCGCGTCGAGGAGGTCGGCGAGGACCGCTGTCGTGTCGTCTTCGAGATTCCACCGCTCGCGGCGGGCTACGTCCCGGTGTGCCAGCGCGCGCTCTCGAAGATCGAAGCGCTGCTGCTCGCCGACGAGCGGCGGCTCTGACGCGAAGATCGCCGAAGCAGTTCGTCAGTCGTCGCTCAGAACAGCGGTGCGACGGCTGCCGCCGCGATCTCGCCGGTCGCGACGCTGTACTCCCACGGGGTGCCGGCGAGCACGAGGAAGGCGAGCGCCGCGCCCAGCATGACGACGTTCTTCAGGAACGCCGTCATCTCGTTCTGCTGCTGTTCGGGGTCGTCCATCGCCCAGAAGTCGTGCATCAGCGGCGTCGTCACGACGAGGAAGACGGCGATGGCTCCCGCGCCGATGGCCGGGTAGAACCCCAGTGCGATGGAGAGCCCACCGAACAGGAGCATCCCGCCGGTGAACGGGACCATCAGCCCCGGCGCGGGGACGCCCTTCATCCCTGCGTAGCCAGCCATGTCCTCGGCGTTCATGAAGTGGTTGAGGCCCATGAACGCGACGACACCCCCGACGAGCACCCGCGCGACGAGGAAGACGACAGCCGCGGTGCCGGCTATCTCGAGCGTCACCGGGACTCCTCCGTGCGGTTCTGGAAGTTCCGAGTCGATACGAGTCGTGATTCGTAGTCTGGTTTCATTACGTTACCTGGTTCGATTCCGAACCTATATATACTTCAGCGGACAAGTGTACAACCAGATAACATCGATGTCATCGGAAGCACTCGAATCCGCCGACAGGAACGCCGCCGCCGAGAAGAACGAGGGCGCGTGCCCCGTCGTCAGGTCCCTCGAACAGATCGGCTCCCAGTGGCGGCTCGTCGTCCTCCACGACCTCGCCGACGGCGAGAAGCGGTTCAACGAGCTCAAGCGCTCCACCGGCGCGAGCTCGCGCACCCTCTCGCGAGTGCTCGACGACCTCGCCGAACTGGGCTTCGTCGAGCGGCGCGTCGAGGCCGACGCACCCATCGCATCCTACTACAGCCTCACCGACAAGGGCGAGTCGCTCTGTCCCGTCTTCGACGAGATAGAGTCCTGGGCGACCGACTGGCTCTGAGATGGCGGCGGACCTCCAGGAGAAGACCGACCGCTACCACGACCTGCTCGCCGAGGCACTCGACGAGGTGACGGTCGCTCCACCCGAGGACACGCCGATGGGCGAGGCCGCGCTCGACTGCCTGGAGATGGCGGCGTCGTACCTCGACGACGGCGAGCACTTCCGCGAGGAGGACGATCTCGTGAACGCGCTGGCGGCGTTCTCCTATGGACACGCGTGGCTGGACGCGGGTGCGCGGGTCGGTCTGTTCGACGTACCGCGCGAGGGGCACCTGTTCACCATCTGAAAAACGATTTCTCGTCGGCTCTCGTGCCTATCCGTCGAGTGTTCCCGAGAGCACGTCGTCGACGATTCCCTCCAGCAGCGAAAGCGCACGCTCCGCGTCGGCGACCGGGATGGACTCGTCGACGGTGTGGGCCTCCGAGAGCGACCCCGGCCCCCAGACGACGGCCGGGACCCCATCGGCGACGAACTCCCGGGCGTCGGTCGCCGCCGCCATGCCCCACGGCTCGGCGGGCGCGAGGTCGCCGGTCCGCTCGCGAACCAGTTCGGCGAGCGGGTGGTCCGGTTCGATGCCGGCGGAGGCGTAGTGCTGGACCGTTTCGCGGTCGGTCACGACGCCGTCCTCGCGCTCGGCGGCGGCGAGCAGGTCGTCGACCTCGCGGTCCACGTCCTCGATGGACTCCTCTGGGAGGATGCGCCGGTCGAGCAGGAACTCGGCGCGGGCGGGGACGACGGCCATGTTCGAACCGGTGCCGGCCTCGAAGGCGGTGACGTTCGCGTACGCCCTGCCGACGAGCGGGTCGGACCGCTCGCGGAGTCGCGCATCGTACTCGTCGATGCGGTCCATGACGGCACGTGCCGCGTCGATGGCGTTCGTCCCCTCGTCGGGGTTGCTCGCGTGGGTCGACTCGCCGTGGACGCCGATACGGTAGGTGACGACGCCCTTCGCGCTCGTGGCGACGCGGAACTCGGTCGGTTCGAGGACGACGGCGAAGTCGCCGCCGTAGCCCTCGTCGATGAGGGTCCGGGTCCCGGGCAGGCCCGTCTCCTCGCCGGCGGCGGCGTGGACGACGAGTGTGCCGGGTCGGTCCCGGTCGGCGTGCTCGCGGTTCCGGGCGGCGACCATCGCCAGCGCGAGGCCGGTCTTCATGTCGGCGCTGCCCCGTCCCCAGAGCCGGCCGTCGGCGACTTCACCGCCGAAGGGGTCGTGTGCCCACTCGTCGGGGTCGTCGGCCGGGACGACGTCGGTGTGGCCGTTCAGCACGAGTGTCGGGCCGCCGGAGCCGACGGTCGCCACCGCGTTGGGGCGGTCCGTGCCGGGCGTCGGCACCAGTTCGGCGTCGACGCCGTGTTGGGTGAACCACTCGACGATGTACTCGGCGCACGGCTTCTCGTTCCCCGGCGGGTTCTCCGACGCGATGCGGACGAGGTGAGCCGCGAGTTCGACCACGTCGTCGGGGAACTCGTCGGTGTCGGGCTCCTCGGCCATGGCTCAGTCGAGTGCGAGGTCGAGCGCGCGTTCCAGGTCGGCGAGGAGGTCCTCGTGGTGCTCGATGCCGACGCTCAGGCGGACGAGCCCCTCGTCGATGCCGGCCTCGGCGAGCTCCTCGGCGGAGAGGTCCTGGTGGGTCATCAGCGCCGGCACCTCGACGAGGCTCTCGACGCCACCGAGGCTCTCCGCGAGCGCGAACACCTCCAGCGACGCGGCGAACTCGGCGACGGTGTCGCGGTCGCCCTCCAGTTCGAACGCTACCATCCCGCCGAAGTCCGCCATCTGGCGTGCCGCCACGTCGTGGTTCGGGTGTGATTCGAGGCCGGGGTAGTACACCGGGTCGACGCCGGGGTGGTCGTCGAGGAACTCGGCGACGGCGCGAGCGTTCGCGCAGTGGCGGTCCATCCGCGTCGAGAGCGTCTTCATCCCCCGGAGGACGAGGAAGGAGTCGAACGGTCCGAGAACTGCACCACGGGTGTACTGGGTGTACTCGATATCCTCGGCGACCTCGGGGTCGTTCGTGGCGACCGCGCCGGCGAGCACGTCGGAGTGCCCGCCCTGGTACTTCGTCAGCGACTCGACGACGATGTCCGCGCCGAGTTCGAGCGGACGCTGGAGGTACGGCGAGGCGAACGTGTTGTCGTTGGCGAGCAGCGCGTCGTGCTCGTGGGCCGCCTCCGCGGCGGCTTCGATGTCGCCGACCCTGAGGACGGGGTTCGTCGGCGTCTCGAAGTAGACGAGCTCGGTGTCGGGCCCGATGGCGTCGGCGATGGCGTCCGCGTCGTTCACCGGGACGTGGGTCGTCTCGATGCCGTACTCCGAGTAGACGTCCGCGAGCAGGTCGTGGGTCTCGGCGTAGAGGTTCTTCGCAGCGACGACGTGGTCGCCCGGGGAGAGCGTCGACGCGAACACGGCGTCGATAGCCGCCATCCCGGTGGCGAAGGCGAAGCCGTGCGCACCGCCTTCCAGCGCGGCGAAGGACTCCTCGAGCGCGCCACGTGTCGGCTCGGACATGCGCGAGTAGCGGTGCTCGCCCTTCTGCTCCGTCGGCGACGCGTACTCGTACGTGGCGTTCGCGTAGATTGGCGGCATCATCGCGCCGTACTGGTCCTTCCTGGCGTGTGAGTGTACCTCGCGTGTCTCGAAGTGACGGTCGTCCATACCCCACCCACGGTGGGTCTCGATTTATAAGTGTTCCCCGAAGCAGGCCCTGCCGCTGCCGGGATACCGCCGTTCGTTGGCGATGGAATTACAAGGGGGGACCGAGTCGGGACGTACTGATGGAGGCCGTTCTCTGGTACGTGATGACCGGGACCCGCGGCGGCGAGAACAGGGTCCGCATCCTGCGTGCCATCGACGAACGGCCGCGAAACGCGAACAAGCTCGCCGAGGAGCTGGACCTGGACTACAAGACGGTCCGACACCACCTCGACGTGCTGATGGAGAACGACATCGTGGAGAACAGCGGCGACGACTACGGCGCGGTGTACCTCCCGACGGGGCAGGCGCGCGACCACTGGGACACGGTCGAGCAGATCATCGAACAGGTGGACTGAGCACTACTATGGCCGAAATTGGGAAAGAGTATTTCATGCGACTCGCCAAAGGAGGAGACAGATGAGCATCTGGGTGGACCTGGCGAAGGTTTCGACCGGCGTCAACGTGCTGTTGCTGCTGGTGCTGGGCTACATCTGGGGGCGCAACTACCTCACGTTCCGTTCGAAGCACACGCTCGGACTGCTCATATTCTCGGTGTTCCTGCTGGCGGAGAACGCCCTCGTGCTGTACTACTACCTCGTGGACCCGACCCTGTCGGGCTGGTGGCACGACCAGATATCGCCCGTCTGGCAGGCACAGATGATAATCCACGGGCTCCAGTCGTTCGGCCTCGCCTTCCTCCTCTGGGTCAGCTGGGACTGATTCCCTCGCGATTCTCGCCGGCTGAGACGACCGGTTGCTTACCAGACTCGTTTATAGTGGCGTGTTCCGGAAGACGGAGCGCCAGCGAGCGACGTTCTCGAAGTCGAAAACCACAGTACTGCGGCTACATGTGGAACGAAATTGGGTGAGAGCCGGGCCGCAGTTCGGAAAATTCCTTTTTAATACATCCCCGTCGGACAGGGTATGCGGGACAGATTGACAGTACTGATCGTCGTCGTCGCACTCTGCACCAGCGCGGTCGCGGGTGTGGCGGCGGCAGGTACCGACACGACGGCCGAGGCGAACCACGCCTCGGTGACGTTCGAAGCACAGACCTCCGGCGGCCACACGGTGACCGTCGACGAGGTGACGCTGGCGGAGGGCGGCTTCGTGACCATCCACGACGCGAGCGTCACGGAGGGCACCGTGTTCGGCAGCGTGCTGGGCACGTCCAGCTATCTGGAAGCTGGCACGCACGAGAACGTGACCATCACGCTCGACGACCCCTTGAGCGAGGACGCGACCCTCGTCGCGATGCCCCACCGTGACACCGACGGCGACCGGTCGTACTCCTTCGTCGCCTCGAACGGCGAGACCGACGGCCCGTACACGACCGACGGGAGCGCCGTCGTCGACACGGCCGCGATCACCGTCTCCGCGACGGTCTCGATGGCCGACGGCGTCGTCGCGAACGACACCGTCGTCGTCGACCGCGTCGAGCTCTCGGAGGGCGGCTTCGTGACGGTCCACGACGCGACGGTCACCGAGGGCCAGGTGTTCGAGAGCATCCGCGGCACCTCCCAGTACCTCGAGGCGGGCGTCCACGAGAACGTCCGCATCACGCTGGAGGAGCCGCTGACGGAGAACACGACGCTGGTCCCGATGGCACACAAGGACACCGACGGTGACGGGACGTACACCTTCGCCGAGAGCGAGGGTGCCGCCGACGGCCCGTACACGGCCGACGGGAGGGCCGTCGTCGACACGGCAGTCGTCACCATCGGCACCGAGGCGACCGTGCGCTTCGCGAACCAGTCCACCGGCGGCGAGCGCGTCGTCGTGGACGAGGTGTTCCTGCCCGAGGGTGGCTTCGTGACGGTCCACGACGCGACGGTCACCGAGGGCGCAGTGTTCGAGAGCATCCGCGGCACCTCCCAGTACCTCGCACCGGGCACGCACGAGGACGTCGAGGTCATCCTCGATGAGCCGGTCACCGAGGGCACCACGCTGGTCCCGATGGCACACAAGGACACCGACGGTGACCAGACGTACACCTTCGAGGAGAGCGAAGGCGCGGACGACGGCCCGTACACGGCTGACGGCGCAGCGGTCGTCGACACCGGCGTGGTGACGCTCAGCGCGAGCGTCTCGATGGCCGACCAGACCTCCGACGGCCGCACGGTCGTCGTCGAGGACGTGGACCTCGCGGAGGGCGGCTTCGTGACCATCCACGACAGCTCGCTGTTCGCCGGAGCGGTGTTCGAGAGCGTCCTCGGTACGTCCGAGTACCTCGAAGCCGGTCACCACGAGGAGGTGACGGTCACGCTCGACCGGCCGGTCCGCTCGACGCAGACGCTGGTCCCGATGGCCCACATGGACTCCGACGGTGACGGGACGTACACCTTCGCCGAGAGCGAGGGTGCCGCCGACGGTCCGTACACCTACGATGGCGGCGCAGTCGTCGACACCGCCCGCGTGCAGGTCGGCGCGTTCGTGGAGATGAACGACCAGGAGACCGACGGCACGACGGTCGTCGTCGACTCCGTGACGCTGCAGGACGGCGGCTTCGTGACGGTCCACGACGCGACGGTCACCGAGGGCGCAGTGTTCGAGAGCATCCGCGGCACCTCGGAGTACCTCGGTCCGGGGACGCACGAGAACGTCGAGATCGCGCTCGACGCGCCGCTGGAGGAGGACTCGACGCTGGTCCCCATGGCGCATCACGACAGCGACGGTGACGAGACGTACACCTTCGCCGAGAGCGAGGGTGCAGCGGACGGCCCCTACGTCTACGACGGCGGCGCAGTCGTCGACACCGCCAGCGCCACCGTGACGGGCGGGATGGACGGCGGGACCGAGACCGACAGCGAGGAGGACCCGATGGAGACGACCGCGATGGACGACGGCACGACGATGATGGAGGAGACGGAGATGCAGGAGACGGACGGCGGTGACGGCGAGTCCGGCGACGGCGGGTCGCCCGGCTTCGGCATCGCCGTGGCGCTCGTCGCGCTCGTCGCGGCGGCTGGGCTCGCGCGTCGGCGCGCCGGCCGCTGAGGAAACGAACCCTTTTATATTGGCACGCGAATCGGTGGCACAGTGGTATTTAAGTGTTTCACTGCTGAGCGTGGAAAGCATGTACTCGTCGGCAGTTAGCTTATAAAGTAAGGGAAACGTTTATATACTTGCCGCACTAACTATGGGTGAAGAGTACTCCGACGGGAACGCCCTTTCTTTCTGGCCCCAACGGAGGCGAGCTTCAGGAGATCATCATGAGCGATTCAGTAACCACACGTTTCACGGACGAGGCACAGACGACGGAGAAAGATACGGACGAGCGAACCCGAACCGAGACGAACGAGGCCGAGATGACGTGCCCCGAGTGCGCCGGTGACGTCCGCTTCGACGCCGAACACGGCGAGACGGTCTGTACCGACTGCGGGCTCGTCATCGACGACCAGAACATCGACCGCGGCCCCGAGTGGCGTGCGTTCGACGCCAGCGAGCGCGACTCGAAGTCCCGCGTCGGTGCGCCGACGACGAAGATGATGCACGACGACGGCCTCTCGACGAACATCGGCTGGCAGGACAAGGACGCCTACGGACGCTCGCTGTCCAGCCGACAGCGCAAGAAGATGCAGCGGCTACGCACCTGGAACGAGCGCTTCCGCACCCGCGACAGCAAGGAGCGCAACCTGAAACAGGCCCTCGGCGAGATCGACCGCATGGCCAGCGCGCTCGGCCTGCCGAAGAACGTGCGCGAGACCGCGTCGGTCATCTACCGCCGCGCGCTCGCCGAGGACCTGCTCCCCGGCCGCTCCATCGAGGGCGTCGCCACCGCCGCACTGTACGCGGCGGCCCGACAGGCCGGCACGCCGCGCAGCCTCGACGAGATGGCGATCGTCAGCCGCGTGGACAAGATGGAGCTGACCCGCACCTACCGCTACGTCGTGCGCGAGCTGAAGCTGGAGATCCAGCCCGCCGACCCCGAGAAGTTCGTGCCACGGTTCGCCAGTGACCTCGACCTCAGCGACGAGGCCGAGCGCCGGGCACGCCAGCTGCTCGACAACGCCCGCGACGAGGGCATCCTCTCGGGCAAGTCGCCGGTCGGCCTCGCGGCGGCCGCTATCTACGCGGCCGCACTGCTGACCAACGAGAAGGTCACGCAGAGCGAGGTCAGCGACGTCGCAAACATCTCCGAGGTCACCATCCGGAACCGGTACAAGGAGCTGCTCGAGGCCTCGGATACGGGCTTCGCGGCCGCATAAGACGGTCCATCCACCCCCGGCTCGAACGCCGGGGAATCGCTCGTGACCACCAGCTGTAGCCTCAACCTTTTTCTCCCCACGCAGTGTTATCCGGTGTCATGGTGGAAACCTACGTCCGGCTTCTCTGTCCCGAATGCAACAAGGAGTGGGAGCTGGGACCGGACGAGCTCCCCGGGCCGAAACGCAACTACAGCTGTCCGTCCTGCCACGCGACGCGTCGCCTGGCGGAGTTCATGCGGACCGAACGCGACCTCGAGACCCTGAAACAGCTCCAGTGACTACAGGTCGGGGACCGCCGAGAGCGCCCCGCAGGCGTCGCACTTCAGCACCGTCGTCCCCTGCTCGGTGACCAGCCGCGTGTCCGGCGACGAGCACTCCGTACACCGGACGAACGAGTCGACGTACTCCGCGAGCGCATCGGCGACACGGTCCCGCCGGAACTCGCCTTTCAGCCGCGCCCGGCCGCGTTCGTCGATGTGGCCGCTGGTCCCCAGCTCGTCCTGGAAGAACTTCATGACGTGCGACGGCTCCCGGTTCATGACGTCCGTCGTCTCCCTGAAGTTCTCGTAGACGGTCATCTTCCCCTCCTGGCGGACCTCGGCGTCGGGGACGCTGAAGCGCTCGCCCGTGGAGCTGATCTCGGGCGTCTCCGCCATCGCGCGGTCCAGTTGGTCCTCGTAGTCCATACGTACAGTGACGGACCGGTGGAACTAAAATTGCTTCGTACTCGACCGGGACGGCTACGAGCCGTCCTCGAACCGCTCCTGCAACCAGTCGAGCTGCCGGGTCAGCTCCGCGGAACGCTGTCGTTCGATGACCGTGGCGTCGAGCACCGCCCCGACGATGGCCACGTCGAGGGCGAAGTCGGTCTCGGCGGTCACCTCGCACGATTCCGTATCGCCGGTGACGGTGTACCTCGTCTCCATCGACTCGAAGATGCCGTCGCGCTGGTCGAGGACGAGCCGGTCGGGCTCGTCGACGGTCACGACGAGTTCCAGCTGGAGCTCCAGCAGGCCGACGTGGTTCGTGATGACCACCTCGTCGCCGTCGACGGCGACGTCGTCGAAGCCGGCGGCTTCGGTGAACGCCTGCAGGTCGGCCATCGCCTCCCGGACTGTCTCGGCGGGCGCGTCGATGGACCGCGAGAGGGTCACCGTGTTCATGTCCGGACCTCCGGGGCGAGGCCACTAAGCTCCGAGGGTGCACCGAACGCGCTCGACAGGCCGGGGGTCATTCCTCGTCGGTCCCCCCATCGGCGACGGCGGGTCTCCGATGGTCGGCGAGCCACTGCCACTCCCGCCCTGGCGTGCCGTCCTCGTCAAGCTCCCATGGGTCGCCGCTCTCCACGCGCGGCCCTTCGAGCCACGACACCACGACGTTCCAGACGAACAGTATCTGGCCGACCGCGAGGACGAACGCGCCCGCCGTCGCGAGCACGTGGAGGTCGGTGAAGTACTGGAGCGGACCGGCGGTCACGTTGTAGGACGCGTACCGGCGGGGCATCCCCCCGTAGCCGAGCAGCACCATCGGGAAGAACGTGAGGTTCGTCCCGACCATGGTGAGCCAGAAGTGCCCCTTCGCGAGCGTCCGCTGGTACCATCGACCGGTGAACAGGGGGAACCAGTAGTAGACGCCCGCGAACACCGCGAATGCGATGCCTCCCATGATGACGTAGTGGAAGTGGGCGACGACGTGGTACGTATCGTGCAGGACGAGGTCGACGGGGATGGACGCCTCGAACACGCCGGTGACGCCGCCGATGATGAAGTTCGCGATGAACCCGATGCAGAACAGCATCGGCGCGTGGAGACGGATCCTTCCGTTCCACATCGTCGCGATCCAGTTGAACGTCTTCACCGCGGACGGCACCGCGATGGCGATGGAGACGGCCATGAACGACGCCCGCAGTCGGGGGTCGATGCCGCTCGCGAACATGTGGTGGGCCCAGACGCCGAAGCTGAGGACGCCGAGTGCGAGCGTCGAGTAGACGACGAACTTGAAGCCGAACAGCTTCCGTCCCGAGAACTTCGGCAGGATGTAGCTGATCAACCCCATCGGGGGCAGCACGAGGATGTACACCTCGGGGTGGCCGAAGAACCAGAACAGGTGCTGCCAGAGGATGGGTGACCCACCCTCGACGGTGAAGAAGGTCGTCCCGGCGTTCCGGTCGAGCAGCAGCATGACCAGCGCGCTCCCGAGCAGCGGGAACGCGAACAGTATCTGTGCGGACTGGACCAGCACGGTCCACGAGAACATGTCGAGCGTGTCCCAGCCGACCTCGCGGGAGCGTTCCGCGAAGATGGTCGCGACGAAGTTTATCGCACCCATCGTCGCGCTGACGCCGGTCAGGTGCAGTCCGAGCAGCATCAGGTCGACGCCGGGGTTCGGCTGCTCGACCGAAAGCGGCGCGTACATCGTCCAGGCGGTCTGTGCTCCCGAGATACCCTCGACGAACGGGCCGAGCAGTAGGCCGCCCCAGATGAGCACCGCGCCGGGCGGCAGGAGCCAGAACGCGATGGCGTTGATGCGTGGGAACGCCATGTCGTCGGCCCCGATGAGCAGGGGGATGAGGTAGTTCGAGAACGCAGCCAGGATCGGCGTCCCGAACAGGAACAGCATCGTGATGCCGTGGCTGGTCAACAGTCCGTTGTAGAGCTCGAACCCGAGAACGTCGCTCGCCGGGGTGAGCAGTTCGACCCGCATCAGCAGGACCGCGATACCACCCCAGGCGAACGAGAGTACGGCGAAGAGCCCGTACAGCAGGCCGATATCCTTGTGGTCGACCGTGGTGAGCCAGCGAACGATACCGCCCGGTTTCTCGACGTGTACTGCCTCCCCACCAGCCGCTCCGTAGCCGGCGTCGGCGTAGACGTACGTGCGCCAGTCGACCCGCGACGTGACCAAGCCGACGACCGCGAACAGGACGGCGGCGGTGACTGTCGTGAGGAGGAGTTCGCTCCCGAGTGCCATTGACGGGTCGTTGTGGTGGACCCCGTTTGACCGTTGTCGGGTACATGTTCGCCCGGCGGTTGTGCCGGGCGGGGTCGACCGGCAGACGCCGCCTCAGTCAGTACGCCGCCTCGACCACCGCCTCGACCTCCTCGCGTGTCGCGTCGAGCCCCGGCGGTGCGTTTCGCATGAACGAGTCGCCGAGGATGGCCTCGGCGACGGCCGGGAACTCTTCGGGCTCCGGCCCGTCGACGTCGCGGAGCCGGGTCGGCAGGTCGAGCGCATCCCGGACGGCGGTGACGGCGTCGACGACCGCGGTCGCCGGCTCCGCCGCGTCGCCGACGCCGAGGGCCTCCGCGAGCAGTTCCCGGCGACCGTCGACGTGCTCGAACAGGTACCGGAGGACGTGCGGGACGACGACGGCGTGGGCAACGCCCTGCTGGACGCCGTAGCCCCGCGTCAGCCCGTGACCGAAGGCGTGGACGACCGAGAGCGTCGTCTCGGAGGGGCGCGAGATGCCGTACTGGACCAGCGTGATGCCCTCGACGACGGGTTCGAGCACGCCCGGTGTCGCACCCTCGCTCCGGAGCCGCGGCAGGTGCTCGGCGAGCAGTCTGAGGCCGTGACTCGCCGTACCGTCCGTCACCGGCGTCCGGGTGCTCGCGTACAGCGTCTCGAGACCCTTGTCGAAGCCGTTCATCGCGGACCCTGCGAGCACCGACGCGGGCGTCGTCGCGACGAGTTCGGCGTCACCGACGACGGCGGTCGGCATCAGTCGGGCGTCCCCGACGCCGCCGGCGACGAACTCCTCGACGAGGCTCGACGACGGGTGTGCGGTGATGCCAGCGACCTGCGAGAGGTCCGCCCCGGCGAGCGTCGTCGGCACCGCGAAGATGGGCGTCAGCCCACCGACGGGGATGGAGATGGTGCCGGTCTCGGCGAGTTCGGCACCGACCCGGTCGGGGGCCCGGTCGTCCTCGCGCAGGATGCTCATCACCTTCGCCACGTCGATGCTGCTCCCGCCACCGACGGCGACGAGCGCGTCCGCGTCGTGGCGTTTCATCGCTGCGACGCCGTCGTAGGCGTTCGAGAGCCGCTTGTCGGGTGTCGTCCGGGCGAACTCCCCGGCCAGCCGGTCGCCCAGGCCGGCCCGGACGGGCTCCATCACGGCGTCGGTCTGGCCGACCGTCGAGCCGCAGACGACCAGTGCGCGCTCACAGCCCGCCGCAGCGAGCTCCTCGCCGAGGTCGGCGACCGAACCCCTCCCGAGCCGGAGCGTCGGCGAGTCGTACTCGAAGCGGACGTCGCCGGAAGCATCGTGTTGCATGATACCTCGGAGTACGCTCCGCCGCCCTATGTCGTTTCGCACAGCGGCGACGAGAGAGCGGGACCAGCGGTGACGGCAGAACGGGACCAGCGGTGACGGCAGAACGGGAC
The DNA here is from genome assembly GCF_024495425.1 of Haloarchaeobius litoreus. Classification (NCBI taxonomy): domain Archaea; kingdom Methanobacteriati; phylum Methanobacteriota; class Halobacteria; order Halobacteriales; family Halorubellaceae; genus Haloarchaeobius; species Haloarchaeobius litoreus. The sequence goes on along the minus strand of NZ_JANHJR010000001.1, from coordinate 688,714 downwards.
CACGGCACGTGCCACCGCCTACCAAACGTTTACTCCCGTCGCCGGCGAACGGCCGCCATGAGCTGTCCTCATCTGGAGTACCGGCAGGAGGGCGACGGACGAACGTTCGACGAGCCGCGAGCGTACTGCACCGTCACCGACGGGTTCGTCCAGCCGATGCGGGCCGACGTCTGCAACGACCGGTACGACCTCGACCACGCCGAGCACTGCGAGATATACCGCGACGCCGAGTCCGGAGTCGGTGAGTGACGTGGCCTACACCGACTACCTCGACCGCGAACCGGTCATCGTCACCGCGGCGCTGACCGGCGGCGTCCACGGCAAGGAGGCGAACCCGAACCTCCCGGAGACACCCGAGGAGATCGGGAAGGCGGCCGCCGAGGCGGAGGCCGCCGGTGCGTCGGTCGTCCACCTCCACGCCCGGACGCCGAACGGCGAGCGGTCGTTCGCCACCGAACGCTTCCAGGAGGTCGACGACGCCGTCCGGGAGTACGCGGACGACGTCGTCATCCAGCACTCGACGGGTGGGACCGCCGCGCCCGCCGCGGACCGCCACCTCCCGCTCCGGACCGACCCGGCACCCGAGATGGCGTCGCTCGACATGGGCCCGCTGAACCGCTACGACCACCTCACCAGCGAGAACACCCGCGGGATGGTCGACGCGCTCCACGAGGAGATGGTCGAACGCGGCATCAAGCCCGAGCTCGAACTGTTCAACGACGGCCACATCAACGAAGCCCACGGGCTGCTGGCGCGCCGTGACCTCGCCGAGCCGGTCTACGCGACGCTCATCTTCGGTGGCGGGACGCTCACCCGACCACGCCCTCGGAACCTGCTCAACGCCATCGACGACCTGCCCGATGGTGCCCAGTTCAACACCCTCGGGTTCGGACCACATCAGCTCTCGTTCGCGACGCTCGGCGTACTCCTCGGCGGCCACGTTCGCGTCGGCCTGGAGGACAACGTCTACTACCGGCGTGGCGAACTCGCCGAGAGCAACGCCCAGCTCGTCGAACGCGTCGTCCGCGTCGCCGAGGAGCTCGGCCGCCCGGTCGCCTCGCCCGCCGAGGCGCGTGAGATACTCGGACTGTAGCCGACCTCCCGGGTCGCCCGACGAGCCGAGTAGCTGGTCGGGGCGTGGAACCGTCAGTCGTTCTCAGCCTCGCTGTCGCCGTCGTCCGGCTCGATGTTCAGCGACGCGAGCAGTCGCGCCGTGACGACAGACTCGACGATGTCGACCAGCAGCTCGTCGTCGCTCGTGTAGTCCGCGAAGATGCCGAGCGGTATCTCCGCACCCGCCATCTCCCGGTGGCCGCCGCCGCTGCCCACCTCCTGGAACGCGTCGGTGAGCACCTCGCCGACGTGGACCCGCGAGTCGGTCGTCCGGCTGCTCAGTTGGATGGATTCGCCGACGATGCCGAAGACGAACGTCGTGTCGACGCCCTCCAGCGTGGCGAGGTAGTCCGCGGCCTGCGGGAGCGCGTCGCGCTCGCTGGTCCGGCCGACGTGCGAGAGCAACACGCCGCCGTGGACGACGCGGTTATCGATGGCGTCCGCGATGGCGTCGACGGTCGCGCTGCTGACGGACGGACTCGACAGCTTCCTGAGCAGGTCTCGGTCCGCGAGGCCGTGGAGGTAGCTCGCCGCCTCGTACTCGGCGGGGGTCGCACCGCGGAGGAAGCCGAGCGTCTCCCGGCGGATGGCGAAGAGCAGCGCGGTGGCCATGCGGTCGTCGACCTCGGTCCCGAGCTCGCGGACGTACTCGGTGAGGATGGTGGCGGTCGCACCCACGTCCTCCCGGTGGTCGACGAACCGCGCCTCGACCCCGTCGGCCGGATGGTGGTCGATGACCACGTCGACGGGTGTCCCCTCCAGGACGTGGTTGTTCACGCCGGGTCGTGAGTGGTCGACGAACGCCAGCAGCGACCCTGCGGGGCGGTCGTGGACCACAGCCGGGTCGAACTGCTGGATGTCGATCTCAAGGAGGTTGACGAACGCCCGGTTCTGCTGGTGGGAGATGTCGCCGCTGTAGAGGATACGACGCTCGTCGATGCCCGCCTCGGCCGCGATGCGCCCGAGCACGAGCGCGCTGGCGAGGCAGTCGGGGTCGGGGTTGTTGTGGCAGACGATGGTCAGTTCCTCCCCGTCCGCGAGGAGCTCCCGGAGGTCGGTAGCTGCGCTCATCTGATAGGACCCTTCGACCCGACGGTACATGCCTCTGGTGCCGTCAGCCCTCCTCGATGAGCGTGAGGCGGCGCACGTACCGCCGGACGAGGCCCCCGTCCTCGTCGCGGAGCTCGACCGTGAACTGCTGCTGGCCACGGACCGACTCCACCTCGCTCGCGCGGATGGTGAACTCGTAGGGCGGGTCGTCGTCGACGTGGATGTCGTTGCCACCGCTGCGGACGACGACGCTGTCCACCCCGCGGGACTCGGAGAGGTGGCAGTGTATCTCAACGTCGTCCCCGACGTCGGACTTGATGCAGTGGAGGTCCGGGCTGATGTCGGCCCCGCTCGACTCGAGGGTGCTCCGGAAGTCGACGGTCATCGCCCCGACCGGGAACGTCCCGAGCACGAGAACCGCCACGAGGAAGACCACGAGCATCCCGTTGGGCAGCCGCTGGCCGACCGTCCGGAGCCAGCCGTTCGCTCTCCGGAGGCGGTAGGAAAGTGGGAGCGTGACGAGGTGGTGGATCGGCCCGTAAGCGAGGAGCAGGAACCCGTAGGCCATGGGGTAGCGGAGCAACCAGAGGTCCTGGTTGTACGAGTAGAGGATGTTCGAGCCCGCCCAGCAGAACAGCCCGAAGAAGAGCAGCCCGCCGGCCTTCATGACGCGCCAGCTGGCGGAGTCCGCGTAGTAGACCGTCTTGAGCGTGCTCCACGCGTTGCCGACGAGTTCGCACAGGAGGGCGACGGGCGAGGCGGCGTCGTCGGCACCGGTGGACTCGGTCGGTTCGTCCGTCATCGGTTGGAGTTATCCGTGGGACGCGGGTGGTCGTTGTCCCGAACGTATTCCCGGAGCACGACCGGGAGCTCGTCGACCAGCGCGCGGACGACCGGCCGCCACTCGTGGCCGGGCTCCGCCCGGACACCCCGGAGCGCGGGCCGGGCGTTCCAGAGCCCGACGAACAGCGCCGGGACGGCGACGACGGCGATAGCCGCGAGCGCCGTGTCGGCCCCCGGGACGACGCCGGAGACGCCCCAGGCGACGAACAGCGTCGCCAGGAACAGGTTCGACGTGAAGAACGCACGAACTGCCTCGGGGTCGCCCCCGGTGTGCCGGAACCCGCGGTAGCCGAGGAGGAACGCACCCCCGGCGACCGCCAGCGTGACCGAGTAGAGCAGGCCGGCGAACGGGACGAGCGCTGCTGCGACCACGAGCGTCGCCCAGACGGAGTACCACACCACCCGGCGGACCACCGCCTCGTCGGCGACGACCGGCAGCGTCGGCACCCCGGCGGCCGCGAAGTCCGACCGGTAGACGTGGGCGAGCGCCCAGGCGTGGGCCGGCGTCCAGGCGAACACCACCGCCGCCATGACGACGGCCTCGACCGAGAGCGGCGCGATGGCCGTCCAGCCGGCGAGCACGGGGAACGAGCCGGCGGAGCCGCCGAGGACGACGCCGGTCCAGTGCCGGCGCTTCAGCCCGACGGTGTAGAGCCCGACGTAGGCGGCGACGCCGAGCCACATGTAGCCGACAGCGCCGGGGGGGAGCGTCGCCAGCCCGACCGCGCTCCCGACGACGAACAGGCCGACGGCGAACACCAGTGCGACCCGGTGGTCGAGTGCACCGCTGGGGAGCGGCCGGTCCGCGGTCCGGTCCATGTGGCGGTCGAGCTCGCGGTCGTACCAGCAGTTCAATGCGGCCGAACTCGCCGCAATCAGCCCGCCCGCGACGACGAAGCCGACGACGACGCTCGGCGGGCCGCCGCCTGCCGCCAGCAGCGCGAACAGCCCCGTGACACAGAGCAGTGCCACGATGCGGGGCTTGACGAGCGACCAGAGCTGTCGCGGGAGGTCCCGGTCCATCGTCAGGGGCCTATCTGCCAGATGTTCGAGAGCAGGTACCAGTTCAGCGCCGTGAGCACGACGAACGTCGCGAAGAACACGAGGGTCAGCACGAACGTCCCGCGCATGCTCTGCTCGTGGAGCGGTTCGGTCGTCCCCTCTCCGCCGTCCGCGACGGTCCGACTCAGGTCACCGACGGGGCCGCCCTCGAACTCGTCGCCGGTGAACAGCGTGGCGAGGGCGACGACGACGAACAGCGCCCCGGCGGTGATGGAGACGAGTGCGCCAACGCCGAAGACGGCGAAGAACGGCGTGGCCGCCTCGAAGCTGAACTCGGTGCCGGGGATGTCCATCACGCTCGGGTGCCGGCGCGGGACGCCGAACAGGACGCCCGCGTACATCATCATCACGACGGTCACGCCCATCGCGCCGCCGTAGAGGAACGGCTGTATCTTCGCGATGGGACCGAGCGCCCAGTCCCGGCCGAACACCAGCCGGAGGACGTAGTAGCCCAGTCCCATGAACGCCAGCGTCGTCCCGGTGGCGACCGTCGCGTGGAAGTGGCCCGGCGTCGCGAGCGTGTTGTGCCAGGTCATGTTGAGCTGCATCTGGCCCATCATGACGCCGGTGATGCCCCCGAGGAAGCCGAACAGGACGATGCTGAGGATGGTCGCGGAGTAGCCGGGGTCGTCCCACGGGCCGCTCCAGAGCCAGCCGAAGAGGCCGCCGCCCTTGCCCTTGGCGCGGCGGCCGGCCTCCAGCCCGGCGGGGATGGCGAAGGCGTGGATCATGCTCGCCAGCACCGCGCCGTAGGCCGCGTACGACGTGTTCCACATCCGCCAGCCGGTCGAGACCACCGGGTCGGACATGAGGTGGTGGGCCGCCCCCATGTTGATGAAGAAGAGGTAGAGCACGAACGCCGTCCGGGAGACCTTCTGGCTGGCGACCTCGGCCCCGCCGACGACGTGGGTGATGAAGTACCAGACGGTGATCATCGCGAGCAGGTTAATCTGCTGGCTGCCGTGGCCGATGATCCAGTACATCTGGCGGTAGAACGCCGAGTCGAGCGTCGCGAGTATCTCCAGCCGCCAGAGCAGCGCCGGCCCGTAGGTGAGCACGCCGCCGAGCAGCGCCTCGAACGCGATGATGCTGGTCGCGAACGCGCCGAAGGCGACCAGCGGGAGCGTGTCGCCGGGGTTCTCGCGCTTCTCCTTCCACATCGTCGCGAAGAAGGGCAGTGCAGCGATTATCGCGCCGAGGACGAACACGAGCGCCCCGAGGTAGAACTGCCAGCTCGACTCCAGTGGGACGTAGGAGGTCAGCAGCGGCGCGTTGTTCGGGTAGCTCGTCAGCCAGATGGCGACGTTGACCGTCACAGCGCCGGCGAGCATCACGACGTAGCCGACCTTCGCGAGCGACGGGAGCGCGAGCCGCCTGCCGAGCACGAACGGGCCGCCGACGTAGAGGATCGCGATCTCCATGAACACCATCCAGAAGATGAGCAGGTTCCACGCGTGGATGCTCAGGTAGGTGTAGAAGTCGCCGGGCGAGAGCAGCCCGACGAGCTCCCAGCGCGTGAGCGCGACGAACACCGCGAACACGCCACCCACCGCGAGAGCCAGGATGGCCGTCAGCCCGTACAGTTTCACCATGTCCTCCGCCGAGCGGTGGATGTCGAGGCCGGTCACCGAGCAGCGGCGGAAGCCGTCGTCGTCGTAGTCGTAGGTACTGAGTCCGAACATATCACTCCTCCACCTGGATGGCGCTGTGCATACTCCGGTGCCCGTTGCCACAGAACTCGTTGCAGACGACGTGGTACGTGCCGGGCTCGTCGAACGACATCTCGACGACCCACTCGTAGTCGGGCAGTATCTGCAGCGAGATCTGCTGGCTCAGGTTGTCCTCGTTGCGCACCGAGAAGCCGTGCTGGACGTCGTACGAGCCGAGGTGGAACCTGTACGTCTCACCCGCCTCCAGGACGACCGGCAGTCCGTCCCAGCCCCACTGGAGCGCGCCGACGTAGACGTCGTCGCCGGCGGGGACGAACCCCCGGTCCGTCTGCTCGGCCGCGTCCTTGAACGCGGAGACCTTCCCCTGAAACTCGTCGGGCGTGATGCTGAACGTCTGCCCGACGTTGTTCTGGTCGCCGAACTCGGTCCAGCCGATCATCCACCCGAACAGGGTGACGGCCCAGCCCGCCGAGAGCGCGATCCACAGCGTTTCGCGCCGGTTGATGGTCTCGTTCCACCAGTTCCCCTCCGGCTTGTCGAGCGGTGAGTCCATCCGTGGTCACCCCATGGGGACGCTGAAGATGTCTATCAGCCCCCAGACGATGTACGAGAGCACCCAGTAGACGATGGCTGCGAGCGCGAGCAACCAGATGCTGTCGAGGAGTCGCTGGGGCCACGGTACGTCCTCCGTCTGCGAGTCCGTTTCCGTCGCCATGGACGATATTCGTTCTAATTCGGCGGAGTAGCTGTTCCCGAACGTGTTCGCCCGTGCTGTCACCCGCTGGGAATCGACCACGGCCCCGCTCGGGCCGTTCCCGAATCATTTAGGACACCCGGCGTACAAATCCGGGGCATGACCGAGGAGATACCGGATGAAGTCGCCGCACTCGTCGACAAGATGGCCTCGGAGTACGTCCAGTCCGAGTACGAGATCGCCGAGGCCCTCGCCGAGGCGGACGGCCCGCTGACACTCGACGAACTCGTCGAGGAGACAGGGTACACCGAACGCACCGTCGAGAAGCGAACGGACACGCTGGAGGACCGACTCGGCGGCGAGCCGCTGTTCCAACGCGACGACGAGGGCAACCCGATGCTCCACTCCGTACTCGCACGCGCCATCCGCGACGAGAGCGAGGAGTAACGGCCCACCGACAGACCGGACGCCCCGACCTCGCAGCGGCGGTGCTGCCGATACCGCCCCCGGAGCGACGGCGACAAACGTTTTCATGCAACCCGTCTGAGGTGTGGGTATGCAAGACGGACAGCTGTCACCGTTCGCCGGGTGGGGACTCGCCGGACTCCCCGTCGTCGGGACGTTCCTGCAGGCCGCGTTCGCGCTCGCCGGCGTGGAGGCGCGCACGCTCCCGGTCGTCGGTGGTGTCGTGGACGCGTTCATCTCGCTGCAGGTGTTCAGGGAGGCCGCCATCCAGTTCAAGGCGAGCACGGCGGTCGTACTCGTGCTCTTCGTCCTCATCGCCGCCGCGTGGGTCGGGCAGGGCGTGGCGATGGGCCTGCTGCGGAACCGCGACGTGACGTTCGCCTGCGCCGGCCTCGTCTCGGTGCTCTTTCTCGTGCTGTTCTTCGGTGTCTACTCGTCGCTGTTCGGGAGCGGCATCGGCGTCGTCCAGCTCGGGCTGTTCTTCGCAGTCCCGTTCGTCGCCAGTGCGGGCGCCCTCGGCGGTGCCTGGCTCCGCGACTGGGAGGTCGACCTCGAATCGGCCGCCGCCGAGGACCTCTCCGAGGCGTCGGACCTCGTCGCCCGCAAGCGCGAGACGTTCGACGCCGAGTACAGACGGCAGGTCGGCGAGGACACGCTCGACGCCGTCGCGGAGCTCGCGCCGAACGCCGTCGCGGAGGCCCGGGACGCCGCAGAGCGCGAGCGCGAGGGCTACGACGAACTCGAATCGAAGATCGGGAACGTACGGTCCTCGGTCGCGGACGCCAGCGACGGCCGCCGGCGTGCCGCGGAACTGCTCGAGAGCGCGAAGCGCCGCGACCCCGACGCGGCCGTCGACCGCATCCAGTCGGACCTCGCCGACGGCGTCCGTACAGCGGTCGAACGCGGCGACGTGGACCTGACGGTGCGCTCGCGCTACGGCCGGACCTACGAGGTCGTCAACCTCCAGAGCACGTTCCGAGAGGTCAGGCTCCCGCCGAGCAACGAACCCACGCACGTCGCCGAGGTCGACCGGACCATCGGGCGGTTGCTCGGCCGCGACGACGTGGACCTCGCGACGGTCGCCGACGCGCTGGGCGAGATCCGGGTCCACCAGGAGCGCATCGAGCGCCACGTCTCGGACACGGAGGAGTCGTTCCACGCGTCCCACGAGGCAGCCGAGACCGATGTCGAGCGCACCCGTGACGAGCTGGAACGCCTCCAGGGTGCGGTCCGCGACCGCGTCGAGGAGAAGCTGGTCGACGGCCACGACCCCGGGGTCGACAGCGTCCACAGCGTCGAGGAACAGCTCCGCGAGGCCCGCGAGGCGCTCCACGACTGTCGGTTCGACGAGGCCGAACGGCTCGTCGGCGAGGCGCGCGACACCGCAGATGGGCTGCTGACGGCGGTGCAGTTCTTCGGCAGCCTCGCCGGCGCACTCGACCATGGGCAGGACCGCGTGAGCCTCCCACAGGCGGTCGACCCCGAGCTCGCCCGCGACCTCGCGCCCGCCTTCGAGAGCGAGTACGGCGTCGACTACCACGTCGAAGACGGCCACATCAGCGTCGACACGCGCGGCGAGCCCGTCTCCGCAGCGCCGACGGCCGACCGGGACCGGTCGGTGGGTCGTTCCACGGCCACCTCGTCCAGTTCCAGCAGCAGTCGCGACGAGTACGTGAACCCGGAGGAGTACGTCGACGAGGTGCTGTTGCTGTTCGATGAGCTCGCCGCCGTCGCCGAGGCCGGCTCGGACACCGTCCACCTCGAGACCGGCGACCTCCCGGAGTACGCGGTGCAGTCCGAGGCGCTGGCCGCGATCGAGCGCTTCTGCAACCGCCAGAACGACCTCGTGGAGTCGTTCGACCTGCCCGCGGGCGCGCCGCCGGGCATCGTCGACGTGCGCTTCACCGACCGGAACGACGCGCCAGCGGCACTGGATGCACTCTACGACCGGTTCAAAGAGCAGTACGTGTAGCCGGTCGTCGCTCCCGTCGATTGTTCTCTCGATCCGTTAGCCACCCCGAACCACTGCGGTCCAGCTCACGTCCTTCTTTCAGGGGCCAGTACGTTCATATCGCCCCCGATGCCAGTTCCCCACAGTGACCGCCGGTTATCATGTCTGAAACGTGTAAAATCTGTGTCTCTCCTCGTGGGGAGTGGGACCACGACACGCTGGAGAGCCACATCGCTCACGAGCACCGAGACGAACCGAAGTCGGTAGAGCAGGTGTATCCGGACCTCTACGACCCCATCTTCGTGGAGGAGCGGTACTGGACCGAGGACGAGGGGGCGGACGAACCGCCCGTGCCGGGTGGCCGAAACGGCAACGGCGCGAACGCCGGGTCGGAGGCGGACTTCGGGCTCTCCTCCGTGGGGAAGAAGTGGTACATGATCGGCGTCGGTGGGGCGGGGAACCACATCATCGACGCCATCCTGCTGCGGCGGAACACGCTCGCCGACGAGAACGAGGAGCGAGTCCGCATCTGGGAGGGCGGGCTCGCGGGGGCGGGCGTGCTGAACACGAACGTCGCCGAGATCGAGGAGACGTACTACGCACAGGAGGAGAAGGGCTACAACCGCCACGACATCGTCGCGAACTGCATCATCGGGCAGGGCGTGCACAACTACGCGGGGGCGGGCTATCGCTGGGACCACGGGCGCGACTTCGTGCTCGCGGACTTCGAGGACGGCGGCAACCCGTTCCAGGAGCGCTGGGACACGAACCCGGTCGAGCTGCGCGACTCGCAGGCCATCATGTTCGTCCACAGCGTGACGAAGGGCACCGGCTGTGGGTCGACGCCGGTCATCGCGGAGAAGCTCCGCGAGGCGGTGCTGGACGCCGACAAGGTCGTCGGAAAACCGATCTTCTCGTCGGTCGTCATCCCCAGCGAGTACGCCGACCGGTCGGGCAGAGCGATGGTCAACGGCGTCATCGGGATGGCCCGGACGGCGGCCAGCGTGGACGCCATCATCCCGTTCGACAACCGGAAGCTGCGCGAGGCGACGCAGGACATCGAGCCGCGCATCCACGGCGTCGAGCGGTACAACCCGCCGGAGTTCGCCGACCTGAACAAGCCGCTCGTCGCGTTCCTCGAAGCGTTCACGATGTCCTCGATCCCGCAGGTCGTAGAGCAGGAGTCGGATCTCTCCATCCGCGGGGAGGTGTTCGACCCGGCGGACAGCTTCCGGCCGGTGCAGGACAAGTACCCGTTCGACCCGGACCGGGCGTACAACCCGGCGGTCGTGCTCGCGCCGGTGCTCGGGAAGATCCACGCGAACTCGTTCGACCGGTCGAAGCTCCAGATGCTCGCCCGGAAGGCGCTGTTCCAGAACAAGCTCGCGGACTTCGACCCGACGACGGCGTGGGGCGGGACGTTCCTCATCTACGGCCCGGAGGAGAAGATGTCGAAGGTCGCCCCGCTCGTCAACGACGGCGTGCTGACGGAGGTGCTCGGGAGTCCGGACTTCCTCGACCGGGACAACGCCGCGGGCGTCGAGACGGTCGACATCCACACGCACCAGCTGGTGACGCCGTACCTCGACGACGTGTATCTGTGGGGCACGCTCTGGAACCCCGAGATGCCCTCGCTGGAGGAGATGTACGAGCACGCGCTGACGATGAAGCAGGACGGCAACAGCCAGCTCTCGGCCGGCGTGCGCGAGGTCTGGGACAAGGTGGAACCGCTGTTCGACTGCCTCGGTCGGAAGAACATGCCCTGAGGTGACCCGATGGGCGCAGCTATCGCAGCCGACCTGGTGTTGCAGCAGACGACACGGACCGGCCACTCGACGATGGTCGTCGTCGCCGCCGCCGTCGCCGCGCTGGTCGTGGGCATTGGCGCGGGCGTGCTCGGAGCCCGACTTCTCGGCGGCTCCGGCGACTCGACCAGCGCGGGCGCACCCGTCTCGCGGTTCGCCCAGCCGCTGTCGACCGAGCCCGACGCGAACGCCGTCTACGACGAGCTCACGAGCCTGACGAAGGCGACTGACTCGGTGCTCCGGGCAGCAGGAGACACCTCCGCCGTGAGTCGTGGAGACTCCCGCTCGGAGGCCCTGACCTCGCTCTCGCGGGCGCTCTCGCGCGGCGACCTCCACCTGACCGAGCAGCAGCCCGGGGCGGCAGCCGATGCGGGGGCTGGCGGTCCCGGCGCTGCTGACGGTGTAACCGGTGGCGGCCCACAGCCGTCCGACGGCCCGCCCGTGGACGCAGTCGCGACCGAGATCCGGTCGTCGCACCCGCCGAGTGCCCCGGCCGCCCGCGACCTGCTCGATACGCTCTCCGAGCCGAACGCACGGCGCGGCGACACCCACGACACGCTCGACCGGGCGGTCGTCGAACTCGACCGCGCCCACCGTGTGACGGAGGCGGCAGAGCGTGCCGGGAACGTCCGGGGGCCTGACCAGGCCCGGACGTTCGACGACCGACTCCACGAGGTGGACGGGCCCCTCGCCTCGGCGCTTCGGCCCGTCTCCTCGCGACTGGTCGACGCGCTGGCCGACCTCGACGAGACGCGGTCGAGCCAGTCGGCGAACGCGACCGTCCTCGCCGACGTCTGCGACCGGGCGGAGCGCGATACGACGGTGTCGCTCCGCGGAGGTGACACGGCCGCCCGCGGCGACGACCTCGTCGAGCGGCTGGAGCGCGGCGACCTCTCCTTTAGCACGGGCGAGACGGGTGTCGCCTCGGTCGCGGCGAGCGTGGAGTCGCGCCAGTCGCCCGAGAGCGCGGCGGCGGTCCGGTTGCTGGACGAGCTGAAGACCTCGGCCACGACCGAGGAGGACAGCCTGAGGGCGGCGCTCCGGACGGCGACCGGCGCGCTCGACGAGCACGCGGCGACGCGCCAGCTCGTCTCCGGCGTCGACCGCGACTCGGTGACGGAGCTGGCTAACTCGGTCAAGCGCGACCTCGACCCCTCGGACCCCGTCGAGTCCGCGCTGCTGGAACGGGTCGCCGACCTGCAGGGCGAGCTCGACCGTGCGGGCCAGTCCGACCTCGTGCGTCCGTACGTGGTCCGTCAGGAGCTCTCGTTCTACCGCGACACGCTGCTGCCGACGCTCTCCTCGACGCGGTCGGATGCGACGGCCACAGAGACGCCGTCCCGGCTCGTCGAGCGGGTGGGCGACCGTATCGGCGAGGTCGAGGAGTACTACGAGCTCCGCGACGACCACAACCATACGATCCCCCGCCACTTCGTCTCGCTGGCGCGCTCGCTCCACGACGAAGGCGAGCGGCTGGCACCGCGCGACCCGGAGCGGGCGAAGGGGACACTGGAGGCGACGCTCGAGCTGCTCGACGCGACGGAGCAGCTGTACGAGCGGAACCAGTTCTCCATCATGCTGCGCCGACTCCGCGGGAGCTGACGGGAATCGGCCGGGAGATTTATACCGGGTGTGTCCCCGAACTGACGGTTCTCGTCACCCGCTCTTTCGTACGCAAAACAGGCGACGTGAAACAACGTTTCAGTGGCCAGTACTGTTTTATTCCAGATAGCGGAACAGACACCCGAGTGAATCAATGACGTATCTGTTCGTGGGGGCCGGACAGGCCGGGAGTGCTATCGTCGACGCCGTGTTCGAGTACACGTCCGACTCGACGCTCGGACTGTTCGGCGGCAACGACATCACCGCGCTCGCAGAACCCATGGTGTTCAACTCGACGATTCGAGACCTGCAGAACCTCTCGAACGTCGACGAGGCGGACCAGTTCGGCATCGCCGAACAGCACGGGATCGTCGACGGGACCACCGCCGGGTTCGAGGAGCGGGTCACCGGCGGCTTCGGGCGCGACCCGGTCGAGGCCGACGAGGTGATGGGCGAACACGTCGACGAGGTCGTCGACCTGCTCCGTCGCCGGTTCGGGTCGGGTGGCGGACTCGCGACCGACGGCGGCGACCCCGGCTGGAACGGGGAGGACCGGACCGACGAGTACGACGACGGCTGGAACGACGACCCCGTCGACGGCCGCGACGATGGCTGGAACGACGAACCCGTCGACGAACGCGATGACGGCTGGAACGACGACCCCGACGACGAGTGGGGTGAGGAGTCGGGCGATGGGTGGGAGGACGACGACGTCGATCGCCAGGTCCAGGACCTGGAGTCGGAGGTTCGCGGAGAATCCAGTGACGCCACCGAGAGCGAGGAGATCCAGTTCGCGTTCGTCTGCCTCGGCCTCGGTGGGGGCACCGGCTGTGGCATCGCACCGCACATCGTCGACGCCATCGACGAGTACACGGACGGGCGGGCGAGCATCGTCGCGCTTGCCATCCTCCCGAACACGATGGGCCCGATGACGACCGGCGGCGACGGCGAGAGCGGTGGCGGTGCCGGCCGCCAGGCCTGGAACGCCCGGTACGGACTCGACAGGCTGGAGGAGAAGGTCGACGGCATCGTGCTCGTCGACAACCAGCGCATCTCCTACCAGGCGGCGGCCGAGAGCCAGTTCGCCGAGTACAACGAGTACGTCGCGGCGGGCATCTACGACCTCGTCGCCGGCCCCGTCCTCTCCGGCATCGACCCGAGCGACTACGCCGACATCGACACGCCCGACATCGACGTGCAGGACGTTGTCACGTCGCTCTCGTTCGGCGTCGGCGGCGGCGACTCGAAGGCCGGCTACGCCGCACTCGGCCGGGCCGCGACGATGACACGCTCGCTCTCGGGCTACCTCGTCCCGTTCGTCGGCAAGAAGGAGGTCGACAGCGCCGCCCTCGTGCGGCTGGCGACGAGCAAGCAGTCCGTCTCCGACCTCGACCCGTCCGACGCCCAGAAGGCCATCGGGCTCGTCCGCGCCCCGTCGAGCTACCTCACCGGTGGGGGCAACCGCATCGAGACCTCGACCATCCGCGAGTACCTCCAGGCGCAGTGCGCCCTGCAGGAGGTGAACCTCGGCGTCGCGCTCAACGACCGCAACCTCGCGACGGTGACGACACTGCTCACGTACGAGCGCGAGGACGTCTCCCGCCTCGCCGAGATCGACGAGAAGGCCGCGGAGTACGAGGACCGAACCGAGGCGATGGTCCAGTGAGGACACGTCGGATCGCCCTCGCGGGGCTGGTCGTCCTCGGCCTGCTCGTCGTCGCCGGTGTCGGTGGAACCGTGGCGGCGCAGGACGGCGCTAACGTCGCCGACGTGGTCGACCGGACCGAACGGGTCGCCGAGCTGGAGTCGCTGGCCGACCGGTCGCTGCTCCAGTACCTCGGCGGCGGCGGCATCGGGCTCGGGCTCGGCATCGTGCTCGGGAGTGTGGTGGTGTACCGGATACAGAAGTCGCGGATCGACGAGACCTACGAATGAACGGGACGGCCCTCCGAACGACGTTCGTCGCACTGTGTGCCGTCTTGCTGTTCGCCGCGCCGGTCACCGGTAGCGGTGTGACCGCCCACCCCCAGCCGGGGCCGACCGACGTGGCCGTCTGTGACTCCGTCGAGGCCTCCGATACGGTCGCAGTTGCGACCGTCGCTGGGGGCGAAGCGCCCATCCGCGACGACCGCGCGATGTACGCGGGGACGGTGCTCACGATACGGCTCTGTGACGCCGACGGCGTCGTCACGCCCTACGGCGAGAACGGAGCCTGGGTCCTCACGGACGGCGACGGCTACGAGATACTGAACACGACCGACAGCGGGGCGACCATCCGGCTGACCGAGGGGTACGGCCAGCTCGCGCTCGCAGACCGGGTTCGCCCGACCGAGAAGACCGACACCGGCCCGACGTTCACCGAACCATCACCGAACGTCGTCCAGCCGGCGTTCGCCGAGGGGACGCTGTTCCTCCCGACTGCGGACGACGTCGAGGTGTACGACGAGCACGAGGCGAGCTTCCGGACGGCGCTGAACGAGACGGCCGCCGCGTCCGACCGACTGGAGTCGCTCGCGACCACGGTGAACGACAGCGGACTGACCGGGGCTCGGGCGGCGAACGCGACGGAGACGCTGCGGACTCTCGCGTCGGCGACCAACGCGACGGCGAGCGAGGGCGACGACTACCGGTCGTCCCTGTTCCGGATGGCCGGCGAGTCGCCCACGCCGGGCGTCGCGGTCGATGCCATCGACGCCTCTCGCGACGAGGAACGGACCGCGGAGACGAACGCGAACGAGGCGATGGCGAGCTACGAGTCGGCGCTCGACTCCCGGGCCGACGCCGCCCGGTCGACGGTCCAGAGGAACCTCCTGATCGGGCTCGTCGGCGGCCTGCTGGTCGGTGTCGTCCTCGGCGGGGTCGTCCCGTACGTGGCGGCGTCGAACACCGAGGGCCGCATCCGGGTCGACTCGTCGGCGGAGTACAGCCGGAAGGCGCAGTGGCTCCCGGTCGGCGTCGGGGTGCTCGTCCTGCTGGCGACGGTCGGGGTGCTGGCTGCGGCCAGCGGCGGTTCGATACTTCAGGTGATACTATGAAAGGACAGACGCGCGCCGCGCTCGGAATCGGCGCACTGACGGTACTGTTGGCCGCGGTGGGGGCCGGACTGTTCGTGTTCGCGAGCACGCAACTCGGCGTCTACTTCGTGGTCGGTGGCATCCCGGTCGTCCTGCTGGTGGTGGCCGTCGCGTACGTCCGCGGCGTCCTCAGCGGCGAGGACAACACGGGACAGTACGTGGAACAGCGCACGAAACAGGTGGGGGAGTCGTTGCGGGACTTCTGGCGGTCGCTCTCGACCATTGAGGAGGCCTATCCCAGATTCGACGCGAGCACGCTCCGCTCCCGGGCGGACTCGCTGGTCTCGGACTACGAGGGACAGGGCGGCCAGTTCGACCGCAGCTCGGGCTCGTTCAGCGTCGGCAAGGGCGCTTCGAGCGGCGAGCTGCAGGAGCTGGAGCGCATCGACGCCGAGGTGACGACGCTCGCCGCCGACCGCGACGACCAGCTGTACGACTTCGTCCGCGACGAGCTCGACGCACTGCACGGCGACATGCGGGCGCTCGCGGACGCCGACATCGCTGCCGAACCGCCGGAGCCGCCGGAGGCGCCGACCCCGGACCAGGGCGCACCCAGCGGACTCGCCTACTGGGACGCCGTCGGCGAAGCGCTCGACGACTACCGTACGGAGGCTGATGCGACCGTCGACGACGCCATCGCGCGGGTCCGCGACATCCAGCGCAACGCGACCGACGCCTACGACGAGGCGGCCGTCGACCGACACCTCGAGGACGCCGAGGCGGACCGCCGCGACGGCGAGTTCGGGCACGCCGTCGACGCGGTGCTGGAGGCACAGGCGACGCTGGAGAGCGAGCTCTCGGGCTCGTTCGACCAGGACCGCGAGGAGCTCGACGTGTTCGTCGACACCATCCTCGACTCCGGTGCCGAGCAGTTCGTCGACGCCGAGCTGTTCGACCAGGTTCGCTCGGTCCAGCGCGAGCTCGACGCGCTCGACTCTGCGCTCGACGTGGGCTCGCTGAGCGAGCACCGACAGACGGTCCGGACCGCCGCGCTCGACATCGTCTCGGCGCTCGAGGCCGAGGCCGACCGCCACGTTCGGACGCTCGACGACGCGGACCTGCCCGCGGGCTACTACAGTCGGCCGGACGTCGTCGACGAGGACCACGTCGACGAGCTGCGCGCCATCGGCCCCGTCCGCGACCTCGACCGCGAGTGGGAACGGGCCGCCACCGACCTCGCGGACGCCGTCGGCACGGTGAAGACGAAGGCGACGGTCGTCGAGGCATACGACGACGTCAGCGAGACCATCGAACAGGAGCTCCGGCAGCACGGCACCGTCACCGAGGACGACCTCCCGGTGCGCCACGCCGGCCAGTTCTTCGGCCTCTACTTCCGGCGCAACCCCGACGTGGAGTTCGACCCCGACGCGCCGGCGCTCCACCGTGGCGACGTGGAGACGTACGCCGTCGACGTGACGGTGTCATACGACGAGGGGAGCGAGGCCAAGCGACGCGCGACGGTCACGCTCGACGGCGGCGAGTACGACGGCCGCGAGGTCGTCGAGACCCACCTCGTCGGCACCGCGACGTTCGCGGACGTGCCCTTCGGCGAGTACGAGCTCGTCGTCGCCCCCGACGAGGACGACTACGGCCGCGTCGAGCGGACCGTCCACGTCGAGGGAGACACCGACGTATCGGTCGACCTCGAGCCCGTCACGCTGGTCGAACAGCTCGTCGACGGCCGCGGCGACGAGATCGCCGAGCACGTCACCGAGTTCGCGCCCAGGCTCCGCGACCGCCTCGACGAGGAGGGCTATCTCAGCACGGAGATGGCGTTCCCCATCACCGACGACTTCGTGCCCGGCCTGCTCGCGAAGTGGGCGGACCGCGAGGGGTACGCCGTCACCCGCACCGACGACGGCACGGTCATCGTCTACGACGACTCGCAGCTCTCCCAGGAGATAATGAACGTCATCCAGTACAACCTCGACGAGGGGGAACGGCTCAGCTACGAACGCATCCGGTCGAACTACCTCTCGGTTCCGGTGCCGAACACGGTCATCGAGGAGCTCGCCGCCGGGACGGGGCTGGACGTGGAGACGACCGCCGACGGCCTGCTGAAGCCTGCAGGGGGTGAGGCCTGATGTCGCGCGGACAGTACACGCGCTGGGCCGTCATCGCCTCCGGCGAGGGTGGCGGCCGTATCGCATCGCAGTTCTTCAACCGGTCGGAGAACCCGGGCATCGAGGACCGAATCCTCGTGATGAACACGAACCGGAACGACATCCGGAACACCATCGACCGCATCGACGCGAGCATCACCGACGCGGACGACATCGGCGAGAACCACGCGCTCGAGTTCGGCGACAAGCAGGGTGCGGGCAACTCCTACTACTACGGCCGACAGGCCGCAGAGCAGGACCTCGACCGCATCACGAACCACATCAAGCAGACGTTCAACACGGCCGACGCGTTCCTCTACGTCGCCACGCTCGGCGGCGGGACCGGCAACGGCTCCATCCCGTTCGTCGTCGACCAGTTCAAGGAGGGGCTCACGGTCAGCGAGAGCGAGCCCTGGATGGACAGCGTCATCCACGTCGCGATGGCGGTCTGGCCGTACTACTGGGAGCCCGACCAGCGCCACTTCAACGCGGTGTCGGGGCTCTCCCGGCTGCTTCGGAACCGGGACGGCGGGCAGAACGCCGACATGGTGATGCTCGCGGCGAACTCCCACCTCGACGGCGAGAACGGGAGCGACTACGACCGCGTGAACGAGCTCATCATCGAGGCGGTCGACCTGATGATCGGCGCGGGCCGCGAGACCCACGGCGTCATCGACGTCGAGGACCTGGTGACCATCCCGCGCCAGTACGGCTCCTACCACTTCACGCCCGCCGTCGCGACGGAGATGAACGGCGACATCTACGAGCTGGAGTACATGTTCGACAAGGCGGCGGAGAACCCGTTCGTCCCGATGGACGTCGCGACCTCCCAGATCGTGTTCCCGGTCGTCCGCGCGCCGGAGAGCATGATTCAGAACGGCGACATCACCGAGCCGGAGGTGTACCAGGCGTTCAACCAGTGGCAGAACAAGCACGACCTGAGCGTCGCGGGACAGGCCAGCCTGACGCCCAAGCGCGGTCGCGGTTCGGACGTCGACGTGCTGCTGTTGCTCGGCGGCTTCGACCTGAGCCCGCTGTTGAACCACTCGATGGACCAGTACGAACAGGTCAGGGACAACCTCGCACGCGGGAACACCGCGGGGGCGGAGGGACTGACAGAACGCGAGGTGCAGACGGTGCTGGACAACCTCGCCGACTACCGCGACCAGAACGAGGGATAGCCATGTCGTGGGGAACTCGCGCGACGGCGCTGCTCGCACTCGCGGTCCTCGTCGCCACGGTGGCCGGCGTCGGGGCGGCGACGACGGCAGCGACGGCCACCGAGGCGGAGACCACCGGGGAAGCGTCGGTCGCCCTCGAACGGACGGGGGCGGACTCGGTCGACGTGACCATCGATATCGAGAACGGGTCAGCGGACCTCTCGAACGTGACCCTTACCGTCGCCGAGACGGGCGCGTCGACGCGCGTCGAACTCGAGGACGGGGGGCTCACCGACTACGAGGCGACCACCTCGGTCACAGCGCTCACGAACGACTCGACGGACACCGACCTCTCCGCTGCCACCGTGACAGTCACGAACGACGGCACGACCATCGGCGAGGACTCCGTCGACCTGCGCTACGCCGCGCTGGACGGTGCCAGCGCGACCTTCGGGGACGGGGCGCTCCGGCTCGAGCGGGTCGACCTCCGCGGGTTCGCGCCCGGTGCGTCGGTGCGGGCGACCATCGGCAACACCGCGCTCACCGCGACCTACGACGCCGAGGGCGATGCGCTGACCGTTCCGACCGCCGACCTCTCGGCGCTCGACCGCGAGTCGCTGTTCGCGGACCGGCAGGTCCGGGTCGTCCCGAACGGCACGGACAACGTGACCGCGAGCACCGAGTCGGTGACGGTCGCGGACGCCGCCGAGAGCGCGAGCGTGCTCGTCACGAGCGGGGACACCGTCGCCATCGCGAACCCCCTCCTCTCCGTGCTCGACGTGGAGACGTACCACCTCGACCTGACCACGGAGTCGCCGGACGGACAGTTCGTCGGGCCGGTCGAGGCGACCGACGCCGGCGTCGAACTGCCCCGGAGCGCGCTCGCGGCGAGCGTCAACGCGACGCTCTCGGTCGGTGACGCCGACGGGCCACGGCTCCTCGACGGCTGGGAGAGTCAGTACGCGAGCGAACCGGTCGACGTGACGGTTGACCGGAGCTACTTCGCGGCCGAGCGGGACGGCGTGTCGTCCGTGCTGGTCCAGCGCGACGGCGGCGTGGCGCGGTACGGCGTCAGCTGGCAGGACGGCCACTACGCCGTCGAGAACGGCACGGCACTCCCGGCCGACCAGGGGGTGCTCCTCGTCGTCGAGGCCGACGGCGAGCGGACGGTCGTGTCCGCACAGACGGTCGGTGGGACCGTTCCCGGAGCACCGAACACGTCGACGGCGAACCAGTCGGACGGGAACGGTGGCGACGGTGCCGCGACGACCACGACGACCGGGACCGCGACCAACGCGAGTGTCGGCGGTGGGTTCCTCCCCGCGAGCTACCGACTCGGGGACTGGCTACTCCTCGTGGCCGTCGCGCTCCTGTGCGGTATCTTCGGGACGGTCATCCTCGCCGTCGTTCGGTTCTTTGCCGGCGCTGCCGGACCGAACGGTGACCCGACCAACCCCCGGGGTGCCGCCGTCGTGCTGGGGTTCGGTGGCCTGATCGGGCTCATCGGCTGCGCCGGAACCGCGGTGCTCCTTCTCGGTTTCGGCGAAGCCATCGACCTTGCCTTCCCCCTCCTCATCGGCGTGGCCGTCGGCGGCCTCGCCGCGCTCGCGTTCGCGGCGCTCCTGTCGTGGCTCGACTTCTGGCGCTTCGGCGAGGGCGCCGGGACGACCACGCCCGACCCGGTCGACGTGAAGGTGACGCTGGTCGACGGGAACGGGCACCGGATCCGCGAGGACGCGGACGTGGTCGCCAAACCGACGCGGGGCGCGGGCTCGAAGACCACGCGGTCGACGGACTCCGGCGTCGTCAGCATGTCGCTGTTGCCGGGTGGCTGGCAGCTGACCGCGGCGGTCGGCACCCAGCAGCGGACCGACCAGCTCGACGTCGAGGACGGCAGGCTCACCGGGGAGCAGGCCCAGCTCGCGTTCCCCCGACCGGGCGTGCGTGTGACCATCACCGACAAGCAGGACGGGGAGCCGATTCCCGGTGCACGCGTCGCGGTCGAACCGGACGAGGGCGACGATGCGACCGCCAGGACCGGGCGGAACGGCCGCGCCAGCGTGACGCTCCCGTACGCGGCGTCGACTGCGACGGTCCGCGTCGAGCATCCGAAGTACCACACCGCGAGCAACGACTGCTCGCTGGCCGACGACGGTCCACTCGAGCTGAACGTCGCGCTGGGCCGGAAGACCGGCCGTCTGTCGGTGACTGCGGAGGTCGACGGCGTCGCAACCGAGGGGCTGCCGGTGTCCATCGCGCCCGCCGGCGACGACCGCTACCGTGTCGACGAACGGCAGGGGTCGCGCCGGACGGACGGGCGCGGTCGGGTGCGGGCCTCCGAGGTGTTCGTGGGTGACTACGTCGTCGGGCTGGACGTTGCCGGCTCGCAGTCGGACCTGTTCCGGACCCGGACGACGGAGGTGGCCATCCACGAGGACGAGCCGACGAACGTGACCGTCGAGGCGTCGTTCGAGTGGACGGTCCCACAGGCGACGCGGGACCGCGTCCGACGGCTCCGGCGCGAGGTCGACGGTCTCTCCGAGCAGTCGGGGCGCGACACCGCGTTCCCGGGCTACTACGGCAGCGTCGTCTCCCGCCTGCTCGACCTGGTCGAGGCGCTCCCGCAGTACGGCCACCTGTTCGCGACCGGCGAGCACCGGCCTGACGACGTGGCCGAGGCGCTGCTCGACGCCGCCGAGGACGGTATCTCGCGGGTGAACACGGCGATGACGACCAAGCGCAACGTCGACATGTTCGCCGCGTGTTCGGACATGGCGAGCGTCGACCCCCGGTGGGACGGTGACGTGCTCACCCACGAGGCGTACTTCGACTACGTCGACGCCGACGTGGACAGCGACCTGACCGGCCGCATCGAGCGGACCCGGTCGCGGATCGACGACGAACGGGGCGACCTGACCGAGGTGGAGCCGGCGACGGAGATGTGGGAACACGCCAGGGAGCTGTTCCAGGAGACGAGGCGGGAGCGCGAGCCGCTCGCGAAGGCCGCCCGGGCACTCCTCGTCGCCGGGCTTCTCGATGCGGTCGAACACGGCTTCGACCGCCGTGAGCTCAGGGAACGCATGAAGCGGACGGTGTTCTGAGAGATGGATGGACTGAAACTCCTCGTCGGGCTGGTGGTACTGGCGTCCGTGACCGCGACGCCGGCCGTCGCCGTGGGCGCAGGTGGAACGCCCGCCGCGCCGGCGACGACCGGTGACACGGTCGACGCGACGCACACACAGCCCGACACGACGGTCGGACAGGCACGGAACGACGTACCGCCGGAGACGGCAGACGAGTACCTCGCGGCGTTCAACCAGCTGTCGGGGACGCCGGCGTTCGAGCAGTACACGGAGTTCGAGACCATCCGGTCGCTCGCGGTCTCGAAGCTCCAGGTCGTCGAGTTCGACGACACGACCGAACGAGAGATGGGGGCCGTGCTGGCCCTGCTCCGGTCGTTCAACGAGAGCTACACCGCGGCCCAGAACGGCTCGGTCGCGGAGAGCCTCGCGGCCGCGAACCGGACCGGCGGCCACGTCCGCGCGCTCGAGGAGCAGGGGCTCACCTACGCACCGCTGGCGGACCTCGCGCTCAGCCGGTTCTACGAGAACCAGGGCGACGCCCTGCTGCAGTCAGCCTCCGACGTGACGCGCACCCCCGAGAAGATCCATCTGCTCGGGCAGGCCGCGACCGCGTTCCGCCAGGCGGGGGCGACCCAGAAGTTCTCGCAGGTGAACCTGCGCGTCGAGGAGCTGCGCAGCGGGTACGAGCGCGACCTGACGGCGATGAACGCCGCCGAGGAGCGCGCGGACGGCTTCCTCGGCAGCTGTTCGTCCTGCGACGGCGTGAGTGCGGTCGCGAGCGGCGAGCTGTTCGGGACGTTCTCGCTGTATCTGGAGTCCGGCGGCACGCTGGCGGACGTCCGCGACGCCGAACGGCGGGCGGGCGAGAACGCCCTCTCCGACCGGGAGAGCCGGCTCGCGGGCCTCCGGACCGACATCTCGTCGGCGCGGACGACGCTCGCGCTCGCCAGCATGGTGTTGCTGGTCGGCTACGGCGTCGTCGTCGCCCTGGTCGCGATGCTGGTGACCCACCGGCTCGTCGTCTGGCGGCGGACCGTCGACGCGGCGAACGTCGGTGAGATCGTGGTCCTCCAGGGTGGTCAGGATGCGTAGGACTACCGGACTCGCGGTCGGGCTGGTCGTCCTCCTGCTCGCCGGGGCGGCGGTGGCGGTGCCGGCGACTGCTGGACACGTCGCCCCGGCGACCAACGGCGACGCTGCCCGGGATGTGAAGTCCACGAGCGCGACGACGACGGCGGCACAGACCGCCGACCTCGAACTGCAGCAAGCGTTCCCGGGCGAGACAGACACCGACATCGCCTCCATCGAGTTCACTGCGAGCACCAACGACACCGTAACTGCACCGCAGGAACAGACCGATGGTGAGGTGACGTTCACCTTCGACCGCTGGTCCGGTGGCGGCGACGCCGGAACGAACAACGAGTTCGACGTGACCCAGGGGGAGACCTACGAAGTCGAGTACGAGGCGACCGGCACGTCCCAGGGCGATTCCGGGTTCGACGGAACGCGCTCCATCTACATCTCGCGTGGCGCCGGGATGACCGGGACCCTCGAAGCCGACGTCCGGTACGTCGAACCCGAGTTCGGGGGTGCCGCCGCGCAGTCGACGCCCGAGGTCCGGTTCGAGGGCACGGACGAGCAGACGACGAGCGTCGTCGTCGAGTTCGAGAACATCGGTTCGGGTGACATGGACCTCCAGTCGGCGTCGGCGTCCGCCGGGGCGGACATCACGGCATCGGCGTCCAGCGCACCGAACCGCGTCGACGCCGGTGAGACGGAGACCGTCACCGTCGATGTCACCGTCGACGAGGCGGTCCGCGAGGGGACCCACTCGGTGGAGCTGACCCTCGAGGACAGCCTCGGCAACGTCGACACCGTCAGGTTCGACATCGAGGTCGTGAAGGCGACCTCGGTCGAGTCCGTCGAGCCCGTGGTCGACGTGGGTAACGTGCTCGTGGGGACCAGCGAAACCGTCCCCGTGACCATCGCCGAGCAGACCGGCTACGCCGCGGTCGACGTGTCGGTCAGCGACCCGAGCGGCGTCAACCGCAACGCCTCCGCGTCGGTCTCCGGGCTGGCCGGGAGCCTCGGTGCGGGCGACAGCCGAACCGGCTCGGCGACTGTCTCCATCGATGCCGACGCGGTCCAGCACGCGGAGAAGTCGTGGACGGTGCGGCTCAGCACGGACGACCCCGACGCCGAGCCGGAGTCGTTCCGTCTCGACGCGCGGGTCATCTACCCCGCGAGGTTCGGCGAACCGACCGGCTCCGGCGCGTCCTACACGTTCGACGAACCGCGCGGCGAGTCGGAGTTCACGCGTGAGGTCACGACGACCATCCAGAACACGGGGGACCTCCCGCTCGCCATCGAGGACGTCAGCGTCGACTCGCCCAGCTTCGACGACCAGTACGTCAGCGCCGAGCTGACGCGCGCATCGGACACCGTCCCCGGACAGGACAGCCGGGAGTACGTCCTCGACGTGACCCTCGACAGCGAGGTGCCGGCGGGTGAACACACGCTGAACGTCCGGTTCACGTCCGGTAACGCCTCCGCCGGCACCCAGACGGTCGAGGTGCCACTGACCGTCGAGCACGAGACCGAGCTCGGCGTGGACACCGAGAACGTCGAGTTCGGGCAGCTGGAGATCACCCGGACCGACACCCGTACCGTCACGGTCTCCGAGGCGCTCGGCTACAACGCTATCGAGGACCTCCAGCTGGAGCGCCTCGACGGGCCGGACGAGGGCTGGCTCACGGTCCAGCGCGACGTTCCCGAACAGCTCGCCGCGGGCTCGGAGAGCCAGACCGTCTTCAGCCTCCAGTTCGACACCGACGCGGAGGTGCTGACCCCCTACGAGTGGACCTATCGGGTGAACGGCGACGACGTCGAGCCCCGGACGATCACCGTGACCGCCGAGCCCGGCATCATCGAGGGCGAAGCGACCCACGACCGGCTCCAGGCGTACGAGGACGACCCCGAACTCGGCGCATCGGCGGGGTCGATGGACGAGCTGCTGACCCGGCTGGAGGAGAAGATCGAGGACGGTGACCTCGACTCCGGGCAGGACATCTCGCGCGGGTTCACCGCTGCGCAGACGTTCGTGGAGTTCCTCAACGCCACCGACCGCGTGCAGGCGGTCCGCGAGTCGGAGGGCAACGAGGCTGCCCAGGAGGAGCTCGTCCGGGCGGCGTCGACCTACAACACCGTCGCGCTGTACGTCTCCGAGCTGGAGGACCCCGAGCTGCGGGAGCTGGGCCAGCGGGCGCTGGAGGAGGGCAACACGGTGTTGAACGACGAGATCGAGACCCAGCGGACGTACTACGAGGACCGGCTCGCGAGCGAGGAGACCGCCCTGCTGGAGGAGGCGATGATACAGCGCAGTCTCGCGCGCATCGCCGTCCTCGAGGGGGAGGACGAGCGGGCGAGCCAGCTGCAGGCCGACGCTGACGCCGCGTTCGAGGCGTACTCGACGAACGTGAGCCAGGGACAGTCGAACCTGCAGGCGGCGCGTTCGGCTCGCGAGAACCTCAGCGGGTCGATGCTCACCTCCGTCGGGGGCACGCCACTGCTGCTGAACCCGGCGAACCTCGGCCCGTTCGACGCGCAACGGGCCCACATCGCCGAACGGTACGACGAGTCCATCTCCCACTTCGAGGCGGCCGGCGAGCAGGAGACCGCCGACTCCATCCGCGAGGAGCGGAACCGGCAGCTCTCGGCGCTCTCGACCGCCCGGACCGCGATGTTCGCCGTCACCGGCGGCTACGTGTTCGCGTTCGTCGCGCTGCTGGTCCACCTGGCACGGGGGACGCTGGCGTACGTCTCGGACGCCAACGAGGCCGTCAACGGCGAGTTCCTGGTGTAACCCCGGCTGCCCCAGCCACAGCTCGGCACCCCCGTACCCCCGGTCGAGGGGTGTCGACGGAGAAAACGCTTATCTTTAATCGTGATGGACTTCTACGTACGATGCCCCGGAACCACTCGGACTCCACAGAAAGCGACGCACGAGGTGAGACCAAGGCCGCCGGCCTCGCCGACGACCAGCTCTATCGGGGGCTCGCGGCGGCCGAACGACGGCGGGTACTCTACTCGCTTCTGACGGAAGGGCCGGCGACTGTCGACGAGCTGGCGACACTTCTCACTGGCTGGCGCGCCACCGACATCGGCAGGATGATGACACCGGACGACCGCGACCGGCTGCTGACCGAGCTCGTGCACATCCACCTGCCGCTGCTCGAGGACGCGGGGCTGGTCGTCCGCAACGACGACACTGAAAGCGTCGAGCTCGGGACGCTCGACCCGACGGTCAGAAAACTCGTCCGCGAGAGCATCGCCGCAGAGCCCACGCCGCGAGGGTGACGATGCTGGACTCGCTTCTCGAGCGCGTCAAGCGGAGCGATAAACTGTTCACGGTGTACGGCCGTGGGGACGAGGCGGACATCGAACGGCAGTTCGAGGCGCACTCGGTGACGGTCGACTGGCAGCAGCTCCCTCCCGACGCCCCGGAACCGTTCGTGGTCGTCGAGGAAGGTGGCGAGTTCGTCGGTGCCATCCCGCTCGACGAACTGGAGTGGCTGCTGACCCCGCCGGTCGTCCGGCCGGCCGACCCCAGCCAGGTCGCCCCCGGCTACCGGGTGCTGTTCGAAGTGCTCGACGAGACGGTGTTCACCGCGATGAACCGCCGGCAGCTCCTCGCGGTCAGCAGGGAGATCGAGGACCGGGCTCGCCGCGTCGGGAACGGCCAACTCCACGCCAGCTTCCAGCACCTCTCGGCGTTCGCCGAGCAGGTCGAGTGGTACTGGACGCTCGGCGAGGCCGGCCTCGACATCCACGTCTACGGCGCGCCGGACTGGGAACCACCCGAGATACCCGGAGTGACCTTCCACGGCTACGGCGACGAGATGCTCGAACGGTACTGGGTCGTCACGTTCGACGGTGGGACGGAGGAGACGCAGGCGTGTGGGCTCGTCGGGCGGGAGTACGACGGCACCTTCGACGGTTTCTGGACCGACGACCCAACCCTCGTCACGCAGATAGAGGGCGAACTCGTGGCGGAAGCCGGCGTCGACTGATCTCACTCAGTCGGTCTGTTCGAACGCTGTCGACAGGTGCGCGGGAACCGACAGCGCCGCCTCTGGCTCGTCACCGTCCCAGGTCGCCGTCCACTCCTCGAGGTGCGACCGCGCCCACTCCTCGGGGGTGGCGGCGACCGGCCCGTCGAGTGCGAGGCGGTCCGTCTCACCGTCGCAGGTGACCACCACGTCGACGGCCAGTTCGCGGTCGCCCTCGGACGGTTTCACGTCGACGAAGTGCTCGACCGTCTCGCCGGGCTGGAGCGTCTGGACGGTCTCCTCGACGTAGATCATGTCGTTCAGCCGGTCGCCGGTCGCGGCGAGCTCGAGCTCGTGGATGGGCTCCTCGGAGACGTTCCGCAGGTTGCAGACGACCTTGCTGTACGTGTCTGCGACGTGGGTCTCGCGGCCGATACCGGGGTCGATCCGGTTCGCGACGGACGCGCCGGTCCCGGCGTCCCGTTCGACCGGCGCGAGCGACTGGAACCGCCCGCCACCGTCGTACTCGACGGTGATGGGAACCACCTCGTCGCCGTCCGTCAGGTCCGTCTCCTCCCGCGGGATGCTGCCCGACCAGCGGACCGTCTCACCGGGCGCGAGTCCATCCCCGCGTGGGTCGATGTCCCAGCCACCGACCCAGGTGACGTCGACACCCTCGACCGAGTGGAACTCGTCGGTCCGGTTCTCGACGGTGCCGCGGACGCGGACCGTCCGGCCGCTTGCGTCGACGCTCGCACGAACCACGAGCGGACCATCGCGCACGTCGACCTCCATCGCGCCGGTCTCGGCGAGGGGCCGACCGCCCGCCGTCGCGGCGACGGGCGAGAGCTGGGTGTGGCCACGGCGGGCGAATGCGTGTGCCCGCTGGTACCGACGCTCCTCGCCCCGGTCGAACGAGCCGAGCGAGAACTGCTCGCCATCGACCGCGAGGGTGAGGTCGTCGACGGGTCCCTCCGTGTCGACGGCGAGGTACTCCAGGAACGCCTCCGTCGCCGCGGGCTCGTCGTCCGCGACGGCACGCCGGAGCGACACCGACGCCGAGTCTCCGGCGGCGTCGTCCCGTCCGCCGGCCGGCCGCCCAGCCCCCGGCTGTCCGCCACCGCTTCGTGCGCCGCCGGGGTGCTGTCGGTCGGACCCACCACGCTGCCCACCGCCACCCGGCCCCGTGGACTGTCCCCGGCCACCGGACGGGGGTGCGCCGGCCCTGCCCGCGAAGCGGTCCCCGAGCGAGAGCTCGTGCGTGTCCTCGATGCCCGCACCGTCGAGCCGTGCGCGGAGCACGTTCCCATCGAGCGGGCCGGCGACGTACCCCGGGAGCGCGACCGAGAGCGTCCACGTCCCGCCGGGTGCGGCGTCGACGGTGCGTTCGACCGGGCCAGCCTCCCCGACGCCCACGAGGACGAGCGTGTCCGCGACCGCCGTCTCGGTCGGGTTCTCGACCGTCACGTCGACGAACAGGAACGACTCGCCGACCGTCGGGTCGACCGAGACCGTGACCGCGCCATCGGTCGCCGTGGTCGTCGCCGTCGCGACCGTCGTCCCCGTGTCGTCGACGACCGTCCGCTCGACCGGCTCACCGGGGGTGTACCGCTCGGTCACCTCGACGCGACTGGTCTCCCCCGGCGCGACCGCGCCGACGTGGAGGTCGTCCTCGCGGACCCGGAGCTCCTGGAGCACCTCGCCCTCGTTGTGGACGAACAGGGTCGCGTGGACCGTCGCACCCTCCACCCGGTCGACCGTCAGCTCGGCGTCGACCGACTCCGCAGGGGGGGCCGGTCGCTCGATGGCGACCGACCCGGTGGCCAGCTCCACGCCGTCGACAGAGACCCGGACGTCCGCCGCGTCGACGTCGTCGACGGCCGTCACCTCGAACGCGGCCGTCGTGCTGCCGCCCGCCGGCAGGTCGACCGTCGTGCTCCGGCGGGCCGTCGTCGCGCCGTCGACCGCGATGGTCACCGTCGCGCTCCCCGCCGTCGTGGCCCCGTTCGTCAGCTCGACGACGAGCGGCTCTCCCGGCCCGATGGCGTCGACCGTGACGGCGGCCGTCACCTTCTCGACGTCGACGCTCCGGCGGTGGACCGAGAGCGTGTCCTCGCGATAGACGCAGACGGGGTCGCCGCTACGGGCCGGGTAGACCGACCCCGCCGGCAGGCCGTCGACCGGTTCGTAGGTCCCATCCGGTCGCACCGAGAGCAGGCCGTCCGCGGTCCGCACGAGCAGGGTGTCGTCGCCCCGTGGCGTGACCTGCGTGGGCCGTATCTCGGTGCGCCACTCCACGTCGCCCGACTCGGGGTCGACGCCGACGAGTTGGTCGGACTTCAGCGCCACGACGACGGTGCCGCCAGCGCCGCCGACGCCGGTTAGCGCGCTGCCGACGTCCGCATCGAACACCTGCTCGCCGTCGGCATCGACGCCGGTGACGAACGACCACGCCCCGAGCAGGAACCGCCCGTCGGCAGCGACGAACGACACGTCACCGCCCACGTCCGCGTAGGGCCGGTCGACCGTCCAGCGCCGCGAGCCGCGCTCACCGTCCACACCGACGAGGTGTCGCTCGGTGAGTACACAGACCACGTCGGCCGCCGGCAGCGCGGCGACCCCCTCGACGCCCTCGTCGGCGAGGCCGAGCGACCAGACGCGCGAGCCGCCGTTCTCGGGGTCGAGTGCGAGCAGCGCGTCGGCGGTCAGCACGTAGACGAGGTCACCCAGCGCGACGTCGACCGGCTCGTCGTCGACCCTGAGCGTCGACCGCTCGGCACCCCGGACGTAGGTCACGTCGCCGTCGGCGACGAGCGCCACGTCGTCGACACCGCCGTCGCTGGCCGCGACCGCCGGCAGCTCGAACGCCGCGACCTCGGCGTAGCCGCTCACACGGCATCGCCTCCCGCGTCGTCGCCCGCAGCGCCGTCGTCGGGGGTTCCGGCACCACCGCCAGCGCCGCCACCGCCCGCACCGCCACCGCCCGCGCCGAGCAGGGATTCGAGCGCGCTCGGCTGTCCCCCGAGACGCATCCCCAGCCGCTCGGCCTGGGCCTCGACGTAGCGCTGCATCTCGGGGTAGCCCTCCAGTTCGTCGGTCTTCTCGCGGACGCTCGCGACGTACTGCCGGACCGTCTTCGGCTCCGACGCCTCCAGCTTCGCCAGCAGGTAGTCGGTGTCCGGGACGATGGGGTCGCCCTCGATGACGCTCTCGACAAGCTCGCGCTGGAACTCGCTGCCGAGGATACGGTCCGCGACCTCGGCGGGCGTGTAGCCGACCGACGCCTCGCCGAGGCGCTCGTAGTCGATCTCGTCCGCCGTGGAGAGGGAGTCGAGCTGCTTGCGCCACACCTCCGCCATCACCGTCTCGTCGGGCTGCGGGATGAACTGCTGGATGGGGAACCGGCGGGTGGCTGCCGGGTCGATGGTGAAGGGCATGTTCGTCGCGCCGATGACGAGCAGGTTGTCCTCGACGTCGTTCATCTCCTGCAGGAACGCGTTGGTCAACGAGCGCTCGTGCCGCTGGAGCGAGTCGTCCCCGCGGTCCGGAATCAGCGTCTCCACCTCGTCGAAGAACAGGACGCAGAAGCCCTCCTGTGCGATGCCGTGGGCCTTCTCGAACACCGCCGAGACGCGCTTTTCGGACTCGCCCGAGTACTTCGAGAGGATGTCCGAGCCCCGGACCTCGAGGAACTTCACCTCGCCGTAGTTGTCCTCGATGCTCGTGTTGTACATCGCCTCGTGCGCGATGGCCTCCGAGACGAGCGTCTTCCCACAGCCCGGCGGGCCGTACAGCATCATCGAACTGCCCCGGGAGGCGAAGGCCTGCCCGTAGCGTCGCTCGACCTCGTTCCTGGTGTCGGCGTCGAACAGCGCGAGTAACATTCGCGCCGTCTGCTTGACCTCGGGCAGCCCGGCAACGTCCGCCTCGAAGGAGACGGTCGGCTTCTTCGGTTCGAGGTTCACCTCGACGGCCTCGTCGTCGGCGACCTGCTGGCCGCCGCCTGGACCGCCGCCGTGGGTCGACCCGCCACCCCGGGACCGACTCGACTCCGTCGCCTTCAGCTCACGGAGCTCGCCCGCTCCGATGAACTCGATGTCGGTGTCGTCGGTCACGCGAACCGTCGTGTAGCCGCTCGGCTCGACCTTCGCCGCGGTGAACGTCGCGAGCCCGTCGCCCTGCTTGACGACCTCCTCGAAGGGATGCAGGAGGTAGTTCGTCGAGCGCAGGAACGACTCCAGCTTCTCCGGGTCGTTGCCGCCGGCGTGGATCTTCACGGCGTCGCACTCGACCACGTCGTGTACCGAGGCGTTCGGGTCCACCCGGAAGTCCCGCGAGGAGTCGATGCCGCCGAAGAGCTCGGCGACGTTCCGGTGCATTCGCACCTTGTTCCCGATGGTCTCGCCCGCGAGCGGCCCGTCTTCGACCGGCTTCACGAGGAAGTGGGCGGACCGGTTCTTGTGGCGTATCTCCACCACGTCGCTCGAGTTCCCGAGCTTCGATTCGCCTATCTTTACGTGTGAGGTCGGCTGGTCCTGTCGCAGTATCGGCGTCAGATTAAGCATTGTCTCCTCCGTTCAGTCGGCCACCCGCCCACTCCGCGAAGGAGAGTGGCCGGTCGCTCCGTCGGTCGGTCCGCCGCCCGACGAACGCCACGCCAGAGCTCGCCCGGACGAGCACGTCCCGCAGCGACGCGAGCATCCGGTAGAGGCTCTCGCAGGCGGCCCGGGCGTCGGGGGCGTCCACCGCCCGGCTCCGTCGCGCCAGCGTCTCCGCCCGGTCGAGCAGGTCCGCGGTCACCGCCCGCATCACCGCGAGCGCGGGCCCCCAGTTCCGTGCCGCCGCGCCGGCCCGGGGCAGCGGGACGACCAGCTCGCCGGCACGGCGCTCCAGTCGGCCGGCATCGACGAGCGCGTCCACGGTTACGGTGGCCGGACCGCCCGTCTCGCCGTCGGCCCACGCAGCCGGGGCCGCGTACTGCGCCTCCAGCAGGTCCGTCAGCGCCTCCCCGAGGCCGTCGTCCGCGCGACCCACCTGCGAGGGGAACGGTGCGGCCGCGACGAACGCGTCCCCGAGCTCGGCCAGCGCGCTCGTCGCCTCGTCGGCGGTCCGGTACACCGCCGCGTCGTCGTAGGTCGGCACCCCGAGCAGTGTCTCGACGCGCTCGTCGACGCGTCTGAGCGCACCGAAGAACGATTCCACCCTGAACACGGTCGATGTGGCCGACACGAGTCGACCCCCTACACCTCGAAGTCGACTGCGTCCGCGTCCGTCTCGACCTCCTCGTCGGCGGTCTGTTCCGCGGTCTCGGCCACGTCCTGTACGTCGCCGACGGTGTCCTCGACCATCGACGCCAGGTCCGTCGCCGAGGTCTGGTCGATCTTCTCGTCGATGTCGCCGACGCCCCCGAGCTTCGTCGCCAGCGTCCCCATGTTCTCGACGATGTTCGTCGCGTCGTTCGGGAACTCCCGCTTCTGGACGGCGACGACCCGGATCTCCTGCTCTTTCGTCACCAGCGCCTCCTTCGCGGAGTTCAGCATGGAGATCTGGTGGGCCAGCTCGGAGGTGCCCGCCTCGACGGTCTCCAGCAGGTTCTCCTGGTCGACCTCCTTCATCTGCTTGTGGTAGATGAACTGGCGCTTGAGCTGGTTGTAGCGGTTGCGCTCGCTTTCGTCCAGCTGCGACGGGTCGTCCGGCACGCCCGGGCCGTCGCCGAGCGCCTTCAGCTCCTGGGCGGTCTCCTGGATGCGCTCGCCGATGCGGTTCGACCCGGTGTCGATCTCGTCCATCTTGTCCTCGAGCTTGTCCTTCGCCCGCTCCACGCGGTCCATCGTCTCGTCGATCTTGTCGACGCAGGCCTCGATACCGGCCGCCCAGTTCAGCGCGGCCCGCCCCGAGAGCTCGTCGTCGCGCGGGTCCTGGAGGAGCACGACGTCGTTGCCGTCGAACCGGAGGATGTCCTGGTCCTCGAAGTACTCCAGCAGGGCGTCGGCCTGGCGCTCGCTTGAGACGACCTTGCCCTGCTCGTCCTCCGCCGCCGCGAGCGTCTCGATGGCGGTCAGGCGGTCGATTCGCCCGTTGCCCTCCTCCAGGTTCATCTCCCCGAGGAGGTCGCCCTTGATGATGGCCCGCACCGCGCGCTCCCACTCCCCCTCGACGTCGTCGCCGTTCGTCCAGTCCGCCTCGAGGCGGACCATCTCGTCGGTCTCGTTCACCGGGTTCGCGATGACGTAGTCGATGCCATCGACGGTCGTGGTCTCGAACGTGTATTTTCGTGGCATTGTGTGGCTCGTGTCTGCTGGTTACGCGTCGACGCCCCCGAACTCCTGCTCCGAGACGACCTCGGCGTACCGCTCCTCGACGGCCTCGCGGACGTACCGGTTGACCGCCGGGTCGTTGCTCACCTGCATCTCCTCGACGTGTTCGGTCGCCGCCTCCTCGAACTCCGTCGGTGACGCCGGCAGCACGTCCCGTTCGGACTTCACGTCGGTCAGCACCCGCCGCGCCTCCCCGTCGACGTAGGAATCGAAGGCGTCCCGCATCACCACCATCTCGCGCCCGACTTCGAGGTCCAGCCGGTCGGCGAGCGCGTCCTGTGTCGCCTCGACGATCTCGTCCTGCATACCGTGCGCCTGCGAGAGCACGTCGAATCGGGCCTCGATCTCCGAGCGGACGACGCCAGGGAACTCCGCCGTCGGGACGAGATACTGCGAGGCTTCGAACTGGGCCTCGACCTCGCCCTCCGTCTCGCCGGCGACGTAGCGTGCGAACTCGTCGAGCGCGCTCTTGACGAGGTACTCGCCGTCGAGGTCGACGATGAACCCCTCCTGTTCGAGGTAGCGGATGACGTCGGTCGTCGCCGCCACGTCGACGACCTTCTCCAGGTCGCTGTGGCTGATCTTGCCCCGTGCGGCCTTGCGCTCGAGCTGGGAGTCCAGACCGACGTTGCCCGCGTGCTCTTTGAGCCGCGGCCCGATGGTGTAGTAGTCGCGCTCGCCCGCCGTGATGCGGGCCACGAGGTCGCGGGACTCCAGCTCGCTGGCGAAGTAGTCGACGTCGTCGATAGCCAGGTCGAACCGCGATCGGAGCGTCTCCGACGTGATGACGATTCGCTGGCTGAACACGCTCGTCAGCTCGTTGGTGACCGCGTCCGAGCTCCCCACGCTGAACGTGTCGACGTAGTAGACGCCGTCGCGAATCTGCTCCAGGTCGGAGAACTCGTCCTCCGTCAGGTCACGGAGTGCCTTCTTGAGGTCCGACGTGGACAGGTTGCGTGCGTTGAGCGTGCCGGTGTCTGCGCTCTCGTATCGGTTCTGGATCTCCCCCCGCTTGTCCGTCACGTACAGAAACCCGTAGTTCGCCATCGCGACTGACCGACAGATATCTTCGAGGGCGTCGGTGTCGACCGGCAGCAGTGACATACACACGTCTTTACCTATC